>CANGHW010000229.1 GCA_947453695.1 Opitutia bacterium
CACCTTCTCGCGGGCGTCTTCGACGTCGATCATCTCGACCTTCTTCTTGCCGCGGCGGGCGGCGAGCAGCGCCGCTTCGTTCAACAAATTGGCCAGCTCGGCACCGGACAGCCCCGGGGTGCCGCGGGCGATCACAGCGAGTTCCACGTTCTCCGCCAGGCTGATGCGCTTGGCGTGCACGCGCAGGATCTGTTCGCGACCCACCAAGTCAGGGAGGTCGACGTAGATCTGGCGATCAAAGCGGCCCGGGCGCAGCAGCGCGCTGTCGAGCACGTCGGGACGATTCGTCGCGGCGATGATGATGACGCCTTCCGTCGTGTCGAAGCCGTCCATCTCGACGAGCAAAGAGTTCAAGGTCTGCTCGCGTTCATCGTTGCCGCCACCGAGGCCGGCACCGCGCTGGCGACCGACCGCGTCGATTTCATCGATGAAGATCAGGCAGGGCGCACTCTTGCGACCTTGCTCGAACATGTCGCGCACGCGGCTCGCGCCGACGCCGACGAACATTTCTACAAAGTCAGAGCCCGAGATGCTGAAGAAGGGCACGTCGGCTTCGCCGGCGACCGCCTTGGCGAGGAGGGTCTTACCCGTGCCGGGAGGTCCGACCATCAAAATACCCTTCGGGATGCGTCCACCCATCTTGGTGAACTTCTTCGGGTCCTTGAGGAACTCGACGACCTCGGAAACTTCTTCCTTGGCCTCATCGCAGCCGGCGACGTCCGCAAAGGTGATCTTGTCCCGATCACGCGTGAGGAGCTTGGCGCGGCTTTTGCCGAAGCTCAAGGCACCCCGACCGGCCTGGCGCAGCTGGCGCACAAACAGGAAATAGAGGAGACCGATGATCAGCAAAAACGGGATGACCTGAGCGGCGATCGAGGTCAGCAGGGTCGTCGTGGGCTGCTCGCTGAACAGCTTGGATTTCTGCAGTCGCTCCATGCTCGCGTCGGTGACGCGGCCGGCGGCCCGGAAGGGCTTGAAGGTGGGCTCGCTGGCTGACTTGCGGCTCTCGCCGACGATCGTGTGCCAGTCCCGGCCACCGCTGGGATCCGGGCGAATGATCGCGGTCTTGCCCGCAGCATTGTTGATGTTGCCCGCCTCCGCTCGCTCCACCACGTCTTGGATGGTCAGCGTCTCCGGCGCCGTGCTGAGGTTGGGCGACCACATCAGCAGCCCTACGACTGCTCCGACGAGCACCAGCCAGAAGATGAGCATCTTCGGCTGAAAGCGATCCGGCGGGAGATTTTTGAGGGCGCGGCGGGACTTTTTGTTTTCTGGTTCGGACATTTCCTTTGTGGACTAAGGGCTGACGGTGGATGTTCCCCGCCGATAAGTCAATTGGCGCGCCCCCGGAATCTTCTTTGGGGTTTTCCAATGGGCACGAAAACCAGTCGTCCAGCGCGCACCACGGCAAAGCCTTGCTTGCCGATGCTCTGTTTAGTCGGCGCTCCACGTTCCACCGCCGCGAGAAGCAAATCAAACGCCTGCCGCGACAATTCCCCGGCCTTGGACTGAGCCAACAACCACGCATGCACCGCGCGACGCACCACGGCCCGGGGCTTGTCCTGCAAGGCCGACAGATTCAGCCAACCGTCCGGATGCAGCGGCCGCAGCTCGGCGAGCCATGCCTCCAGCGCCGCATCGTCTTCCTCGAGCAGTTCGCGACTCCGGGCCGCCCCGGCCAGCGCATCGCGGTGTGACGCTTCAATCCAGCCGGGCAGCACGTCCTGCCGGATCCGATTTCGCAAATAGATGCCAGTGCCGTTGGTCGCGTCTTCGCGCCACTCCGCACCCGCCGCTTGCAGGGCCGCCACGAGCTCGGCCTTCTTCAGCGTGAGCAAGGGCCGCAGGTGCGTGCGCCCCCGAGGCATCATCTGCACGGGACGCGGCGCCGCGAGTCCGCCGGTTCCGCTCCCCCGCCCCAGCCGCATCAGGAGAGTCTCCGCGATATCGTCCTGCTGGTGGCCGAGCCATAGCACCCGCGACTTCGCCGCGAAAAACGCCAGCCGCGCGGTGCGCGCCTCTGCCTCACTCGCCCCTGGCTTCGCCTCGCGCCACTCGTCGGTCACATAGTCGACTCCCAAGGCAGAGCATACCCCGGCACAAAATTTCGCGTCGGACCGCGCGGCGCGCCCCCGGAGTCGGTGATTGAAGTGTAACGCGACCAACCGGCGCCGCCGCTTCGGCCAGTGCGCCCACAGCAACAACAGCAGGGCCAGCGAATCGGCTCCGCCGGAAAACGCCACGTGCCACTTGGCTGACGGCGGATTTTCCTCCGCCCACGCCACGACGGCCGGATGCAAGGCTCCGCGCGGAATCGCAGAGGCGAGTTGCACCGCGCAGTCAGACCAATCGATCGCGCGGCGTTTCATGCGGCAATGACACCGGGAGCGCGCCCCCGGCGGCGGCCCTTAGGCGAAGGTCAGATACTCCTTGCCGAAATACGGCACGAGCGCCTCGGGAATCTTCACCCGGCCGTCGGCCTGCAGGTTGTTCTCGAGGAGCGCCGCGAGCACGCGGGGCACCGCGAGGCCGGAGCCGTTGAGCGTGTGCACGAGTTCCGGCTTGCCGGTGTCCTTCGAGCGGAAACGGATCTGCGCCCGGCGAGCTTGGAACGCCTCGAAATTCGAGCAGCTCGAGACTTCGAGCCATCGTTTCTGACCGGCCGACCAGACTTCCAAATCGTATTTCTTCGTCTGGGAGAAACCGAGATCGCCACCGCACATCAGCAACACGCGATAGGGCAAGCCGAGCTTCTGGAGAATGCGCTCCGCATCGAGGCGCAGCTTGTCGAGCTCATCGTAGCTGGAGCTCGGGTGCACCCACTTGAGCAACTCGACTTTGTCGAATTGGTGCAGGCGGTTGAGGCCGCGCACATCCTTGCCGTAGCTGCCGGCCTCGCGCCGGAAGCACGGGGTGTAGGCGCAGCGGAAGATGGGCAGGGCTGACTCTTCGACGATCTCGTCGCGGAAGAAATTGGTCAGCGGAACCTCGGCCGTCGGCACCGCATAGAGGTGATCGGGTGTGGTCTCATACATCTGGCCTTCCTTGTCCGGGAGCTGTCCGGTCGCCGTGGCGCTCGCCGCGTTCACAAAGATCGGCGGATTCACCTCGGTGTAGCCGGCCTTGCCGTCTTCATCCAAGAAGAAGTGCAGCAAGGCGCGCACGATGCGCGCCCCATCCCCAACGTAGAAAGGGAAGCCTGCACCCGTGACCTTCGCGCCGCGCGCGAAGTCGAACAACTTTTCGAAGCCCGTGATTTCCCAGTGGGCTTTCGCGTGGGGCGAGACGGCATTGACGTCGCCGTTCGTGGCGAAAACGACATTCTCCTCCGGCGTGCGTCCCTCGGGCACGCTGGCGTGCGGGAGATTCGGGATCGAGAGCATCGCCGTGCGGAATTTCTCCTCGCTCTCCTTGAGCTGCACTTCGCGCTCTCTCACCTGCGCCGACACGGCCCTCATCTCGGCGACCTTCGCGAGAAACTCCGGCGTGCCCTTCGGCAGCGCCGCCATCTCGGTATTCGCCGCCTTCTGCTTGGCGCGCAGCGCCTCGACTTCCTGCAACTGCGCCCGCCACGCCGTGTCGATCGCGAGCACGGCGTCGAGATCGACTTCGAGGTGTTTCTTGGCAATCGCCGCCCGCACGGCGTCAGGCGTTTCGCGGATGAGTTTGGGATCGAGCATGGAGAAAAAGGGAAAAAGGTTCGAGAGAGGGCCGTTCGGACGGCCGGCGGTGCACTAAATTATTTCAGACGCGCCCGGATCTTCTGGAAGCGCGCGTAGACATCTTTGGCTGAGAGGAGCTTCAAGTCTCCCACGGGCGCCTGCACGACGAAATTCGTCGGGCCGTTCAAGGGATAGGGGCCAAACAACCGCGGATCCGTCGGCCCGAAGATTCCCATCACCCGCACACCCAGCGCCGCCGCGAGGTGCATCGGACCGCTGTCATTGGAGATCACCCAGTCCGCGCGTTTGATCAGCGCCGGCAGCGACACGAGGCTGGTGTTGCCCGTCAGGTTAAAGAACTGCTCCGGCTTGTAGGCGCCGCGATCGTGCACGTAATTGCTGCCCGCCCACACCACCTTGCGCGTCTTGTCCTCGCGCAGGATCATCTCAGTGAGCTGTTTGAAACCGCCCCAGCACTTCTCCGCCCGGCGGCTGTCGGGGAACATCACGATCGGCTTGCCGCCGCCGCGACTGTCCGCAAAGCGCAGATTCAGGCTGTCGACTTCCCGGAACTTCAGCGTGCCGCGCAATTCCGGCTTCGCTCCGATCACCGGGCAAAACTGCAGGAGCACATCGAGCGCGTGACTGCGGTCACCGTCGGGCGGAAGTGCGACTTTCTGGTCGTAAAAGATCCCGGACATTTCCCGCGCGTCGCTGCGCCCGACTTTCTTCGTCGCCAGCGCCCGCGAGGTCATCAGGCCTGTGCGCAGGAGGCCCTGCATGTCGAACACGTAGTCGAACTTCGTCTTGCGAATCTCCTTGGTGAGCTTGAGGAAGCCCTTGGCGCCACCCGCCCGTTCGAACACGTAAACGTGATCCACCGCTTCGCAGGCCCGCACAATCGGCGCGAAGATCTCCCGCACCACCCACGAAATGCGCAGACCGGCATGCTGGGCCTTCAACGAGGTCGCCACCTGCAATGCGTGCACGATGTCGCCAAGGGAGGAAGGTTTGATGATGAGGAGTTCGGTCATGGAGTCGCCGCACGGCCGGGCAGAATCTGCTTTAACCGCGGGAGCGTTACGTTTCATGGTTTTTCCCGGCGAAAATCAAACGCCAAATCCCTTCTCCCGCCCGCGTGCTGCTATTTTCATTAAAACTTCTCGGTTGGCTCCTTGCGCACACCCCGGAACTCCTCCTGCGCGCCCTGGCCGCCGGGTTCGGTGATTTTCTCTTCTTTTGCCTGCCGCGCCGTCGCCGCCTCGTCCTCTCCAATCTCCACCACGCCTTCCCGGCTCAGCCCGTCACCTGGCATCGCGCCATCGGCCGCGAGAGTTGCCGGCGCATGATTGAGACCGCCCTGCTCTCCCTCGCCACCCCTTACCTGAGCGCCGACCGCCTGCGTGAGATCGTATCCGTCTCCCCCGAGATGCTCGCCGCCTACGCGCTGCATCAGACCAATCCCGCCGCCACGCTCATCTGCTCGCCGCACCTGGCCTACTGGGAGGCCCAGACTTCTCAACCGCTCGTCGTCCCCGGCCCGTTTCCCGAGTTTGGCATCATCTTCCGCCCGCTCGACAACCCCGCCGCCAACGCCTTCGTCACCGCCTCCCGCGAGCGTTTCGGCATGAAGCTCCTTTCCCGCAAGGAGGGCTTCGCCGAGGCTCTCAAGATTCTCCGCCGTCAAGGGTTCGTCGGTGTCCTCTTCGACCAAAACGCCGGCCTGCAGGGGGCCCTCACCACACTCTTCGGCCGCGTGTGCTCGACCACGGAACTCCCCGGGCTCATGGCCGAAAAGTTCTCCGCCCGCGTCTACGGCATCTTCCCGCGGCGTCGCGCCTTTTGGCGGGTCGAGGTCGGCGCCCATCTCATTGCCACCGGCGGCACCACCGAATCCGTCACCCTCGGGCTCAATCGCTGGCTCGAGCAACTCCTCGCCGGCGACGACAATCTCTGCGCCTCCTGGCTCTGGGCCCACGATCGGTGGCGGAATCAGGACATCCCGCAAAAGCGTTTCCGCCTCGAGGCCAAACGCGATCTCCTCGCCGCCGATCTCGCCGCCCGCGGCCTCCCCGCGCTCCCTCGCCGCACCCGCATCTTCGTCCGTCTGCCCAATTGGCTCGGCGACGTCGTCATGGCGCTCCCGCTCCTCCGCGCCCTCCGCACCTCGCGCCCCGATGCCGAACTGATTCTCGTCGGGAAAAAGCCCTTCCTCGCCCTCGTCGAGTCGTGGGGCGTCGCCGACCGCACCCTCGCCCTGCCCCCTCAGGGACTCGGCTACTTCCCGTTCTTCCGCCGCCTCCGCGCCGAATATCCCGACGTCTGGCTCCTCTTCACCAACTCATTCCGCGGCGACCTCGAGGCCTGGCTCACCGGTTGCCGCCAACGCTTCGGTCTCGTCCGCCCCGGCAAACGCCGCCCGCTCCTCTCCCATGCCTACGTCGTCCCCGCCGACTTCAACGAACGCACCCACCACCAACTCGAGCTCTGGGA
The DNA here is from genome assembly GCA_947453695.1 of Opitutia bacterium. Classification (GTDB taxonomy): domain Bacteria; phylum Verrucomicrobiota; class Verrucomicrobiia; order Opitutales; family Opitutaceae; genus GAS368. The sequence goes on from CANGHW010000229.1 coordinate 6,156, forward strand.
AAACTTCCTCCGCCACTTCGGCCTCAACGCCCCTGCCGACCGCACGCCAGTCGAATCAAAAATCGAAAATCATAATTCGATCATCGGTTTGATTCCCGGCTCCGAAAACACCCCCGCGAAGCGCTGGCCCGTCGCCCACTGGCGCGCCCTCATCGCCGCGCACCCCACCACGCGCTTCGTCCTCTTCGGCACGGCCAACGACACCCCGATCACCAGCGCCATCGCCGCCGGCTTTGCGCCGACGCAGGTCGAAGACCTCGCCGGCCGCACTTCCCTGCCCGACTACTGCGCCCGTCTCCGCGCCTGCCGCCTCCTCGTGACCAACGACACCGGCGGCATGCACCTCGCCAACGCCCTCGGCGTCCCGCTGCTCGCCCTCTTTGGTCCCACCAATCCGCTTCGCACCGGACCCGTCTTTTCCGGTCCCACGCGGCTCCTCCAACCACCCGCCTGCCCCCCCACCGGCGGCGGCAACCTCGCCGACCTCGCCCCCGAAACCGCCTCCGCAGCCTTGCACGAACTCCTCGCCACCCCACGCTCCTGACCACCCAACGGCCGACTTCCTGCTTAATCCTTGGTCCTTCCCCTCCCAACTTTCTCCGTCGTCCTGCCTCCGTCATTAGTCATTAGACCTTAGTCATTGGTCATTCCTCCTCCGCCCCGTGCCTCTCCTCTCCGTCACCGATCTCCGCACCCATTTCCACACCCGCAGCGGCGTCTACCGCGCGGTCGACGGCGTGAGCTTCTCCGTCGAACGCGGTGAGACGCTCGGCATCGTCGGCGAGTCCGGCTCCGGCAAGTCCGTGACCTGCTACTCGATCATGGGCCTCATCCCGACGCCCCCGGGCCGCATCGTGAGCGGCACCGCGATGTTCGACGGCATCGACCTCCTCCACTGCTCGCCCGCCGAGGCCCGCTCCATCCGCGGCAAACGCGTCGCGATGATCTTCCAGGACCCGATGACCTCCCTGAATCCCTACATGCGGATCAGCGAGCAACTCATCGAACCGCTCCTCATTCACGAAAAGATTTCCAAGGCCGAAGCCCTGAAGCGCGCCCTCGCCGCCCTCGAATCCGTGGGCATCAACGACGCCGCCCGCCGCATCCATCTCTACCCGCACGAGTTTTCCGGCGGCATGCGCCAGCGCGTGATGATCGCCATGGCCCTCATCACCAAGCCCGAGCTCCTCATCGCCGACGAACCCACCACCGCCCTCGAC
>CANGHW010000230.1 GCA_947453695.1 Opitutia bacterium
GGCGCACGACGCCCAAGGGTAACGCGAGTCGGAGCTCCTCGACCGCGAGGTCGAAAAGCAGACGGACGGAGCGACCGTAGACGTTTTCGAGGAGCCGCTGAACAGCCCGTTGCGAACGTAGTCGGCCGGACTGCCCTAGCCATAGCCCGCGGTGTTTCCCGTCGGGTTGGGATTCGACGCGTCGCGGCGGTTTGACGTGGTCGAGGACGGTTGCCCGAAGATGGGGCCGGCGGCGCGGGCGAGGAGACTGGGCAACAAACGAAGCGCAGGAAGGATGGCTCGTTGCCTGTTTGTCGGCGCCGATTTGAAAAAACGGATAACGATGGGGGGCGTCAGGGGGCAAACGACGCGAACCACCCCAATTGGGTCCAGGCCGGATCGCGTGTGAACAGCTGGGCTGGGCCCGGCGTGCTGCGACCGCGCTCGATATCCGCGCGAAGCAGTCGGCCGAGGCGTTGGACGATCTCGGGGTGGTTGGCCGCGAGGTTCTTGGTCTCGGCGGGATCGGCCGCGACGTCATAGAGTTGGAAAGGGGGGAGTGTGGCGAGGTCGGTGCGCTCAACTTTCAGCCACTGGCTGGGCGCGGGCGTGGGTGAACTCCAGCCGCCGGAGCCGGGCCAGAGGAGAAGTTTCCATTTGCCCTCGCGGATCGCGAAGCGACCTTCGGCGGAGTGGGCGATGAACGTGGTGCGGGCTCCCGGGGCGGTCGCGGTGCCGCGCAGGATGGGCAGGAAGCTGATGCTGTCTTCGGCGGCGTCGCCGGAGGGCGTGGTGCCCACGAGTGCAGCGGCGGTGGCGAAGAGATCAAGTTGACCAACGAGATCGGACGCGGTGCGGCCCGGTGCGATCGTGGCAGGCCAGCGGACGATGAACGGTATGCGGTGGCCGCCTTCAAAAAGGTCGGACTTGTAACCGCGGTAGCCAGCGCTGGGGTCGTGGTGGGCCCGGGCGTGCAGCGGGACATCGGCGGCGGGAGCGAAGCCATTGTCCGAGGAGAAAATCACGAGCGTATTGTGGGCGAGGCCGTGTTTTTCGAGGGCGTCCATGATTGCGCCGACATCGGCATCAACCTGAGTGACGAAATCGCCGTAGCCGGTGACTCCGGTCTTCCCGGCAAAGGCAGGCGTGGGGAGAATCGGGGTGTGAGGCGCGGCCAGTGGCAGAAAGAGAAAGAAGGATTTTCCATCGCGCGCCGCGGACCGTTTCGCGATGTAGTCAACCGCTGTGGCGGTGAGGCGGGGCTGGACGTCCTCCATCTTGAAGTCTGCGGCAATGGGACCGCCGCGCCAGAGCTTGGGCGCGGGGCTATCGCCGATCGTGTCGGTGGGCACGGTGGTGGCGCGGTCCTGGGCAAGCCACACGTAGGGCGGCATATCGAGGGAGGCGCTGATGCCGCAGAAACGATCAAAGCCGTGGGCGAGGGGGCCACCGGAGAAGGGACGGGCGAAGTCGACGTTTTCGGGCTGTGGTCCGGTGCGCACCCAATCGAGGCCGAGGTGCCATTTGCCGAAGACCGCGGTGGTATAGCCGTGATCACGGAGCAGGCCGGCGACGGTCGGTCGGGTCGGTTCGATCAGGTCGGCGCCATAGCCTTGAAGCACGCCCTGTTTCAATTTTCCGCGCCAGGCGTAGCGACCGGTGAGCAAGGCGTAACGACTCGGCGTGCAAAGGGACGAGGCGGCGTGGGCGTCGGTAAAGCGCAGGCCCTCGCGCGCGAGGCGGTCGAGTTGTGGTGTCTGCCACGCACTCTGAGGGTTGTAGCAGGATACGTCACCGATGCCGAGGTCATCGGCGAGGATGACCACGATGTTGGGTGGAGGGAGCGGACTCGCCGCGCGGGCGACGGTGGCGACGACGAGGAGGAAAAGAAAAGCGAGGTGGTTCACGTTACTTGGTGGATTGCGGATTCTGTTGCATGTAGCCGAAGACTCGGTCGGCCCCGGCGAGGGCGGCCTGGTCCTGATGGGCCAGGCCGTAAATCGTCAGGGCGAGGACGACCTCCTTATAGTTCACCTTCTTTGGCTCGCCGAAGTATGACTGTTCTTTGCCGACGCCGGTGCGGGAGTTGCCGGTAACGTCGACTTCGCCACTCGGCAGAACGCGACTGAGCTGCCAGGCGACGGCGGCGGGATAGGCGGCTTCGAGTTCGGGAAGAGGAACGTGGAGGGCGAGGACTTGGCCGAAGAGAATAGAGACGACGTTGTAGGAGGAATCACGGCCGCCGTTTTCAATGAAGACCCCTTCCTGGTCGCGGAGCGTGAGGGCGTGAGTGATAAGCCGACGCGAGGTGGCAATGAGTTTCTCATCGTGCAGGACGACACCACAGGTGCCAAAGGCCTTTGCGGCGATGATGATCCGATTCACGGCCCTACTGCTGTTTTCAATGATGGTGTCGTAGCCACTGGAGATGAAGTCCGTGGCGCGCCGGAGCTTCGGCTCAAGCGTAGCGATACGGGCGCGGAAGTGAGCTTCGTGCGGCGATTGGCGAATCACCAAGATTGCGCGACTAAGCTCCTGCAGGAAGAAGAACGCCGTCTCGACGGCGGCACCGAGGGGCTTGGCGCTGGCGCCGTTGGGGCGCACGGCGGCTTCGAAGCCGCCGTCGGCGCGCTGGTGTTCGAAAGCGACCTCGATGCCGCACCAGGCGCGGTCGGCGGCCGGCAGGTCGTCAGCGACGACTGCGGCGATCACTGCGCGGCAACTGCCGCGTTGCGGTCCAGCCTCAAGCCAAGCGCCATTCAGGTGATTGCTACCGGTGAGGCCCTGGGCATCGGGCACATCGCCAGCCGAAAGGTAGGCGAGACGTCCGGCGGGGAATGAGCGGAGCAGGTCGTATTCGCTGATCGGCCCACGAACGGCTGCGTCCAAAGCGGCAGCGGCTGCAGCGAGAAATAGGAGGGCGGCGAGGAGTGACTTCACGATTTGCGCGGCTTGGGGTTTTGATGGGCGTAGGTGAACACGCGGTCCGCAGCGGCGAGGGCGGCTTGGTCCTGATGGATGAGTCCGTAGTAAGTCAGGGCGAAAATGACCTCGGTGTAGTTTACCTCCTTGGTCTTACCCCAGGCGTTGGCTTCCTTGCCGACGCCGGTGCGCGTGTTGTTGGTCACGTCTACTTTGCCGTCGGGGAGAATGCGCGTGAGTTGCCAGGCGACGGCAGCGGGAAGAACAGCTTCGAACTCGGGTAGCGGCAGGTGGAGCGCGAGGACGGAACCGAAAAGAATGGAGACGACATTGTAGGACGAATCGCGACCGCCGTTTTCGATGAACACGCCGTCTTTATCACGCAGCGTGATAGAGTGGGAGATCAGCCGGCGGGACAAGGCGACGAGCTTTTCGTCCCGCAGGACGAGGCCGCAGGTGCCAAAGGCTTTGGCGGCGATGATCACGCGGTTCACGGAGTGTCCGACCTTGGGAATAATCGTATCGTAGCCGCCGGCGATGAAATCAGCGGCGCGCCGGAGCTTGGGGGTAAGGGCGGTAATGCGCTCTTCGAAGTGGGCCGCATGCGGGGACTGACGGATGACGAGGATGGCACGGCCGAGCTCCTGGAGGAAGAAGTAGGCGGTCTCGACGTTGGCGTTGTAGGCGATGGAGCTGGTGCCGTTGGGTTTAACGACGGACTCGAACCCGCCGTCCGCGCGTTGGTGGGCAAACGTGGTATCGATGCCGCGCCAGGCGTTGTCGGCGGCGGCGAGATCGCCGGCGACGACCGCGGCGATGACTCCGCGGCAGCTGCCACGCTGGGCGCCAGCCTCAAGCCAGGAGCCGTTTTGGCGATTGCTGCCGGTGAGCCCGCGCTCATCGGGAATATCGCCGCTGCTCAGCGCGGCGAGGCGACCAGCCGGGAAGGCGCGGAGGATGTCGTATTCGCGGAGGACAGGCCGGGCTGGGGCGGAGGCGGCGGCGATCGTCAGGGCGGAGAATAGTCCCAGAGTAAGCAGACGAAGGTAGGACGTCATTAGGCGATGCTGAGAGTGGCGTGGAAGGGAGTGAGGCCGGTGAGGTAGACGCTTTGCGCATCAGCCTTGGGGAGAGCGCCACGAACTTGGGTGTAAGTGTGCTCGACGCGGCCCGAGCCGAATTCGATCACATCGCGGCCGAGGGTGTAGCGGCCAGTTCCGGAGCGCAGGAGATAGGCGTCGGCGATGTGGGGCACGGGTTCGACGCCGGAGAGCTGTCCGCCGGCGCGGAAGGCGAGCTCAAGCGAGACGGGGACGTCGGCCGTGCCGGTGATTGAAAACGCCAGCGAGAAGCGGCCGGCGTTTTCGGTAATGGTGACGACAGCCTCGAGGCGCTGTATGTTGCTCTGGGTGCGCATCGCCTTGCTGTTAGTGGCAAGCGTGCCGTTGGGTGCCATTTTGGTGTGGTCGCCGTGGGCGATCTGTTCGGCGGAGAGCGGCTGGAAGTAGGGGCCTTCCAGGGTCTGGCGGAGGATGTAACGACCATCCCGGACCTCGAGGGTGTCGGCGGTGAACTGTCCCTTGCCAAAAAACGCAGTAGCGAAGCGCAGAGCCTCGAGGGCGGCGGCGCCCCGGTGGTAAGAAAAAAGCGTGGTATTGGCCGCGAGAATCGTGGCGCTGGCGGCGCCGCGGCGAAGGCGGACGAGCTGGGAATATGAGAAATGCTTGGCGTAGTCGGTAGGCAAGGGCGCCGGGGCAGGCAACGAGCGCAGTAATTCCGGTTCGACGAGGAAGGCGGCGAGCTCGCCGACTTTGCGTTGCGTCGAGTCTTCGATCAGGCGGCACATGGCCGCGAAGCGACCATTGCCGTCGAGTAGGGCCAGTGTGCGATAGGAGAAATAGTAGCGGCCCATGCTGCCGCGCTGGTAGCGATCCTGCCGGCGCGAGGCCTCGGTTACGACCTCACCGTCGGCGTGGACGTAGTAGAGCGTCATTTCGAGGTTCTTGCGAACGGGTTCGCGCAACGAGGGTCGATTGAGCAAGCGGGCGACGGTGAGGAGCGCGCGATTTACGATGGGCGAGTAGACGGTGGTGGATTTTTCCGTGTATTGGCCGTCGGGATCGAGGTCGATGGTCTCGGCCAGCCACTGGTCGATGCGGGCCACGTAGGCTGGTTTAGGGAAGAGCGAATTAGCCCACGCGAGGGCGGCGCAGACGACCCAACGGTGGTTCGGCGTATGGACACCACCGGTGATCAGGCCGTCGGCGCCACGCTGAATGAAAGTAGCCAGAGCAGGAGCGAGGGCGGCGTGGGAGGACGAAGGATGAGCGTGGAGGAGGAGGTAGGCCGGGCAGACGTTTTCCAAGATGAACGCCATATCGGGCGGGGAGTGAAAATTCGTCGCGTAGTAGTCGACGGTGCCGTCCTCCGGGTGCTGCGCGGCCAGCATATAGGCGAAGGCCAGGCGGAGGGGCTCGATGAGGTCGGCCGATTTGAAATATTTTGAATCAGGTGCCGAGACGGCGCAGGCGAGGGCAGAGATGAAGCCTGAGGTGCTCTGGGCGGTATGCAGGCCGTATTCGTTGATCTGGCCACCAAGCCAGCGGTGGCCGGCGCGACGCTCTTGCGTCGCGAGAAGCGCGGGGATCTGGGCGTCGTTGGCCGCGACTGCGGTGCGCAGGAGATCGAGGTCGGTGGACGGAGTCGACTCGGCGGAGATCAGTCGGGCGGAAAGCGCGGCAACAGTGGTAACGGCCGTGGTGGCGAGGAAGTGTCGGCGATGCATGACGGTAAAGACGATGGAGGGGACTGCGGCGGTGCGCGTAAAATATGTTTAGGAGCGGTAAACAACGGCGCTGCGAGAGTGGAGTCGTGATGGAAAAAAACGAAGCGCGTTCCGGAAAGGAACGCGCTTCGGAGGTCAGATCAGGCGCCGGCCTGGACCGGCACGGAGTTCAGGCTCAAAGTTCGAACGAAGTGCTCAGGATAAATTGGCGCGGATCGATAATCCGGTAGGCATAGCCTTTGCCGTCGGGATTGACGCCGATCATTTGGAGGCGGCCGCCCTCGGTGACGTTCTTCACATTGAGCTGAATCTTGGTGCGAATCTTGTCGTTGTAGAACCGGAGTTTGTAGCCGGCCGACAGATCGAGATAGGCGCGAGCCTTGTCCCAGATGGGCTTGTCATTATCGAGGAACAGCACGGCGCCTTGGTAGGGGCCGGACTTTTCGGCGGGGCCGGCCTCGAAGCCGATGGATGCTTTGCTCTCCCAACGGAGTGCACCACCGATGTTGAAGCCCTTTAACTTACCTTCGGTGAAGTCGTAGTTGGTGATACCGGCAAAACGATATTCGCGCATTTGGGTGCGGGGACGGCCGGCGTTGGTCGCGGCGGCCCAGTAGGCACCGAATTGATCCTGGATCCAACGGGTCTGCGGAGTGCGGGTTTCGCCACCGGAAAAGAAGTCGCCAGGAACGGTGTCCCACCAGAGGCGACCCTTACCATCGCCCGGGACAACATCGGTCCGAAGACTGGTCCAAACCGGGATACGCGCCTGCCACCAGTTGTAGATTTCAGGCGAGACGCGGTCGTCTTGGGCGCGGGTCTGAGACCCGGTGAACTTCATGCGCCAGTTGCGGGTGGGGTTGTAGGTGGCCTCAAGTTCGAAACCCTTGGAGCTGACGTCGGTGGTGCCGACGGTCTGGGGCTGGCTGGGGCCGGAGTAGACGAGGCGGGTATACATCTCGTCGGATAAGCCCATTAGCTTGGCGACGGCAGGGTCGAGTTGAGAGGCGGAGGGATTGGCGATGCCTTGGGCGCGGAGGCGGCCGAGCGCAATCTGCGTGGCGAAGTAACGGAAAGAGGAGACCTGGATATTATTGCTGCCGTCAGGACGGCCTTCCATGTCGAGGTAGCGGTTGCCGAGCGTGCCGACTTCGCTGCCGCGGGAATAGAGCTCCTTCGTTTGGAAGCGATTGACGCGGACGTTGAATTTGCCGTCCAGCGAAGCGAGGCTGAAGCCCCATTCGGTGGAGTAGCCGTGAGGATTCGGCACGTTGCCGGTGCTGTCGACGGCCTGACGGACAACCTGCGGCGCGAAACTGTCGGACTTGTTGACGTGCACGTTGAGCCACTTGGTGACCTTCACCACAGCACCATAGGTTTTGGTGTCGCCGGTTTGGTCGGCCCAGCCGGGCAGGTTGATGACGGTGCCGGAAGGCGAGACGAAATTCTGCGCAGGGCCGAAGATATCGTTGTTCGAGATGTCAACGGTGCCGGTCTTGGGATCGACGAAACCGCCCGCGCCGGTGCGTTGACGATAGCGGTCGCGACGGAAGCCGGCGGTGAGGACGAGGCGGTCCTTCAGGAAGTAGCTCTGCGCGGTCGCGTTGAAGGTGCGAATCTCGGTCCGTTGGCGTTGGCCTTGGCCGTTATTGAGCA
>CANGHW010000231.1 GCA_947453695.1 Opitutia bacterium
CATCCGCACCCGTCCTCCGGCTGTCGCGAAGCTAAAATCTCCTTCACCCTGCGGGTGAATCACCTCCGTCTTCTTGGTCTGCGCCATAGTCCCTCATCTCAGCACTTTCCGTGAAAAACCAAACTCTCAACTGCGGAATCTAGGTTGAACCCACTGCGAGTGTCGCACAAATGCGCGAAATCGACCAACGAATCGACGACGGCGATCTCAGCACGGGGAATTTTCGCGCCCGCAACCAGGGCTACATTTACATCCTCCAGCCCTGAGCCGGCTGGGCCGCGCAGCGCGTTCGCTCAGTGGCGGCGCGCGGCCGCCAATGCGGCGAGAATCGCCTTCTGCATGTGGAGGCGATTTTCCGCTTGGTCGAAAATGATCGAACGCGGATTATCCAAAACCTCCTGCATGACTTCCTCCCCCGCATGCGCCGGAAGACAGTGCATGAAGAGCGCGTCCTTTTTCGCCGCGGCAAATAATTTTCCCGTTACGGCGTAGGGCGCCATCGTGCGCAGCCGCGCCTTCGTCTCCTCTTCCTTGCCCATGCTCACCCATACATCGGTGTAGACGACGTCCGCATCGCGCACTGCCTCAAACGGATCCGTCGTGAAGTGATAGGCTGTTTTCGGGTCGTAGCCCTCAGCAAGTAGCGCCGCGTTGAACTCGGCCGAGGGTGCAAATTCCTTCGGCCCGCCGAGAGAAATTTTCATCCCGAAAAGATTGGCTCCGAGAATCCATGAGTTCGCCATGTTGCAGGCGGTGTCACCGAGGAACGCAATTTTCCGGCCGCGCAGCGACTCGACGAGCTTGGCGCCCGTGGTGCCCTTGGCCCAGCGTTCGGTCATAGTAAAGGCGTCCGTATAAATCTGGCAGGGATGAAGGAAATCAGTGAGCGCATTAATCACCGGGATGCTTCCCGCCGCCGCCAGCTGCTCGACTTCGCTGTGCTCGTAAGTGCGGACGATCAACCCATGCACGAACCGCGACAGCACTCGGGCCGTGTCTTCAACCGTTTCGCCACGGCCCAACTGAATGTCATTCTTATTTAGGAAAAGCGGATTTCCGCCCAACTCGTGGATGCCAACCTCGAACGACACCCTCGTTCGGGTGGAGGATTTGGAAAAGATCAAAGCCCAAGTCTGGCCGGCAAGTGGCTTGGGTGCACCTCGCATGCCACGCTTCCGCTTCAACTCGCGCGCCGAGGCAAACAACTTGGGCAATTCGGAACGCGCAAAGTCGGTTTCTTTGAGGAAGTGCTTCATGAAAGCGGATGGATGTAAGTCGCCCAAATGCGGCTCACGAGTGAAAAATCGCCTCCCACCTCAAGCCTTGGCCGTCAGGACGGCGCGGAAAATCTCGATCGAGCGGGCCAGATCTTCAGGCGTGACGTTCAACGGCGGCAGGAGCCGCACGACGTTGCCGCCGGCGCTCGGCGCCAAGAGGCCGCGTTCGCGCAGCGCCGCAAGATACGGCGCGGGATCCGTGGCGACCTGCACCCCCACGAGAAATCCCTGCCCACGCACCGCGAGAACCTGCGCCGGAAAATCGGCCGCGAGCTGCCGCAGGCTGGCCAGCCACACTGCGCTGTTAGCGCGCACCTTGGCCAGTAAGCTGTCGCGCTCAATCACATCAAGCACGGCGAGCGCCGCCGCGCACGCCAGTGGAGTGCCGCCAAAGGTCGTGCCATGGTTGCCGGGGTGAAATAGTTCCGCGTGGCGCTCGCGCACCCATACCGCACCGATCGGAAACCCGCCGCCGAGGCCCTTTGCCATTCCGATCGCGTCCGGTGAGACGCCCGCATGTTCAAACGAGAAAAACTGTCCTGTCCGCCCGATTCCGCACTGCACTTCGTCGAGCAAAAGCAGAAGATTATGCTGATCGCACAGCTTCCTCAGACCACGAAGAAACTCTGGCGTGCAGGGATTGATGCCACTTTCGCCCTGAATGGTCTCAACAAAAATTGCCGCCGTCTGGTCATCGATAAGTTCCGCGAAGCTCGAGAGATTGTTGAGCTCACCGAACGAGAATCCGGGCACGAGCGGCCGGAAGCCCTTTTGGATTTTCTCCTGCGGCGTCGCACTCATGCCGCCAAACGTGCGTCCGTGGAACGCACTCTTGGCGCAGATGATCTTGTAGCACTTACCTTCCTCCCCGCCGGCCTTCGCCACGCCGTGCAGGCGCGCAAGTTTGATCAGCGCTTCGTTGGCCTCAGCGCCGCTGTTGCAGAAGAACACCCGACCCGGCCCGGCGTAACCGACGAGCCGGCGCGCCAACTCCCCCTGATTCGGGTTGCGGAAAAGGTTGCTGACGTGGATGAGCTCGCCGGCCTGACGCTGCACACTCGCGACCCAATGAGGATGACAGTGACCGAGCGCACTGACCGCTATGCCTGAGGTAAAATCGAGGTAAGCGTTACCGGCATCATCCCAAACTTTCGTTCCCGCACCGCGCACGAGTGTGAGAGGCGAACGCGCGTAATTCTTCATCACGTGCGCGTCGTAGAGCTCGGCAGTGTTGGTGCGGACAATGGCAGGTGCAGTCATGGGTTTGTCTTGGAATACCTTCGATTCGCCGACGACGGCTTGACGAATCGAATTCGTAGAGCGGGCAGATCAGAACCGCACAAATCAGCCGTGCACAATCTCAGTGCCGATGCCCTTGTCGGTAAAGATTTCGAGCAACAGCGAGTGAGGCAAACGGCCGTCGATAAAGTGCACGCGCTGCACGCCCTCCTCAAGCGCGCGCACGGCGCTTTGCACCTTCGGACGCATACCCTTGTCGATCACGCCCTTTTTTTTCAGATCATCGACCTGAGTGATTTTTAACGTCGAGATAAGCGAACTCGGATCCGAGGGATTCGAGAGCAGCCCGGGCACATCACTCATGTAAACCAATCGCCGGGCCCGCAGGGCACTCGCCACGCGACCCGCCGCAAGGTCGGCATTCACATTGTAAGGCTTGCCATCATATCCCTCCGCAACCGGTGAAATAATCGGAATAAATCCGTCGCCGATCTCCTTCTTGATAAGCTTTACCTTCACCTCTGTCACGTCGCCGACAAAGCCTAGATCAACCGCATTACCATCGTCATCGACGGTGAGCTTCTGACAGACGAGCACGGTGTCTCCCGGCAGACCCTTCGGCTTGCCCTTCGCACTGGCGACAGCGTCACAGACGTCCTTGTTAACGATTTCATCCAGCGTCTTCTTGACCACGGCGATCGTCGCCTCATCGGTCACGCGCAAGCCATTCACGAAATTGGCCTTCAAACCCGATTCCGCCATTGCCTTGGTGATGGCCTTACCGCCGCCATGCACCACGACGACGTTGATTCCGCAGGCCGCCAGAAACGCGATGTCGTAAGCCACGCGCGTGCGGGCCACCGGATCAGGATCATCCATGAAACTTCCACCGTATTTTACCACGAACGTGGAGCCGCGAAAATCTTGGATGTAAGGCAGAGCCTCGAGCAGAACTTTCGCCTTGGCGGTAACTTCAGCGACGTTCATCGGCGTTCAAAGCGCGCGGCCAGCGGCCGCGTCGAGGTGAGAAAAACAGAGATAGGAGCTCACGTGTAATAGAAGGAAGATTCGAATAAGGCACACACACAGCGCATTTCCACAAAAATTTTCCGTCATCCTGCCGTATAGCCACCGTGAAAATCTTCTTCACTCCGCGGCGCACGCGGCCCACTTCTCTCGCGTGCCCAGCACTAATCTCACGTTTCTGAATCGCGACGCGCATCGCGCGTGGCTCGCCTCGCAGGCCGCTCTACCGGCGGGTTTTCGCGTCGGCACGACGCGTTTTGACTTCATCCCTCGAGAGGCGCCCAAGCCTGCCAAGATGACGCTCACGCTCATCGCACTCGACCGGCCGACTCCAGATTTTGCGGCGATGTTTACGAAGAATGCGTTTCCAGGCGCACCTGTGATCGTCGGACGCAAACGCCTCAACGACCCGACCCTCGGTGCCATTATTATTAACAATAAGATCTCGAATGTGTGCGCGCCGGGCGGTGTCGAGACCTCCGAACAGATCTGCACTGAAACTGCCCGTCTGCTTGGTCTCGCGGGAAATCAGGTATTGCCCAGCTCCACGGGTGTAATCGGCTGGACGCTTCCCGCGGAAGCAATCGGTGCCGCGCTGCCCAAAGCAGTGGCCGCGCTCGCACCAGGAAGTATTTTGCCTGCGGCAGAAGGTATCGTAACGACTGACCTCTATCCGAAGATTCGTCGCGCCGATCTCCCTGGAGGTGGTAGCATCGTTGGTATCGCCAAGGGCGCAGGCATGATTGAGCCGAACCTGGCGACCATGCTCGTGTATATCCTCACCGACCTCACTGTGCCGCGTGGCGAATTGCGTATGCTCCTCGCCAAGGCCATTGATGCGAGCTTCAACGCCATCAGTATCGACAGCGACACGAGCACGTCGGACACCGTGGCTCTCATTTCGTCCGGCCGTGTGCCGTGCGAGGATTTCGGAGCATTTGAACGTGCATTACATGCCGTTTGTCGCGACCTTGCTGAAGACGTCGTGCGCAATGGAGAAGGCGTGCGCCATGTGATCCGCGTCAACGTTACGAATGCAGCGAGTCCTGTCCTCGCTCGCGCTCTCGGCAAGGCGATTGTCAACGCTCCGCTCTTCAAGTGTGCGGTCGCCGGCAACGATCCGAATGTAGGTCGCCTCGTGCAAGCGATCGGAAAGCATATCGGAGCGTTTGCACCCAAAACAGATATGTCCAAGCTGCGGGCTTCGATGGGAGGCGTGGAGATCTTTGCGAACGGCGTGTTTCAACTCAACCCTGAGAAGGAGGCTGCGCTTGTTATGCACCTCCGCGGCGCCGAACTCTATGCCAGCGCGGAGCCGAAAGACGGCGTGTTTACCGCCCCGATCGATTTTCCACCGCACGAACGTTGCGTAGAGCTGGCCATCGACGTCGGTAACGGGCCTGCGTCTGCGACTGTGCTGGGCGGGGACCTTACGCACGAATACGTGAGCGAGAACGCCGACTACCGGAGCTGATCATACCCGAGCGACCTACGAGTCGCTCGGTTTTCGATTTAGTATCACACTAAGCCCGCAGTCTCAGCAAAGCCGGACCACAGATTCATGATCTGGACCGCTTGGCCACTGGCTCCCTTAACGAGATTGTCCTCGGCAGAAGTAATTACAAAATTACCTGTGCGCGCATCGTAGATCGCCGAGATATCTATACGGTTAGTGCCCACCGTGTAGGCGGTGTCAGGGGTCTCGCCGGCTGCCAAAATTTGCACAAACGGGGACTGGGCGTAGGCGTTTTGCCACGCCGCATAGGCCTGCTCAATTGTGCCGCCAGGTGAGGCCGGCACGGTAATTGTAGTAGCAATGCCCCGGCGCATCGGCGCTAGGTGAGGATTGAATTGAATAATTGTCTTGGCCCCCGTGTGCAGAGCAAGTTGCTCCTCGACCTCAGCCAGGTGACGGTGCTTTACGAGGCCATAAGCCTTCGCGCTTTCGGCACGCTCACAGTAAAGATAAGCTTCCTCCGCTTTCTTTCCCGCACCGCTCACGCCGCTGAAGGAATTCACAACAATGTGTTCGCGCGTAACAACCGCCGCCTTGAGCAGTGGAACCAATGGCACGAGGATACTCGTTGGGTAGCAACCCGGAGCCGCAACGAGTTTGGCCTCAGTCCTCCAAGTAGCCGCCGTAAGCTCCGGCAAAACGTAACGCGCCGAAGGCAATAAGCCCGGCGCGTGATGCTCCCCATAGTATTTTTGATAGGTTGAAAGATCGGCGATGCGAAAGTCCGCGCTGAGATCAATCACTCGTTTCCCGGCCGCAACCAACGCTTGGGCGTAAGTGGCGGCGGCACCGTGCGGCAGGGCCAGAAAAAACAATGCTACGTCGCTCGTCGCCAAGGCTGCCGGATCCGAGTCGACAAATTTCAACCCCCGATCGAGACCACGCACCGAGGGTATTACCACCGACAGGGGTTTACCCGCATGTGTGCGCGAGGTCACCGCCGCGAGCGTCACATTGGGGTGAGCCAGGAGCAGCTTGACAAGAACTTCGCCGGAGTAACCGGACGCACCAACAATGCCAACTTTCATAGTAGGATATAACGAGTAAGGGTTGAAATCCATCCGCTCAAACCGAAGGGTCAAATCACAAACCGCCGCCAAAGCAAAACAGCCCGCGCATTTCCGCGCGGGCTGTTGTATTCGAGCATGGTTGCGACCGTGATCGCCCGACACTCGAGGCTAGAGAGCCTTAGAACGCGTAAGTGTAGGCCACGGTAACAACGCCACGACCGACCGCAGAGGAGTTCTTCGCTTTCGGCGCCGAACCTTGCTTGGTATACGCAGAAGTGCCTTCGGTGTAGGCAAAACCAAGCGTGAGCTTCGATTCCTTGGTAATCTGGAACGGCGTCGCTACGCCAAGCTGCCAGTAATTTCCCCATGCCTTGGTCGCTGGATTCGACTTATCAACTACATCGCGTTGGATGTAGGTGCCGCCCTGCGCCGTGAAATCAAGCGAGGTGCCTATTTCCTTCAAGGCGACAGAATACTGCGCAGTCAGTTCATAGGTCGGACCGCTCAGAATGAAATCATAGTAGAATTTCGGCGTAAACTTCACTCCACCTACGGTGTAGTTAAGCGCGAGGCTCGGCTCAATCGTGGAGTCGTAAAAACCAGCACTGTTTGGAGCTTTCGGGTAATTGTAGAACGAGAAGCCCGGGACAAGACTTAGATCCTTGCCGAAGCTAAACGTGTAAGATCCGTAAAGGTCGACCTCTGGATCGGAAACGTCCTTCACTTTGTCTTTGAACGGAGCGTTCACCCAAACGCCGGCCGTAAAATCGCCTGCCGTGAGTTCAGCCGACGGCTGCCACGAGGGACCACCAAGGCGTTGGCCACGGAACATATATTGAGAAACGGCCGACACGGTAGTCGTCACCGAATATGAGGCCGCGCCTTGAGCATAGATGCTGGAGGTCGCAGTAGCGATCACTGCAAGTGAAGCGAGGAGGAGTTTTTTGGTCATTGGTAGTAGTTTTGTTTTCTCGGTCAGGGATCACCTATGAAGGCAATCGATTTGAATAGAGCAAACCTCGACTCGTTTGTTCCAGCCTGTTGAATGACATATTTACTTATTCTTAAGTTACTGATTTTAAGTTTATTAAGAATTTAAGTGACATGACTTGATCAAGATCTTTGGCCATCTATGTCATAGGATTTGGCCAAAAACACCGCTTGGCAGGGATACTGCTAGACTTCGATTGAATCGGCCCAACCTCAACATGGGCCGAAGTCAGCAACCTCACTAAACTGCCAA
>CANGHW010000232.1 GCA_947453695.1 Opitutia bacterium
ATCAGGCCACGGGGACTTCGCACCAGAAGATGCTGCCGCCGGTCGCGGGGAAGTCGGCGCCGACGGACCCGTTTTGGGATTCGACGAGGTGTTTCACGATCGCGAGGCCAAGGCCGTTACTTTCTTCGCCGCCGGTCGGGCGCGGGCTCAGGCGGGCGTGTTCGCGGAAGAGCTGGTTGCGCTCATTGGCGGGGACACCGGGACCAGTGTCGTGAACTTCGGCGCGGAGGCGGCGGTCGGCGAGGGCGAGGCGGACGGTGACACGGCCGCCGGGCGGCGTGAATTTCAACGCGTTGCTCACGAGGTTGGTGAACATCTGGTAGCCGTGCGCCGCATCGCAGCGGGCGAGCGGGAGGTCGGCGGCAATTTCGGTGGCGAGCGCGATCTCTTTGCGGGCCGCGGCGTGCTCGTGCTGACGAGTGACCGCAGCGGCGAGGAGGCCGAGGTCGATGCGGCCGGCGGCGGCGCCGGGTTGAGGGGCGCGGAGATCGAGGAAGGTGTCGATGATACGGCGCATCTGCGTGGCGCCCTCGCCGATGTTGGCGATGTATTTGAGCGCGGCATCGGGGGTGCCGGGCTGGCGCTTGGCGAGTTCGCCGGCCATGAGGATCAGGCAGAGAGGATTGCGCAGGTCGTGGCCGGCGATGCGCATAAACTTTTCTTTGAGGGCGAGCTGTTCCTGGAGCTCGCGTTGGAGGCGGCGGATCGAAAGGTGGGTGCGGACGCGGGCGAGGGCTTCCTCGTGCTCGATGGGCTTGGTGATGTAGTCCACGCCACCGGCGGCGAAGGCTTTCACTTTGTCCGCGGTCTCGCTGAGGGCGGTCATGAAGAGGACGGGGACATCGCGGGTCTCGGCGCGGGCCTTGAGGCGGCGGCAGGTTTCGAAGCCGTCGATGCCGGGCATCATCACGTCGAGGAGGATGAGGTCGGGCTGCGTCTGCGCGGTTTGCGCGAGGGCTTCTTCACCGTCTTCGGCGACCATCAACTGGTAGCCAGCGGCGCCGAGGGTCTCGACGAGGACGCCGAGGTTGGCAGGGGTGTCGTCGACGATAAGGATAGTTTCGCTCATGATTTCGGTGCGTCGGGCAGGTAGCGGGCGACGAATTGGCGGATGGCCTTCATTTTGAAACGGGCGGCGAGGTCGAGGACGCTATGCGCAAAGGGACCGTAGCTCGCGTCGAGGGCGATGAGCGCGGTGGCTCGGGCGCGGATGCCAACGACGTCGCCCTTGGCGGCGAGATCGTAGAGCGCGGCGGCTTCGGCGGGCGGCGGTGCTTTGACGGCGAGCGGGAAGGGTGTGCGCGTCTCTTCGGTATCGGCCACCTGCCAGACGAGGCCGAGGGCGCGTTCGACGGCGGTCCAGAGCTCTTCTTCGCGAAACGGTTTCGCGAGGAAGGCATCGCAGCCGGCGGCGAAGCACTCGTTGCGATCGAGGTCGTAGGCGCTCGCGGAGACGGCGATAATTTTCTGCGTGGCGCCGGCGGGGGTGGCGCGGAGGCGACGCGTGGCCTCGAGGCCGTCGATGCCGACGGGGAGGCGGAGGTCCATCAACACGAGATCGGGGGAGAACCGCGCGGCTTCGACGATTCCGCCTTCACCGGTGTCGGCTTCGGCGAGCTCGAAACCAAGCGGGGCGAGGAGGTTGACGATAACGGCGCGGTTGGTGGCATTGTCGTCGACGATGAGGATGCGGCGGCGCGGACCTTCGTAGCCGAGGAGCCGGCGCGAGGGATCGGTGGCGACGGGCGCGACGGCGAGCGAGGCGGTGGGGAGGGCAATGTCGCACCAGAAGCGGCTGCCCCAACCCAGTTTGCTTTCCACCTGGAGCTGGCCGCCCATGCGCTCGACGAGACTGCGGCTAATGGCGAGGCCAAGGCCGGTGCCGCTGGCGGAGGCGGCGTGGGTTTTGCCAACTTGGGTGAAGGGCTCGAATAGTTTCGTGAGATCGCTGGCGGAGATACCGGGGCCGGTGTCGCTGACGGAAAAACGAATCGTGTCGCCTGCAGCGCGTTGGACGGAAAAAACGACGCCTCCGAGCGTGGTGAACTTCACGGCATTGGAGACGAGGTTGAAGATGATTTGGCGCAGGCGCTGTTCGTCGCCGTGGACCCAACGCGGAAGATCGGGGGCGACGGCGGTTTCGAAGATGATGGTTTTCTCGCGGGCGCGCGGGGTGAAGACGCGTTCGACGCCGGCGACGAAGCCGGGGAGATCGAAATCGGCGGGGTGCAGCTCGATGCGGCCGGCCTCGATCTTGGAGAGGTCGAGGACGTCGTTGATCAGCGCGAGGAGGTGGTCGGCAGATTCGTGGATGACACGGACGCCCTCGCGTTGCTTTTCGCCGAGCGCGCTGTCGCGGCGGAGAATCTGCGTGTAGCCGAGGATGCCGTTGAGCGGGGTGCGCAGCTCGTGCGAGACGCTCGCGAGGAAGTAGCTCTTGGCGCGGCTGGCGGCGTCGGCAGCTTCCTTGGCCTCGCGGAGGGCGCGGGCGGCTTCGCGCTGCTGGGTGACGTTGGTCGCTACGCCCTCGAAGTGGTCGATAGCGCCGCGGGCATCGCGGACGACGCGGACTGATTCGGAAATCCAGAGGATGGAGCCATCGCGGTGGAAAATTTCGGAGACGAAATCGGTGACCTCGTCGCTGTTTTGGATGAGGGCGAAGAAATCGTCGCGGCGTCCGGGGCGGACATAGACCTGACGGGTGATGTCGTTGATCGCGGTGAGGAGCTCGGGGACGGAGGTGTAGCCGAGCATGCGGGCCAGAGCGGGGTTGGCGCTGAGGAAGCGGCCGGCGGGCGAGGTGACGTAGAGGCCCTCGACGGCGTTTTCGAAGATGGAGCGGTAGCGCTGCTCTGCGCGGGCGAGGGCGTTTTCGGCCTGGCGGCGCTGGACGGCGACGGCGGCCTGTTCGGCGACGAAGTTGAGGAGTCGGAGTTCTTCGGCGCCGTAGGCATCGGCGCGGGCGTAATCCTGCAGGGCGATGACACCGAGGGTGCGGCCGCCGACGAGGAGCGGGGCGCCAAGGCGTTGGGCGGCGGGGTGATCGAGCGGCTGGTAAGCGCCACGGGAGGAGAGGAGCGCGGGCAACTCGGCGCCGGTGACGAGGAGCGGCTGCGCGGTCTGCAGGACATATTCGGTGAAACCATTGCCGAGCGGACGGGGCGGCGGAGCGGCGACGTGTTCGTCGACGAAGTAGGGGAAGGAGAGTTCGCGGCCGTCTTCGCTCAAGAGGGCGACGTAAAAATTTTTCGCCGGCATGAGATCGCCGACGATCGTGTGCACCTCGGCAAAGAGCGCGGCGAGGTCGCCGCCGGCGAGGACCGTGCGGGAAATCTGAAAAGTCGCGCTTTGCACCTGGTCGCGGCGGCGGCGCTCGGTGATGTCGATCGCGACGGTGAGCACGCAGGGCTCGCCACCGAGCTCGATGATATCGGCATTGACGATCAGGGTGAAAACTTTCCCGCCTTTCGCGCGGAAGTCGGCCTGTTGGTCGCGCACGAAGCCCTGGGTGGCGATGCCGCGGAGAAACGCTTCCTGCTGCGTCGCGTGCACCCACACGGCCAGCTCCTGCGTGGTGCGACCGAGCAGTTCGTCGCGCGTGTAGCCGCTGTTGCGGATGAAGGCGGGATTGACCTCGAGGATTTTGCGGTCGCTCACGCGACTGAGCGACATGAGGGCGGGGCTGGAGTGGAAACTCTTCTCGAAGTAGGCACGCGACTCGCGTTGCGCGGCCTCGACCTGCTGGCGGTGAACGGCGGCGGCGGTCTGGTCCGCGACGAACATGAGGAGCTGGAGGTCGGCGTCGGAGTAGGCGTGCGGATTGTGATAGTCCTGCACGGTGATGACGCCGATGGCGCGGCCCTCGATCATGAGCGGGGCGCCGAGCCAGAGCGCGGACGGTTTTCCGGTGGGCTGGTAGCGACTGTCGCCGCGGAAAATCACCGTGACCTCATCGGCGGTGGTGCGGAGGGGCTTGGCGGTGTGGAGAACGTATTCCGTGAGGCCGAAGCCGGGTTTGCGCGGAGCGGGCGCAGCGGCGGTCTCGTCGACGAAGTAGGGGAAAGACAGGACGGAGCGGTCGGCGTTGAGAAGGGCGACGTAGAAATTCTTCGCCGGCATGAGGCCGCCGATGATGCGGTGGAGCTCGGCGAAGAGCGCGGGGAGATCGCCACCGGCGAGGACGGCCTGCGAGATCGCGTAGGTGGCGGACTGGACGCGGTCGCGGCGGCGGCGGTCGGAGATATCGATGCCAACACTGAGGACGCTGGGGGTGCCGCCGAGCTCGATGATGTCGGCGTTGAGGAGAAACGTGGAGTGGACGCCGGACTTGCTGCGAAAATCACCTTCCAGGTCGCGCACCGCACCGCGTTCGCGGATGCCGCGGAGAAACGTCTCGCGCTGGGTGTCGTGGACCCAGAGTTGGATCTCCTCCGGGCTGCGGCCGATGACCTCTTCGCGCGTGTAACCGGCGACGCGGAGGAAGGCGGGATTGGCCTCGGTGATGCGGCGGTCGGCGACACGCGTGATCACCATGAGGGCGGGACTGGAGTGGAAACTTTTCTCGAAGTAGGAACGGGCCTCGCGTTGGGCCGCCTCGACTTGCTGGCGGTGGACGGCGGCGGCGGTCTGTTCGGCGACGAAGAGGAGGAGGCGTTTGTCGTCCTCGGTGTAGGCGGCGGGGTTGTGGTAATCCTGCAGGGCGATGGCGCCGAGGCTGCGGCCCTCGAAGACGAGCGGGGCACCCATCCATTGCGCGCACGGATCGCCACCAGGGGTGTAGTCGCCGCGGGCGCTGAGTTTGGCGACGACCTCGGCATCGGAGGCGAGGAGCGGTTCGGCGGTGTCGATGACGAATTCGGTGACGCCGTTGCGCGGGGGGCGCGGAGCAGGCGGGGCGATGGTCTCGTCGACGAAGTAGGGGAAGGAGAGGAGGGAGCGGTCGGCGTTGAGGAGAGCGACGTAGAAATTTCGCGCGGGCATGAGGCCGCCGATGATGCCGTGGACCTTGGCAAAGAGGGCGGGGAGGTCGTCGCCGCCGAGGACGGCCTGAGAAATCTGGTAGATACCGGCCTGCACCTGATCGCGCCGACGGCGGTCGGTGATGTCGATGCCGACAGTGAGCATGCAGGGCTGCCCGCCGAGCTCCATGATGTCGGCATTGAGGAGAAGCGTGCGGACGAAGCCGGTCTTGCCGCAGAAATCGGCCTCGAGGTCGCGGATGTGGCCATCGCGGCGGATGCGGGTGAGAAACTCGTCGCGTTGGGCGGGCTGGAGCCAGAGGCCCAGTTCGAGGGTGGTGCGACCGAGCATCTCATCACGGGAGTAGCCGGCCCCGCGCGCGAAGGCGGGGTTGACCTCGATGAGCTTCCCATCGGCCACCCGGGCGATGGACATGAGGGCGGGGCTGGAGTGGAAGCTTTTCTCGAAATACGACTGGGACTCGCGGCGGCTGGCATCACTGACGGCGAGAGCTTCCTGGGCGCGGGCGAGCTCGGCCGTGCGGGCGGCGACGCGACTCTCAAGATCACGCTGGAGGGAGAGGAGCTCGGCTTCGGTGCGCTTGCGCTCGCTAATGTCGCGGAGGTGCGCGGTGAACACCGGCGGGCCGTCGGTGGCGATGCGAGTGATGGCGAGCTCAACCGGAAACTCGGTGCCATCGGCGCGCATGGCGGTGATCTCGATGCGCTGGCCGAGCATCTTGGGCGCAGCGCCGCCGAGGACGCGGGCCATGCCGGCGCGGTGGCCGGCGCGCAGGGCGGGCGGGACGATGAGGTCGGTCATCTCGCGGCCGATCACCTCGGCGCGTGCGTAGCCGAAGGTGCGTTCGGCGGCGGGATTGAAATCAATGAAACGGCCCGCGTGGTCGACTGTGACGATGCAATCGAGTGCGACCTCCAAGATGCCGGCGAGGTGCGCCTGCAGGCGCGTCTGGGCGGCGGAGAGAGATTCGTCGGGGGGCATCGGGGCGGCGGGCGGGAAAAAGAGAGGGAGGGAAAGGGGAAACGGGGGACGGCGAGACGAGGAGAAAAGTCGGGCAGCAGGCGAGGCGCAAGGAAGCGGTGCGCGGGATCGGCGCGCCCAGACGCGCTCAGAGGCTGAAGAGGGCGAGGGCAGAGCTCACGATGACGGCGAGGGCGAGCCAAGCGGTCCACGCGGGCATCGGATAGTCGTGGTGAAGGGAGGGCATAGGCGGTGGAGTTTCGATGGTTGATTTGCGATTCTCGAAATTAGACCGAGTTGGTTTACGCGGCGCTGGGCTGGGCAGTTTTGGCGGCATCGATCATCGTGTTGGCGAGGAGCGTGTAGGTGGAGGTCCACGCCTCGCGCACGGCGGGCGTGAATTCGGGGCCGAGGCCCTTCTCGAGCGTCCAGAGCAGGGCGACGCCGACGGTGCCGTAGTGTTCTTCCCGGACGCCGTAGGCGACGTGGCGGGCGCCGAGTTGGCGGATGACGGGGACGATGGTGTCGATGCGTTCAAGCGCAGCGACGGCGGTGGCGATCATCGTCATGAGTTTCCGGCCCTGTTCGCGCATATCGCCGCGGAAGAGCGGGCGGAGCGAGGGATCGAGTTCGAAAAGGCGGGCGTAGAAGAGCGCGGCGGCCTGATCGGCGATCGGAACGATCTGGCGGAAGGAATTTTTGACGAGATTGATGTCGGTGGGAGTCATGGGGAAGGAGTCCAGAGCTGGAGGATCGGGGGCGAACCAAGGAAAAAATCAGACATCGAGGCGGTGGGGTTCGGGGAGGAGGCGCATCGAAACCGGACGAATTTCGACGCCGTGCGCGGCCAGAGGGATCGAGAGCGGCAGCGGGCGGAACTGAGCGCGGGCACGGAGCACGCGACGTCCAGAGCGAGGGATGAGCGGGCGGGAGGCGCGCGCGTAGTCTTGCAGGAGGATGACGGCGAAGCCGGCGGCGAAGACGAGTGAGGTGGCGACGGGAACTGTGATCATGGGAGTTACGGTGACGGTTGTTTGAGTTGAGGACGTCAGGATGCCACGAAACGCCGCGGAGCGGTATGGGCCGGACGGGGATGGGCCGAACGGCCCAGGCGCGCGGTCGCGGGGCGCTTTACTTCGCGACGGCGGCTCGGCAGCGTGCCGGGCCGTGAAACGCATTTTGGTCATCGACGACGAAGCGAAGATTCGCGCCCACACCGCTGAATTGCTGCGACTGGAAGGCTACGAGATCACCGAGGCGCGCAACGGCCGCGAGGGCGTGGAGAAAGCCCGGGCGGCGGTGCCGGACCTGATCGTGTGCGATATCACGATGCCGGAGATGAACGG
>CANGHW010000233.1 GCA_947453695.1 Opitutia bacterium
ACGCGCGCGGTGCGCTCCTCGATGAGGATCTGTTCGGCCATGCCTTCGACCAAGCGCTCTACGCGCAGCTTCAATCGTAATTCCAGCAACCGCGTGCCCACGATCGTCTTCGCGACTTTGTCGCTGGCCGGGCGGATCTCGACGCGCTCCAGGAAGAGCGTCACCAAGTCGCGCTGCTCGTCGGATGACAGGGTGGGCAACAGGTCGCTGAATTTCCTCAGAGCCTCGCCGACGCGCGCCGTGTTGATGTCGCCTTCTTCGCACGCGGCGAGTTCGATGCGGACCTGTTCGCGCTCGACGATCAACCGTTGTTTTTCCTCGTGCAGCGCGTCGGCCTGTTCGCGCAGCGCCTCGTCGAGCGCGGCGGTTTGGCCAAGCACGAGGGCTTTGGCGCAATTGCGGAGTTGTTCGGCGACAGTCGCGAGTTTGGCTTCGGCATCGCTGAGCCGTGCCCGCAGCGGGGCTCGTTCAGTCTGGCGGCGCTCACGTGCACTGCTGCTCGTGGCGTCGAGCACCTCGGGGTGCTGGCAGCATGCGCCGAGGAATCCGATGACGGCGGTTTCGAGTGCCGTCGCGGAAACGTGGCGCACCGGGCATTTGGCATCGGAGCGCTCTTTGTGGGCGTAGCCGCAGGTGTAATAACGGTAGCGCTTGCCGTCGGGATCGAGTTTCCCGCAGGTGTTGGGAATCATTGCCCGGCCGCAGCAGCCGCAGAACGCGAGGCCCTTTAGCAGGTGAAAATGCTTGTCGCGGCTCCGGAACCGCCGCGGTGCCGGCGACAGCGCCGGGCGGATCGCGGCGTTGGCCCGCTCCCACAAGTCGTCCGAGACGAGGGCCGCATGTTGCCCGGGAAACTCCTTGCCGTTCATCCGGACGCGACCGGCGTAGAGCGGGCGGGTGATCAACCGGCGCACGATGTCGGAGCGGAATCGTTTTTCGCCGACGTTCTGTTTCTCGCCGCTGCGGCGATTAAAGATCCGTGCCCGCGTGCGCAGGCCTTCGGCGTTGAGGGTGTTTGCAATCTCCGTGAGCGAGGTGAGGCGCGCTGCCAATTCGAAAATGCGGCGCAGCGTGGCGGCTTCGGTGGGATGCGGGCTCAGACCTTGCAGAGCTTCATCGTAGACGTAACCGAACGGAACTTGCCCGCCGGTCCAGAACCCGCGTTTGGCCTGTTCGTTGAGTTTTATCCGGATTTTCTCGGCGGTGTTCAGTCGCTCGTATTCCGCGACGCTCATAAGGAGGTTGTTCTTTAGCCGGCCGGAGGGGGTTTCGTCCGAAAGGTCCTCGGTGGGGCTGACGAGCCGGCACCTGTGTTGCTGGAGAAAGGAACGAAACGGCCCCCATTCGTCCGTGCTGCGCAGCACCCGTTCGAGTTTGAAGATGAGGACGACCTTGATTTCGCCGGCTTCGATCTGGCGCATGAGCGCACGGATGCCCGGGCGGTTCATCGAACTGCCCGAATAGGCCGGGTCGGAGAAGCAGGCGACTTCGAACCAGCCGTCGACGGCGTGTTTCGCGATGAAATCGCGACAGACGGCGGCCTGGCTTTCGCAGGAATCGAAGCGTCCTCCGACCTGATTGGCGGTGGAGACGCGGCTGTAGATGGCGACGGGCACCGTGCAGGCACGGCTCCGCAAAGAATCCGTTTGGATCGCTGGCATGAAAAAACCTCTGTTAAGGGTTAAGGGGGCGATCCAAAAGGCCTCAGCCCCGCGTGATTCTGAACTGCGGACATTATCGCAGATTCGGCGAAAAATTCACGGACAGAATTTTAACGGCACCTCAATCGCGGGTTAATCGGGGCCATTTTTGCGACTCCGCCGCCGACCCAAAACGAGAACTTATTTCGGGGGTGTTAAAACGCCTGTTTCGTTTCTCACGGACATCCAGAGGTCTACAAAAAATTAATCCCGCACCAAGAGGTTCTTGATACGGGAAAAATGGCGGAGGAGGAGGGATTCGAACCCCCGGTGAGGTTGCCCCCACGTCTGATTTCAAGTCAGGTGCCTTAAACCAACTCAGCCACTCCTCCGCAGAAATAGAGAGTGCAAAATCACGGTGCGCAGCGGGCAGATGACGTCAATCGCAGAGGTGGTGTGACATCGGGCTCGACTGCGGGGCGGGTTCGATTGGAAAATTCCGGGCGATGAAAGCGTCCCACCCGGTCGTTGCGGAGATTCAAGGACTTTATGGTCCGTTTTCGTTTCCCGAGAAACTGCTGCAAAAGATTTGGTTGCGGGGTGATTTCAATCGCGCGGCCGCGCGCACGGTGGACGGGCGCAGGGTGCGAATCGTGCACCCGGGGAAGTGGAACTTGCTCGGTGGGCCAGATTTTAAAGGCGCGAGGCTCTCGCTGGAGGGCGGCCCGGAGTTCGTGGGTGATGTGGAACTGCATTTGCGAGCGGCGGATTGGGAAGCGCACCGCCATGCCTCCGATCCGGCCTACGATGGTGTCGTGCTGCATGTGGTGCTCTTCCCGCCGGATGGAGCGGTCGTGACACGAGGGGCGGGGAGGGAGATTCCCCTGCTGGCACTGTTGCCACTGCTGCACCACGACTTGGAGGAGTTTGCCGCAGATGATGCGGTGGAGGTGATGGCGGGACGAAGTTCGGCGCGGATGGCCGAGGAATTAGCGAGCCTGAGCCAGGACGCTTTGGCAGCCCTGTTGCGTCGCCATGCGGTGAAACGCTGGCAGCAGAAGGTGCACTTTGCCCGGATCAGGGTTCAGCGACTTGGTTGGGAGGAGGCCTGTCACCACACGGCGCTGGAGATTTTGGGCTATCGATTCAATCGCGCGCCGATGCTGCAAGTAGCTACGCGTTGGCCGCTCAAGCAATGGGAGAAGGGAGCCGTGGCGCCCGAGACCGTGTTTGGAGAGGTGAAAGCGGATTCCGGGTGGAGCTTGCACGGCGTGCGACCGGCGAACCACCCCCGACTGCGGTTGACTCAGTATGCAGCGTGGGTGCGGGCGCGGCCGGATTGGCCGGCTCGACTACGTGAGTTGGGGCGGAGTTTCCCACGGCTTGAGCCTACGGAGTCCACCCGCGACCAGCGCCGCCGCCATCGGCTCACACAGTGGCGAAGCGAACTGAGCACTGAACTCTGCGCCGACATCTGGGGCGGAACCCGGCTCGATACGCTGGCTTGCGATGGATTTTGGCCGTTGGTCGCGGCGATCGACGGCCAAGGCGACGGGAATGGGCTTGAAGGGTTATGGGTGCATTGGTTTGTCGGTGATTTGCCCCCGGCTCTCAAGCGCGGGTTGGTCGAACTGGGCGTGGCTGACGGCCCGGGCCGGCCGCTGGCTCAGGGCGTGGCCCAGGGATTATTGGGGTGGCTGTGGGAGCGCGAAGCGCGCCGCTGAGAAGGGGTAACGACCGTTCTCCGCGGGGCGCGGGGCTTGACAAGTTTTCGCGGCGCCCGATACGTTGAGGCTCTCTTAAACCACCACTTTCAAAAAAGTGGGCCGTTCGGCCCGCTTTTTTTTTCCCATAAATCCAACCATATGAGCAGCGAGATTCTTTCCGTCCTGGAATACATGGAAAAGGAAAAGGGCATTCCGCGCGCGGACATGATCTCCACGATTGTGAATGCTTTGAAAACTGCCGCCCAAAAGGGTATCAGTTCCGGGCAGGAGCTCAAAATCGATATTAACCCCAAAAATGGTCAGCTCCATGCGTGGGCTGTGCTAAAGGTGGTTGATTCGGTGAGCAATCCGAAGACCGAGATTCACGTGGAAAAGGCGCAGGCGATGAAGGCCGGCGCCGTGATCGGCGAGCTGCTGGAACGGGAAATCGATCCCTCATCACTGGGTCGCATCGCGGCGCAAACGGCCCGACAGGCGGTCATGCAACGCCTGCGACAGTTCGAGAAGGACCGCATCTACGACGACTTTAAGGATCAGGTCGGTAACATCGTCACGGGCACCGTGCGTCGCCGTGAGCGCAACGACCTCTTCGTCGACCTCGGCAAGGCCGAGGCCGTGATGCCGGGCAAGGAGCAAGTCCCCGGCGAAGAGTATCAGCCGGGCGAGCGCATCCGCTGCCTCCTGATGGAGATCGAAAGCACGCCGCGCGGTCCCGAGATTATTCTCAGCCGGGCGAGCCCGAAGTTTGTGCGTCGCCTCTTTGAACTCGAGGTGACCGAGGTGGCCGATGGCACGGTCAAGATCGAGGCGTTTGCCCGCGAGCCCGGCTATCGCACCAAGATTGCAGTCACGAGCACTGATCCCAAGGTGGATCCGGTCGGAGCCTGCGTCGGTGCCCGTGGTGCGCGCGTGAAGACGATCGTGCGCGAACTTGGCGGTGAGAAGATCGATATCATCAAGTATTACGCTGATCCGCGTGAAATGATCATCGAGGCGCTCAAGCCCGCGGTTCCGCGTGAGATCGTGCTCGATGAGAAGACGCACCGCATCCTCCTCAAAGTAGCGACGGACGACCTCGCGGTGGCGATCGGTCGCAAAGGCCAGAACGCCCGACTCACGTCCCGCCTCATCGGCTGGCGTCTGGATATCGAAGAGTTTCGTGCGGTCGGAGCCGATCCGGAGGGTGATGCGAAGCGCAAGCTCATCGGATCTCTGGGCGTGGCGGATGATGTCGCCCTTCGCCTCGTCAAAGCTGGATTCGTCTCCCTCGAGCTATTTGACGGCGTGGAAGCCGATGATCTCGTGGGCGCGGGCTTTTCCGCCGACGAAGCTTCTGACATTATTAAACGGGTGGGCAGTGCTCACGCCTGATTCGATCCAAGACTTTAACCAACGACTGCTGACTGACCACGAATGAGCCTCCGCATCCACGAACTCGCCAAGCGAATCAACATGGAGGGCAAAGATCTCCTTGCCCTTCTGAAGGAGCGTGGGTGGGTGACGGCGGATACCAAGTCGGTCTCCAGCACGGTCAGTAAGATTTACATCGAGGAGATCGAGAAGGAGTTCGCAGCCAAGATCGCCGCAGCGAAGGCCGCAGAGGCTCCGGCACCAGCTCCGACCCCGCCACCCGCAGCCGCCGAGGCGCCGGTTAATACAGCTCCGAAGGTCAATCTGCCCGCGGGAGTCTTTGTTAAGTCGAAGCTCGATATCGATCGGGAGCGTGAGGCAGCAGCAGCAGCCAAAGCAGCGGCCATCAAGGCAGCGAGCGCACCAGCGCCGGCTCCCGCACCCGCACCGGTCGTTCCTCCGGCGGTCGTCAAACCTGCTCCGGTCGTATCAGCGCCCCCGGCAATTGCCCGTCCAGTGTCGGCCCCTCCGCCGCTGGCGAAGATTCCCTCCACGCCGCCGCCGATTGTTCGTCCGCCTGCGCCGCCCGCCGTTTCTCCGCCGCCTCTGGTGGTGCCGCCGGTTTTGCGGCCCGCTGCTCCGGCTCCCGTGCCTCCGGTCGTCCCGGTGCGTCCGGCTCCGGTCGCCGCCCCCGTGGCTCCGCCTCCGGTCATCGCGCCTCCGGCGGCGAAAGGCCCAATCGCGCCTCCTCCGCTTCCGCCCCGCGCTGCCCCGGTGATGGCCCCCAAGCCGCCGCCTCTGCCTGGTTCCTCACCCGCACCACTTACTCCGCCGGCTACGGCTGCCGCTGCACCGGTGATTACGATGCAGGGCGACGTGAAGGTGCTGCACCTCAAGCCACCGGTGATCGTTCGCGATTTCGCCATCGCCCTGGGTTTGAAGCCGTTCAAGCTCATCTCCGAGCTCAACCAATTGGTGGGCTTCGCGGCGATGAATTCTACCATCGACGAAGCGATCGCGCAAAAGGTCGCGGAGAAGTATGGCTTCCTGCTCGAGATCAAGCACCGTGGCGATGCGGCACAACAGCAGGCCGCCAAGGATAAGAAGGAGAAGAAGCCCGAGGTCGATGAATCGAAGTTTCTCGAGCCGCGCCCGCCGGTCGTCTGCATTTTGGGTCACGTCGACCATGGCAAGACCTCCCTGCTCGATGCCATTCGCAAGGCCGATGTGGCCTCGGGCGAGGCTGGCGGTATCACGCAGCACATCGGCGCCTACCAGATCGAACACAACGGTCGCAAGATTACCTTCCTCGATACCCCAGGTCACGCCGCGTTCTCCAAAATGCGCGCTCGCGGTGCGAATGTGACTGATATCGCGGTGCTCGTGGTGGCGGCCGACGACGGCTTCATGCCGCAGACGGACGAGGCGCTCAAGCATGCGCAAAATGCCAAGGTCACTCTCCTCGTCGCCATCAATAAGATGGATGTCAAGGGAGCCAACATTGAGCAGGTCAAGGGTCAGATGCAGCAGCGCAACATCGCCCCCGAGGATTGGGGTGGTGAGACCGTCACGGTGCCGGTTTCTGCCCTCAAGGGCACGGGAATCACGGACCTGATTGAGATGATTCTGTTGCAGGCTGACGTCTTGGAGTTGAAGGCCAATCCGAAGGCCGAGGCCAGCGGTATTGTCGTTGAGTCGGAGATCGATTTTGGCCGTGGCCCGCTCGCCACCGTGATCGTCCAGCGGGGCACGTTGCGCGTCGGCGATGCCATCGTTTGCGGCCAGCATTATGCTCGGGTGCGCGCCATGTTTGACGACAAGGGTGCCAATCTGAAGGAAGCGACTCCCGGCACTCCCGTGCGCGTCATCGGCTGGAATGGAACGCCAGACAGTGGCGCGTCGTTCAAGGCCGTGAAGAATGTCCGCGAAGCCGAGAAGATCGCTGAAGAAGAGCAATTGCGGCTCAAGAAGCAGATTTCCGTCGCTGACTCGGCTCCGAAGGAGTTGTCCGTCGAGGATCTGTTCAAGAATATCGCGGCCACGCAGGCCAAAGTGCTCAAGCTCATCGTCAAGACCGACGTTTTCGGCTCCGCCGAAGCCGTTCGCTCGGTCCTCGAGAGCATCAAGAGCTCTAAAGTCTCGCTGGAGATCGTTTCGATCGAAGTGGGCTTGGTCACCAAGAACGACGTGCTCATGGCGGGTGCCGCGGGCTCAGTGATCGTCGGCTTCCACACCAAGCTGGAAAACGGGGTCACGCCGCTCGCCAAACATCATGGCGTGCGGGTCGAGACCTACGAGATCATCTACGAAATGGGCGACAAGGTGCGCGAGATGATGGCCGATCTCCTGG
>CANGHW010000234.1 GCA_947453695.1 Opitutia bacterium
GCCGGGCGGAACTGCTCAAACTTCGCCCCGCGGCCGCAGATTATGAGTGCGGCAGGCGTTGCGGCGGGTTGCTGCACGCCGGGCCAGACCAGGCTGAGCGCGACGTGAAATCGCGCGAAATCCCGCACGAGGCGCTGCGTGCCGCGGTCCGACGTGCTGGAGAGCACTTCGAAGCCCGGAATGCGCGTGTAGCTCCAACGCTCCGGTGGCGGCACGTCGCGCGTATCGGTCACCGTGTAGGTCGGCAGCTCGACCGGCTTGTCCTGCGTGGCGTCCTGCCCGCGGAGCCAGCCCGGTGTCGCCAGCCCGCAAGTCGACAGGAGGATTGAGGCAGCGCGGCACCGGCGGAGGAAGGCGTTCATGCGCAAGACAGACGGGCCGGCGCGGCCCGAGTTTCAAGCGGTAACGCCGCCGTCCCGCCGACAGCTTAGGCCGGCATCCAGGCGCCGGCGTGGACCACTTCCTCGGCCTCGATCTTCTCGTCGGGCAGCTCCTCAAGCGGTGCAAACCGCTCCGAGGAAAACCCGAGCTCCTGCTGGCCTTGGTGAAACGGATCCGCCGGATTCTTCAGTTCCTCGAGCAGGAGCCCGACCGTCGCCGAGTCGCCGCCCTTCACGATCTTCTCCCGGCCGAGAAACACCTCGCGGATGGTATAGGTGTCATTCTTCACCGGCAGTTGCTGGTAGAGCGCGCGAATGGTGGGAGTGAAGGTGTCGTTAACGCAGACGACTTTCTGGCCTTTGATCATGGGAAGGCGCAGCGAAAGGGAGTTTTCGCCAAACTGCAAAAGTAGAAAAGGCCGGCAGGCGATTTCCGCCGGCTTCTTTGTGCCGCGCAGGACGACGCTTGGGCGGGTTGGCCCTTGCAGCCTCGTCCCGTGCGCGATATCACTGCCTCCGCCAGTCCGCCGTCCAACCCCGTCCTTCCCCTCACCATGCCCGCGGAAACTTCTCCTGCCGCTGCGCCTGCCGCCTATCAGGCACGCAACTCCGATCGCTACTCCAACGCCGGCGCGACGCCCGATCCCTGGGTCGAGTGCGCCAAACTCACCTATGGCGCCGACCGCAGCTTTGCCTGGACGGTGCGCGAGCAGGTGATCGCCACGCCGCCCGAGGGCTACGGACGCGTTGAGGAAAAGCTCCTCAAGGCTCTCGCTACTCCCGGCCGCACCGACGCCGGTCTCGCCTTTCTCTGCCAGATGCTCGCTCTCGTGGCCTCCGCTAAGAGCGTGCCCGTCCTCGCCCCGTTGCTCCGCGCCGACGCCACGGCTGATGCAGCCCGCTACGCCCTCGAGCGCGTCGCCGGGCCCGAAGCCGATGCCGCGTTCCGCGCCGCCCTCGGCTCCCTCACCGGTAACACCAAGGCCGGTCTCATCGGCAGCCTCGCCGTGCGCGGCGACACCGCCTCCCAGTCCGCGCTCGCTGCGCTCAAGGACGCCGCGTCCGAGCCACCCGTCGTGCGCGAAGCCGCCGCCCGCGCCGTGGAAAAACTCAACTCCGCCAAATCCTGACGCGCCATGCACTCCTCTCTTCCCCGCCCCGTCAGCCGCCGCGAGTTTATCCAAAAATCCTCGCTCGCCACCGCCGTCGCCGCCGTCCCGCTCATTCTCCCCTCCGGCCTCCGCGGGGCGAATGCACCGAGCAAGAAAATCACCGTCGGCATCGTCGGCTGCGGCAACATCGCCGACAGCCATTTTCCACCGCTCCTTGGCTCGCCGGAATCGATCCACGTGCTCGCCGTGTGCGACGTCGACCGCGAGCGCCGCGAGACCGGTGCCGCCCGTGTCAACCAGGCCTACGGTAACAACGATTGCCGCGCCTACGCCGATTTCCGCGAACTCAACCGCCGCCCGGATATCGACGTCGTCTTCATCTGCACGCCCGACCACTGGCATGCGCTCGTCGCCATCGACGCCATGCGCAACGGCAAGGACATCTATTGCGAAAAACCCCTCACGCTCACCATCGCCGAGGGCCGCGCACTGGTCGACACCGCCCGCAAATACGACCGCGTCGCCCAGCATGGCACGCAGCACCGCTCGATGAAGCGGTTTCACGACGTTGCCGAGTTCGTCCGCAACCAGGGCCTCGGCAAGCTCGACCGCATCGAGTGCTTCATCCCGCCGAACAACCGGTTTTGCGGCGCGACCTGGACCCCCGAGCCCGTCCCGGCCGGCCTCGATTGGGACATGTGGCTCGGACCCGCCCCGTGGCGCCCCTACACCTCGATCGGTTGCCACTATAATTTCCGCTTCATCTCCGAAAGCGCTTACGGCCAAGTCACCAACTGGGGCGCCCACTACCTCGATATCGGCCAGTGGGCGCTCGATATGGACGACAGCGGCCCCATCGAAGTCGAAGGCTGCGGCGAATTCCCCAGCAGCGGCCTCTTCACCAACGCCACCAAGGTCGACTTCACCGTGCGCTATGCCAACGGCGTGCCCATGCATTGCCGCACCCGCCACGAGGGCGGCGGCACCGTGCGGTTCGTCGGCGAACGAGGCTGGCTCGACATCGCTCGCGACAAGATGAGCGCCTCCGACAACGCCCTCCTCCGCGAGATGCAGGCGCCCAACAAGAAAATCCAGTTGGCCCTCAGCAATAACCACCACGACAACTTCTTCGACAGCGTCCGCGCCCGGAAACGTCCGATCGCAGATGTCGGCCTCGGCCATCGCACGACTACGGTCTGCAACCTCGGCCAGATCGCGATGGTGCTCGGCCGGAAACTGAAGTGGGACCCAGCCAAGGAGGAATTCGTCGGCGACGAGATGGCCAACCGCCTCCGGACCCGCGCAATGCGGTCCCCTTGGTCACTCGCCTAAGGTGGGCGGGCCCGTCCCCGGGCCTGCATTTCTCGCCGTCTTGATCCGAGTCGCCCTCCGGGCGGGCGCCGGGATTTCCGTCCGCTTACTCGATCCGTCCCTCGTCGAAGTCCATCAGGTCAGGCACACTCTTGATTTCGTCGACACGGTCGGCGCAGCCCATCGCGGTCAACGCCTCGGTCAGAAACTCCCGACCCGCCGGCGTCATGCCCATCTGCACGTAACGCCGGTTCCATTGGGGCGCGCGCATGTCGGCCGGCAGGATCGCCTGCAGCTTGGCGTCGATCTCCGCATCCGTTGCCGACTCGAACACGATTTTCTCCACGGCCGCCGGATCGATGCCGAGATGCTGGCTGAGGAAACGGTCGCAGCCCCGTTTGTAGTTCTTCGCGTAGCTAGCCGGCAGCGCGCCTTGCTGCTTCACGATTTTGCATTTCGCGAGAAACCGCGGCAGGTGCAGCAGGCCGGTCGCCGCGTGGGGCTGGTAGGGCGAGGGCAGCGACGTCAACACGTCGCCGGAGGAACCGGGAATGGGTTTGGAAGGCATGGGCGGAAGCGGGGCCGGCACTGTGCCCAAAGCTTGGACTCGCGCAAGACCCGCGCCTGACGAAGCGCTCCGGGACGACGTTGCGACGGTTCACGACATAAACCCCCGGGTTCGTCCCGGCTTGTCACCCTGTCGTCACAAACACGTCTCCATTTTTGGCCTGTGGGAGTCATACCCCGCACCAACCGATGCCTGCCATGCTCACTCTCCGCCGCTGTTTCATGACCGTTCTCCTGCACGCCGTCTTGGTGCTGCTGCTCCTGTCGGCAATGCGCGCTTTTGCCGCCCCCGTGATCAATGAGATCATGTATCGCCCCGGCACGGGTTACCCGGAAAACACTGCCCTCGAGTTTGTGGAGATCTACAATCCCGACTCCACGGCCGTCGACCTCTCCGGCTGGGCGCTGACCACCGGCGTCGACTTCACTTTCCCCGCCGGCACCACGCTTTCCGCCGGTGGTTATCTCGTCGTCGCCGCCAACCCCACGACGTTGAAGGCCGCTAGTGCCAGCGCAGCGACCGCTACTGTCGTCGGCCCATGGAGATCCGGTGCGACCTTCGCCAACAAAGGCGAGAAAATCACCCTCTCCAAACCCGGCACCACGGCCGGCACGTTCAGCGAAGTAGATTCGATTTCCTACGCCAACGAGGGCGATTGGTCCACCCGCACCCGTGACACGCTCGGCGGTTGGTCTTGGGTCAGCGCCGCGGAGACCGGGGGCTCGTCCCTCGAAAAGCGTAACCCGACGCTCTCGAAAAACACCGGCCAGAACTGGGGCGCCTCCACCGTCGTCGGCGGCACACCCGGCGCCGCCAACACTCTCCGCGTCACCAACGTCGCGCCCCTCATCACCGGCGTGAAGCATGCTCCCGCAGTCCCGAAGAGCACCGACCCCGTCGTCATCACCGCCAACCTCACGGACGAGCTCGGCGCCTCCGCGTCTACGCTCGCTGCGACCCTCTACTGGCGCGTCGCTACGAGCGCCACGCCCGGTGCGTTTCAAACCACCGCCATGGCCAACGATGGCACCGGCACCTTCATCGCCACGCTCGCCCCGCAGGCCGACAAAACGGTCGTCGAGTTCTACGTCTCCGCGACCGATGGCACCCTCGCCCGCACGTGGCCCGCACCGACGAGCGAAGGCCAAAACGCCAATTGCGCCTATCAGGTCGACAACGAGATCATCGATGGCGCCGCGCCCACTTACCGTTTGATTCTCACCGGAGCGGAAAATACCGCTTTCAACACCTACACCACCACTACCACGCCTGGTGTGCCCGGCGGCGGCGTTCCTCCCGGCGGTGGCCCTGGTGCCGGTGGCGGAGGTCCGGGTGCCGCCATTGGCGACCGCCAGTTCAACTTCACCCTCGTTTCCTCCACGGGCGACGAGAGCACCATTCGCTATCTCGGCTCCATGCGGGTGCGCGGTAACAGTAGCCGCCAATACACCATCAAGCCCCTTCGCATCTCGCTCCCGACCGACGACCGCTGGAACGGCATCAGCGATTTCCTCATCAACCCCCGCGGTGCTCCCGTGCAGTTCCTTTCGCACCGAGCCCTCCGCGCCGTCGGCATTGTCGCCGCCGATGCCGCTGCGATCGAAGTCCGCCGCAACGGCGTCGAATACACCGTCTCCACCGGCAGCACCGCCGACTACGGCCGCCTCGTCCGTGTCGAGGAGATCAACGGCGACTACCTCGACAACCACTTCCCGTCCGCCGTCGACGCCCAGATCTACCGCAAGGTCGCGATCACCGGCTGGGCCTACTCGCCCACCACTGCGCCGACCAGCCCCGACACCACTTGGTCCGGCTGGTCCAAGCAGAACAACTCCGCTGCCAACAATTGGTCCGACGTTATGAATTTCTCCAAGGTCTGGAGCGAGGTCGCTTCCGCCCACTTCACCGGTGCCACCACCACCAGCGTCGCCAACGGCACCTGGAACGGCGTGCCGTTCACCGACGCCGAGACTGCGACCCTCGGCACCGTCGCCGATCTCGACTACCTAGCTCGCTACCTCGCTGTCATGACCATCCTCCCCAACGCCGAGGAAAATCTCTCCACTGGCGAGGACGACGACTACGCCGCCGCCTTCATCAACAACGGCACCACTACCCGTTTCGTGCCCGTCCCGCACGATTTGGACACCACTTTCGGCCTTGGTGAAAACACCACCACCGCCACCGCCAAAGGTCTCTACGATGCCACCGAAGTCGGCGCCTCCACCGGCGGTTTCGCCGATGTCCTCATGCGCCCGCTGCAGCCGCTCCTCGGCGACAGCACTCGCGCCGGCAACGCCGCCTTCCGCGCCAAATACCTCACCGCCATCCGCGAAATGTTCGGCACGGTCTTCGACGCCGACACGACCGCCAACGCCAATCCTCCCTTCTACCAGTTTGTCGACAGCCACCTCGGTTGGACCCCCGCCTCCTACCGCACGCAGATCAAGACCTTCATGACCACGCGGCAAAACTACCTCCTCGGCCTCATCGGCGCCGCGAAGATCGTGCCCGCTACCGCGACCACCAACGCCACGCTCGCCGCGACTGCTACGCCCACGCTGCGCATCAACGAAGTCCTCGCCACCAACACCAAGATCGCCAACGGCACCACCTTCCCCGACCTCATCGAGCTCTATAACTCCGGCCCCACCGCCATCGATCTCTCCGGCAAAAGCCTGAGCGACGACGTCACCACGCCCCGCAAATACGTCTTCCCCAATGGCACCAGCATCGCCGCCGGTGGCTACCTCGTGCTCTTTGCCGACACCACCACCACCTCTGGCCTGCACACCGGCTTCGCCCTCGACGCCGAAGGCGACACCGTCGCGCTCTATGACACCACGGCGGCCGGCGGCACCCTGCTCGATTCCGTCACCTTTGGTTTTCAGATCCCCGATTACTCGATCAGCCGCACCGGCACTGGTGGCACGTGGGCCCTCACGTCGCCCACGCTGGGAGCCGTCAACGGTTCCGCCGTCACGCTCGGCGCGCTGAATTCAGTCAAAATCAACGAGTGGTCCGGTCGCATCTCCTTCCGCGTCGATCACGACTTCATCGAACTCTACAACGCCGCCACGACTCCCGTTGCCCTCACCGGCGCCCGCCTCACCGACGACACCGTCAACTACGCCTCACGCTACACGTTTCCCGCTCTCAGCTTCATCGCCCCCGGCGGCTTCCTCCCGCTCTATGGCGCCGACCTCCCCTTCGGCCTCGATGCCGATTTCGACGGCCTCTGGCTCCTTGGCGCCAACGGCGCCATCGTCGACCAGATTGATTTCGTCTCCCAACCCGCCGACTACTCCACCGGCCGCACGACGGATGGCGGCAACACCCTCGCCGACTTCGCCGTGCCCACGCCCGGCATCTCCAACACCTCCGTCCTCCCCGCCGCCTACACCGCCCTGCTGAACAACCTCCGCATCACCGAGGTCATGTATCAGCCCGCCGCGTCGAGTAACGCCAGCGACTACGAATATATCGAGCTCCAGAACATCGGCACCACCCCGCTGGATCTCTCCGGTGTGCGCTTCACCAACGGCCTCGATTACACCTTCCCTGCCGGCAC
>CANGHW010000235.1 GCA_947453695.1 Opitutia bacterium
CGCGCCGTGGAAAAAGTCACCGGCAAGCCCGTCAAGGTCATCGAAAAGCCCCGCCGCCCCGGCGATCCGCCTGCCCTCTACGCCGATTCCGCCAAAGCCCGGCGCGAGCTCGGCTGGCAGGTGAAGTTCGGCGACATCGAGTCCATCGTCGCCACCGCGTGGAAATGGCATTCGGCCAATCCTCGCGGCTACGCCGATCGCTGACCGCCTCTCTGCGCCGTCCGGGGCTTCCTGCGTTCGGACCTCGGCCGCGCGCCCTTCTTGAGGCGTTCGTCGGCTCGACCGCGCCTTTTCGCACGTCCCCGCTCGCGTCACTGCGGGCTTGGTTCAGGCGCTCCTCGGCCCACACTCTCCGGCATGGCCTCGGCGTCTTCTCTTTTTCGTTCTCCGCGTCCCGTCATCGCGATGATTCACGTCGGTGCCCTGCCCGGCACCCCGGCGAGCTCGCAGTCGCTCCGCGCCATTGAGGCCCAGGCCGTGCGTGAGGCCCGCCTTTACGCCTCCGCCGGGGTCGACGGGCTCATGTTGGAAAACATGCACGACACGCCCTACCTCCGCGGTCAGGTCGGCCCCGAGATCGTCGCGGCGATGACCCTCGTCGCCCGCGCCGTCAAAGCCGCCGTCCCCACCCTGCCCTGCGGCATCCAGATTCTCGCCGCCGCCAATCGCGAGGCCCTTGCCGTCGCACTCGCCGCCGGGCTCGATTTCGTCCGCGCCGAGGGCTTCGCCTTTGCCCACGTCGCCGATGAGGGAGTCATTCAATCCTGCGCCGCCGACTTGCTCCGCTACCGCCGCGCCATCGGCGCCGAGCACGTGCAGATCTGGGCCGACGTGAAAAAGAAGCACAGCTCGCACGCGATCACCGCCGATGTCGGCATCGGCGAGACCGCCCACGCCGTCGAGTTCATGCGCGGCGATGCCGTCATCGTCACCGGCGCCGTCACGGGCGATGCTCCGCAGCCCGCCGATGTCCACGCGGTCAAATCTGCCACGCATCTCCCAGTCTACCTCGGCTCCGGCGTCACGGCCGCCAACATCGCTTCGTTCCGCGCGACCGCCGATGGCTTCATTGTCGGCTCCGAGTTCAAGACTGGCGGCCACTGGTCCGGCGCCGTCGATGGCAAACGTGTGCGCCGCTTCCTGGCCGCACTCCGGAAATAGCGCTAGCCCGCCGGCCGCTGATCCGTCTCCGCCGCGGCGTGGCGACCCGTTGGTCCGCCGCTTTCTCGACCGCAGGTTTGTCGCCGTATTCGCGCGCTCACTGCGCCTTTCGCAGTCGACGCCGAGCCGCGCGCTCCGCGCGAGCCCCTCGCCTTACTTCGCCGGGCCCCAGTGCTTCGTGAAGGGGAAGTAGATGAACAGCGGGCGGCCCGCCACATCCTTGCCGGGCACGAAGCCCCAGTAGCGGCCGTCGAGGCTGTTGCCCGAGTTGTCGCCCAGCGCGAGGAAGCTCCCCGGCGGCACTTTGGCTTTCTCGCCTTGATTCAGGATGCCCATCGGCACGTAGCCGCGGTATTGGCCGCTCTGCTCGTTGTTACCGTTAAAGGCCGTCGAGCCCGTGATGGGTTTGCCGTTGCGCAGCAGCACGCCACCGGAGCCGGACTTGATGATCGTCGCGCCGTCGCCCGTGGTCTTGCCGCTCACGATTTCGATCTCATCGCCCGGCGTGCCCACGAGGCGCTTGATGTAGTATTGATCGCCGTAGTTCGTCGCGAGGCCGGCGATATTGCCGGTGCGAAAGACGAAACCCGAGCCCACGTCCGGCTTCACGAAGTGGTAGCTCATGCGGTCCACGAAGAGTTGGTCGCCCGTCATCTCGTCAAAGGCGAGGAAACGCTCACCGGCCTTCACGCGCTTGCCGGTGCGGAGACAGGGCAACCGCTCGCCGTCCACCACGCGCACTTCAAAGTCGCGGTTCTGCAGCTTGCGCTCCACAAATTCCGCAAAGCTGCCCGAGCTGTAGGGCTTCGTCGGATCGAGCAGCGCCTCGGCGGCCACCCAGTCGAAATCGAAATCGAGCGGCAGCTTGAATTTCACCTCTTTGTCCCCCACGAGCAGCGTGTATTCGCGCAGCTCCGTCGGGATCACCAGCCAGGTGCGGCCGGACACGATCTTGCTGTGCACCTGCCCGCGGCTCTGGCCGCCGCGCAGCGGGACCAGCACTTCGCCGTCCATCGGCGCATCGAGGCGGTGAGGCCAAGCGCCAAACGCCACCGCCCGGGCCGCCATCGCCGGCTTCGAGGGTTCATCGGCCGTCTTGGCAAAAATCTCCGGCGTCATGCCGTTGTAGGTCGGCCACATCGAGTTCGTCGGGATCTTGAAGGGCTGCACGAAATACGTGCGGATGCCCAGAATCACGATCGCCGCCACGAGGAAGAATTCCACGTTCTCCACCAGCGAGCTCTTCGGGTAGATCGCGCCGCCCGTGCGGCGCAGCACTTCTTCCAGCGCCTCGATTTCCAGCTTCAGCTTCTCCGCCCCGGCGCGCGCCTTCAGGAGGGAGCGGAGCGTCGAGGCACGCGCCTGCAGCTCGGCCACCTGCGCGTCGGTCAGGACATCCCGGCGGAAGTGGTAAACGCGGTCCGCGAGTTCGAGCCAGTTGGCCGCGTTCTCGCGCATCTTGTCTTCCGCATTGCGGATGCCCACCAGCCCGAGCAACCACCGGCCCACCTTCACCACGAACGATACTTCCGGGATTACGATGTCTTGGGTCTGGGACATGGGCGGGCGTCAGTTATTTTGGAGGACCTTGATGAAGGCATCCGGTGGGATGGAAACCTTGCCGATTTGTTTCATCTTCTTTTTGCCCTCCTTCTGTTTGTCGAGGAGTTTGCGCTTGCGGCTGATGTCGCCGCCATAGCACTTCGAGGTCACGTCCTTGCGCATTTCCTTCACGTTGTCGCGGGCGATGATCTTGCCGCCGATGGCGGCCTGGATCGCGACTTTAAACATTTGCGGCGGGATGATCTCGGCCAGCTTTTCGCAGAGCGCGCGGCCGCGGGTGTCCGCATTGCCGCGGTGCACGATGCAGGCAAACGCATCCACCGGGTCGCCGTTGATGAGGATGTCCATCTTCACCAGGTCGGCCGGCA
Source organism: Opitutia bacterium (assembly GCA_947453695.1). Taxonomy (GTDB): domain Bacteria; phylum Verrucomicrobiota; class Verrucomicrobiia; order Opitutales; family Opitutaceae; genus GAS368. The sequence continues at coordinate 3,093 of CANGHW010000235.1, forward strand.
TGTATTCGCCGAGTTCGTAGTCCATCGAGCCGTAGCCGTGGGTGATGCTCTTCAGCCGGTCGTTGAAATCGACCAGGATCTCGTTCAGCGGCAGCGAGCACTTCAGCATCACGCGGTTCATGTCCAGCGTGTCGGTGTGATCGCAGATCCCGCGCTTTTCCATGATCAGCGAGAGGATGTCGCCCATCGAGTCGTTCGGGAGGATGATCTGCGCGCGGATCGTGGGCTCGCGGATCTCGATCATCGTGCCGGGATCCGGCATGTTCACCGGATTGTCGACTTCGAGGAGTTCGCCGCCGTGCTTGATCACGTGGTAGATTACGCTCGGGTAGGTGGAGATGATTTCCACGTCGTGCTCGCGGCGGATACGCTCCTGGATGATCTCCATGTGCAGGAGCCCGAGGAAGCCGCAGCGGAAGCCGAAGCCCAGCGCGAGCGAGCTCTCCGAGGAGTAGACAAACGCCGCGTCATTCAGCCGCAGGCGGCCCAGCGCTGCCTTGAGCTTTTCGTAGTCGTCGCTCTCGAGGGGATAGAGTCCGCAGAAGACCAGCGGGCGCACTTCCTTGTAGCCGGGCAGCATCTCCGTCGCCGGCTTGCTCGCGATCGTGATCGTGTCGCCGGTCTTTACGTCGGCCGTGTTCTTGATGCTCGAGACGATGTAGCCCACGTCGCCCGTGCCCAGGGCCGCGATCTTCTCCATCTTCGGCATGAAGACGCCCACTTCCTTCACCTCGGCCTTCTGGCCGTTGCTCATCAGCATCATCATGTCGCCGGCCTTGATCGCGCCGGAAAACACCCGCACGTAGGCGATGCACCCGCGGTAGGAGTCGTAGAGTGAGTCGAAGACCAACGCCCGCGTCTGCGGGTAGTCTGCCCAGCGCGGCGGCGGCACGCGGGCCACCACGGCTTCGAGGATGTCCACGATGCCGATGCCGGACTTGCCGCTCGCGAGGATGGCCTCTTCGGCCGGGATCGTGAGGATGTCTTCGAGCTGGCGCGTGCAGAGCTCCAGATTGGCGCTCGGCAGGTCGATCTTGTTGATCACCGGGATCACCTTGAGCTTCTGGGAAAACGCGAGGTGCGCATTCGCCACCGTCTGCGCTTCCACGCCCTGCGCCGCATCGATCAGCAGCACGGCGCCTTCACAGGCCGCCAGCGAGCGCGAGACTTCGTAGGAGAAGTCCACGTGGCCCGGCGTGTCCATCAGGTTGAGCTTGTAGTCGCGTCCGTCTTTGGCGCGATAGGTCATCGTCACCGGGTGCGACTTGATCGTGATGCCGCGCTCCTTCTCGAGATCCATCGAGTCCAGATGCTGCGCCGTCATGGAGCGCATCGCGACCGTGTTGGTGTGCTCGAGGAGACGATCAGAGAGCGTGGTTTTGCCGTGATCGACGTGAGCGATGATGCAGAAATTTCGGGTGTAGAGAGCAGACATCGTTCAAGCGGCGGTGGTCAGATCGGTAAATTCGGAAAAACTCTTCACGCTCCACGTCTTCTCGGTGCGACGCGCGAGGCCGGCGAGCACGCCGCCCGGGCCAAACTCCCAGAACTCCGTCGCACCGGCAGCCGCGGCGCTGCGCATGCAGTCTTCCCAGAGCACGGACGACACGACTTGCTTCACCAGCGCGGCCTTGATCGCCGCCGGGTCACTCACGGTCTGCCCGGTCGTGTTGGTAAACACCGTGAACTGCGGCGCCGCGAAGGGCACCGTCTCCAAATACGCCGCAAACGCCGCGCGCGCCGGCTCCATCAGGCGCGAGTGGTAGGCACCGGCGACCACCAGCGGGATCACCTTCTTCATGCCGCGCGCCTTCGCGCCCGTCACGGCCGCCTCGATCTTCGCCTTTTCGCCAGAGACCACGATCTGGCCCGGGGCGTTGAAATTCGCCGCCTCGATGTCGAATTCGGCGCACAGCTCCGCGACCTTCGCGCGCTCTTCGCCGATGATCGCCGCCATCCCGCCCGTCGTCTGCTCGCAGGCCTGCTGCATGAGCCGGCCGCGCTCGGCCACGACTCGCAGTCCCGTCGCAAAATCAAACACCCCGGCCGCGCAATACGCCGTCACCTCGCCCAGGCTCAGCCCGAGCGCATAGCTCGGCGCCCCTGCCGGGATCTTGCCCGCCTCGCGCGCCGCCGCCACCAGGGCCAGCCCGTGCACAAACAGCGCTGGCTGACACACCTTCGTCTGCGTCAGCTCGGTCTCCGGGCCGGTGAAGCTCACCTTCGCCAGGTCCCAGCCCAGCACGCGCCCGGCCTCGTCGTAGAGTGCCCGCGCCGCCGCTGACTGCGCATAGAGCGACTGACCCATTCCCACCTTTTGGGCGCCCTGTCCTGCAAATAGAAATGCCAATGCCATGGTTAGAACGTGTCAGACAATCGCCCGCCTTCGCCGAATCCAAGCCCTAAGTGCTCCCGGCCCCGCGTCCCCTCGCCCACCCCGCCTTCGCCCCGCCTCCCCTTCACCCCGCGCCGGGTTCGCTATTGCCCGCCGGTTGGGCTATTCTGCCTGCGAATTGATTGATCTGCGGCTTGGACATTCCGGCCGCTCCTGCTCTGATGCCGTTCAGCCTTTTTACTTTTTGATTTCGTCGCCTTCCCACTTTTTCCGTTCCCGCCGCGCCGCCATGACGCTGGTGGAGGTCATCGTGGCGTCCGGTGTCCTCGCCGTGATGCTGGGCGGGATCTTGAGCTCGCTGATCCAGATGCGCCGCCAGGCCGCCGCCGGTGTCGCGCAGAACACCGCCCTCACCATTGTGCAGGGCTACATCGAGCAGATTAAAAACATCCCCCTGCAGGATTTCGTTAACTCCGACCCCGTCGACAAGCAGAACAACCCCCGCCTCACCGTCTCCTTCGCCCTGCCCACGCTCAAGGACCAGAACGCCACCGTCATCCCCCTCTACACCACGCCCTCCACCGTCGCGCTCACCACCCTCACCGGCGCCCAGCCCGGCGTCACCCCCACCGGCGTCGTGGATAACTTGCAGACCTTCGACATGGATAGCCGCCAGATCCCCGGCACCGCCACGTGGGCCACCGTCTGGCCCGGCGCCAATTCCACGCTCACGCCCTACCCCACCACCGTGCCCGGCAAGACCGATCTCCGCATGAACTTCTGGGTGCAGATCGCCGATCTGTCCCCGACGTCCTCCGCCCAGAGCAAGGTCTACAGCGTCGTCATCGTTTACACCTGGCAGTATCTCGATGGCGGAAATATCAAATACCGCATGGACTCCGTCCGCACCATGCGGTCCGGCGTGCAGACGTTCTGACCGGCCATGCCTCCCTCTTCGCCTCATCACCGCCGCCGCTTCGGCTTCACCTTGGTCGAGGTCCTCGTCGCCGTCGGCGTCACCGGCTTTGTGATCGCCGGCCTCGTCACGTTCCTCCGCGAGTCGTTGATGATCTACTACTCCGTCCGCGCGGAGCACACCATCAATCGCGATGTCCGCGCCGTCACCGGCCGCATCGCCTCCGATGCTGTCACGGCCAACTACTTCTGCCTCTACCCCAATTTCAGCACCCGCACCGCCCTCGTGAATGGCACCATTGTCGACGGCAGTCTGGTCGATGGGCAGGTCGGCGACTTCTTGGTCCTCGTCTACGTCGATCCCGCGCAGGCCACCACCGGCACCAGCATGATCACCAAGCTCGTCGGCTATTACCGCGAGGTCACCAACACCACGCTCAACACCGGCCCCGTCCGCCGCTTCGAGATTCCCCTCGCCCTCCCGGTCGATGCCCGGTCCGCCGCGATGTATGAGATTCTCAATACCTACGTCACCGGATCGATCTCCTCCTATCCCGCGATCACGCAGTTCGCCCAG
>CANGHW010000236.1 GCA_947453695.1 Opitutia bacterium
CCAGCGATCGGGCCATAGGCCTGATCGACGAGTTTGATGCGCGGGCCGTATGGTGCGGCTTTTCGAGCGGCGACGGCGAGCATCGCCGGCGAGAGATCGATGCCGGTGATGTGCGCGTGGGGAAATAGCCGAGCGAGGCGCAGGAGGTTTCGTCCCGTGCCACAGCCGACCTCGAGGATGCGGGCCGGCTTGGGGTGGGCCGAGCGAGCGAGTTCCAAGATCGTGTCGCGGCCGAACAAGAAGCTCCACCGCGTGGCATCGTAGATCCGGGCGTGGAGCCGGTAGTAATTTTCAATGGTGCGCCTCTGCGGTCGAGCCGGGTCGGGGGGCGCAAGCACCGGTGTAGGCATGGGGATGAAGTGAAACGAGATGAGCTAGCGCACTTCCGCGAAGTGGAGACTGCCGTAGGTGCCGACGCGGTCGGTGAGGTGCAGGGGCGCGGTGCGCTCAGGGAAGAAGCGCAGCCGGGTGCGCACTTCCTCCGGCACGAAGTTGAGATCGAGCCCGGCCGTGCGGAGTAAAATGCGCGTGCCGGGCCGGCTGTTGGCGAGGATGAGTTTCCACTCCTCGGCGAGGGCGGCCGGCTCGTGCCAGGCCAGCCAGTCCTGGTGGTCGAGCAGCACGAAGTGGGAGTAAGTGCCGGGGTTCTGCTGGAGAAACTGGGAGACGGTGCAGGTGTGGGGCCGAACGCGGGCAGCGCGGGCGGTCAGGGTGGCCAGATGCTCCTCGCGGAGGTAGTTGGGACAACACGAGGGCGTGTAAGAGCCGGTCATGTAGACGCGCCAGAAATAGTTTTCGCGGGCCGGCAGCTCTGACATCACATGGCGCAGCTTGTCTTTCACGTAAGCGGTGAGGCCGCCGGGATAGGAGTCTTCGATGAGTTTGATCTGCGGTGCCGGGACGCCGAGGAGCGTCATGATCATACGCTGGCGGATGAGCCAGTGGCTGAGTTTGCCCCAGATCTTCGGCTCGAGGAGTGCGTAGACGCGGGCTTGCTGCGCGAGGGTATCCGCATCGAGCAGGCAGAGCGCGTGGTTCTTGATATTCGGCTTGGCGCGGAAGAGCGCGCCACCGAGCAGCCAGGCAGCCATGCCGGCGGCCCCATGATAGTAGAACGATTTTTTGAAACTGCCGGGATCGAAGAACGAGATCTTCGCGTCCCAGAACTTGCGGGCCGAAGTCGACAGGCCGGGGCGCACGGCGCGATACACCCGCCGGTAGTCTTCATGGGAGCCAATGCCAAAGAACTCGAAGAGGTCGCTGAAATCCCCGCGGCGGAGCAGGGCCAGCTTCAGCTCGAGCACGGCATTCTGGCGTGGATTGACGTCGATGGCGTGAATCTCCGCCGGGTCCTCGAGCAAGTAATCGAGGGCGTTGCAGCCGGCACTCGTGATCATCACGACGCGGCTGTCGGGCTTTAGCTCGAGGAGCTGACGGTCGATGCGCGGATCCTCCCAGCAGGTATTGTAGATGAGCTGTCCGCCATGCACGTGGTGGAACACGAGGTCGTGGGAAGCTTTTAAGAGGCGCCGGGCAGGCGTGGAGCGGGCGTCGACCTTCATTGCGGCGAGGCATCCCACGCCGCCCACGGCGGCACAAGTCCAAGAGCGGCGGGAAATAAAATGTTACGTGGCCGACACAATTCGGCCGAGGGCGCGGTCGATTTCCTGCCCGGGGAGCGGTGATTTTTGCCTAATTGTCACCCCCGGCGGTTGAGTTGCGGCGCCGCCACGTCCGAACATCGCTCCACGTGTTGACGTTTCAAAACTCCTTCTGCGCCGACGGGCGGTGTCCGGCCGAGCGCTACGTGGATCGCGTGTTGCAACTCTCGCTGCATCGCCGCGCGCGGCTTCTGCGTCCTCTGCTGGTGGCGATGCAGCACGACTACTTCGCCCCGGACCGGGAGCTCGTGCTGGCGCTAGCCGATGTCACGCGGATGGCGCAAGTGGAGGCGGAGATTCGCGAGTATGTGACCGACCACCGGAATGCGAATTGGCTGCGCGGAAGGGCGAAGCTGCGCATCTCCACGCGGCGAGTGCGCTCCCTCGTGCGGAGTTACCTTTCGGCGGATGAGCAACGGCAGAAAGGACGCGTATAACATGAAGACCTACTACGAACTGATGAAGTGGCAGGTGCTGGCACTCGCGATCGGGTTCATGCCGAGCGGCCGCGTGGCGGCGGCGGAGTTGTCGGGCGGATTTAGCGCCGCGCGGCAGCTTTACGAAGAGCGGCGGTATGCCGAGGCGCGCGAGATTTTTCAACGGCTCGCGTGCGACCAGCCGGATAATGTGGAGCTAAACTTCTATCTCGGGCGGCTGGCCCTCTGGTTCGATGATGACAAGGCGGCGCTATCCCATTTACAGAAGGCGGCGCAGATCGCGCCTCAGGAGGCGCGGATCCATAACGCTCTCGGTGATGCCTACGGGCTCGTGGCGCAGAAAGCCGGCTTGCTTGCGAAGCTGGGCTGGGCGCGCAAGTGCCTCGCCGCTTACGAGGCGGCGGTGGCCCTGGAGCCGCAGAAGCCGGCCCACCGCTGGAGCCTGCTCGGCTACTACTGCATGGCCCCGCGCATCGCCGGCGGCGGCAGCGAGAAAGCGCTGACCCAGGCCGAGGAGATTCGGCGGCTCGACCCCGTGGGCGGTCGCATCGCGTTTGCGACCCTCTACCTGTGCGAGCGGAAACCGGCGGCGGCGTTTGCCCAATTCGACGACGTGCTGCGGGAGAACGAAAACGACTTCCTCGCCCTCTACCAAATCGGCCGGTGCGCGGCGTTGAGCGGCGAGCAGTTGGAGCGCGGGCGGGCGGCGTTGGAGCGTTGCCTCACTCTTTCTCCACCGCGGGGCGACGGGATGCCGACTCTGGCGAGCACGCATCACCGGCTGGGAAATATTCTGGAGAAAATGGGCGACCGGGCCGGCGCCCAGGGACACTACGCGGCCGCGGTAAAGATGTTGCCCGACTTCCGGGCGGAGAAAGAGACACTGAAGAACTGACGGGCGGTGGCGGGGCTCCGCGCGTTGCCGGCAGGCGTGAGCAGGGGCCGATCGGAGCGAAAAGCCAACCGGCCGCGGCTGGCGACGGCTACGGGAGGGCGTGGCGCGCGGTGGGGTCGGCGGTCTGGGGTGGGGCTGATTCCTGAGCGGTCAAGAGCATGGCGCTGAGCTCCGTCGTGGCGCGCGTGAGCTGGGTGTAGATCCAGTGGAGACGGCGGGAAGGCTCGTCGGTGGCGTCGGCGGGTGGGAGGGGAAAGGCGAGGCGCTCGAGGGCGAGGAGGAGCGACTCGAGTTGCTTCGGCGCGCGGGCCTGACCCTCGACGGACGTCGCGAGGGCGGCGAGGGCCTCGTCGGCGAGAGTCGCGAAGCGCGTGAGCGCGGGCGCGATGAGCGGGTCGCCGGCAGCGAGGTGCAAAGTGAGGACGTTGAGGGCGCGCGTGAGGCGCTGGTTGGTGTTGGCGAGCGTGGCCGCATGCTCGAGGCCGACCTGTTGATTGCGCGGATCGCCGTTCATGCGTTGGAGCGAGGCAAAGGCGGCGCTGTTGGCTGTCTCGGCGCGGCGCTTCGCAGCGGTGGCGTCGCGGTCGTAGGGTTGCCCGGCGGTGAGGCGCGCGACGAGGAGCCGGAGGTAGTCGCGATTGGCGCGGAGTGCCGCGGCGAGGATCGGCGGGAGCCGGTCGCGTTCCCACACCGGCCAGAAGTAGAAGGCGGCGAGGAGGGCGAGGGCGCCGCCCCCGAGGGTAGTGGCGAGGCGTTCGACGGTGAACGCGAGGGTGACGGAGCCGTTGGTCTCCGTGAGGAGGACGATGAACAGCGTAATAAAGAAGACGGCGACGGCGTAGTTGCGCCGCACGAAATACCCGAAGAAGAAAATCGTGATCGCCGAGGCGGTGGCGAGCGCCGCAAACGGCAGATCGAGCCAGAGCAGTGTGCTGGCGAGCAGGCTGCCGCCCACGGTGCCGAGCACGCGTTGCGCGGCGCGCTGGCGGGTGGAGCCGTAGTCGGGCTGGAGCACGACGACGATGGTGAACGGGAGCCAGTAGCCGTGCGGGAGGCCGAGGGCCTTGAAGACAACGACGCCGAAAAGCATGAGCACGCCGAGTCGCAACGTGAAGCGGAGGAGCGTGGGATCGATGCGCCAGGTGAGATTCAGCGCGGAGGCGAGAGGGCGGAGCGTGAGCGTGTGGAGATCGAAGAGCTCGAGGGAAAACGCGGCGCGCTCGTCGGCCCGATCGATGGTGGCACGCAGGGCATCGTGGATGGCGGGCAGGTGGTCTCCGAGGTGACGGAGGATTTCCACGAGGTGGGCGCCGGCGGGATCGTCGGGACTCTGCGCGAGGATGCGCGATTCGAGGACGCGGAGGAGATTGGCGAGGCGACGGAGGCGGACCTCGGCGGTGGCGAGATGGGCAGGTTGGCGGGAGACGACCGCGAGGGCAACCGTGCGGGTCGTGTTGCCGAGTGCCGTGAGGGCGGGGAGGAGCGCGGGCACGAGCGGCGCAAACGCGGGAGACGCGAGCAGCGGCTCGAGCGCGGTGTGCAGGGCGGTGACGCGCGTGGCGAGTCGGGCGGCGGCAAAGTTGAGCGACTCCAGCCGGGTGCGGAGAAGGCCGGTGCGGGCGTGGGCGAGCGCGGCGTAGGCCTGGTCGAGGGTGGTGCGGAGGGCGGCCTCGCGTTCGTGGATCCGCTGGGCGCGCGGCAAGGTCGCCCCGGGTTCGGCGGGTGCGAGCGCATCGAAGAGATCCGCCACGGCGAGCCAACTATCGGAGACCGCGCGCCGGAGCGGGTGCTGCGGGCGAAAGGGCCAGTTGGCGACTTGGATCAGCACGCCCCAGAGCCCACCCACGAGCGCGGCGAAGGCGTGATCACCCACGGTGGCGTGGCGGGGCGAGGTGAGGGCGATGAAGAAGACGAGGGTGGAAGAGATCGCGAGGCCCATGCCGTAGTCGGCGCTGAGGTGACGCCAAAGCCCGCCGCCGACGGCGATGAGTGCGGTGGCGGCGAGGGCGGCGGCGAGGTGCCCGGCCGCGACCGTGCCGAGGGCCGCCGCGCCGACGAAGATCGCGGTCATCGCCAGCAGGAGGCCGAGGCGAAGCCGGTAGTCGCCGCGGACATCGACCATCGCGATGTTTTGCGCGGCGATGGCGACGAACGATACCTCGATGGGCAGCCACCCAGCGACAGCGAGGAGCAGCGGCACCATGTAGGCGATGGTCGCACGGAGGCCGCGCCCGAGATCGGGTTGCAACGACTCCTGATCGGCGAAACGCCGAAGTTTGGTCAGGAATGAGGCAGACGCAGGCATGCGAACGGCAGTGTGGTGGACGCGAGGGAGGCGTAAAGCCTGCCCGACGCGGGATTTGGCCGGTGGCTGATGCCCGGAGAGCACTCGCAGTGATCGCAGCCCCCGGTTCCCTGGCCCAAGTCCTGCGGTTTTCGTCCTGATCGGTGCGCGGGGAGATTGGGCGTGAGGCGGACTGCGCCGGCGCCCGTCAAATCGGCGCGGGTGAGATGTAAATCGAGGCGGGCGGAGAGTAAATCGACGCTGGCGACGTGTAAATTGAGTCTGTTCAGGTGTAAATCGACGCTGACGCTCGGTCGGACGGGTCTGGCGCCGAGTAGATCGAGCCTGACGCGGTGTAAGTCGAGTCTGTCGGAGTGTCGGACGAGTCTGGCGGGGTGTAAATCGAGTCTGTCGCTACGTCGGACGAGGCTGACGAGGTGTAAATCGAGTCTGTCGCGTTGTAAATCGGCGCTGACGGAGTGTCGGACGCGTCTGGCGGAGTGTAAATCGAGTCTGGTGGAGTGTAAATCGACGCTGACGGGTAGTCGGACGAGTCTGGCGAAGGGTAAATCGAGTCAGGCGGAGGGTTGGACAGGTCTAGCGGGGTGTAAATCGAGTCGGTCGAGATGTCGGATGGGTCGGGCGAGGTGTAAATCGGGTCTGGCGCGGTGTAAACTGACGCTGTCGAGGTGTCGGATGGGGGGCGCGCGAGGCGAATCGGCGCAGACGGTGCGTGGATCGGCCCTAGTCCTCGGCGGATTGCGGCGGGGACGGGGTTGGACGGTCGGGACGGTGAGGCGGTCGGGACGGTCTGGCGGTCGGGACGGTCCGGTGGTTGGGCGGTGAGGACGGTGGTCGGGGCGGAGGTTGCTGCGGACGTGTGGCCACGCTCGGCAGACGAGTCGGCGTGGGATGCGGGCGTCCGGTGCGGTTCGGGAGGCGTGCGGTGGCGGGGCGGGGACGGGTGTTGTCAGGGAGCGGACGCGTTGGACGACAGAGCGGACGTCCGATACAATGGTGGGGACGTCCGGTCACGTCGTGCAGCCGCCCGGTTCGGTCGTGCAGACGCCCGGTGCAAGCGAGGGGACGTGCCGGACGGTTTCGCGGACGCGGCGGCAGCTCAGGGAGACGTGTCGGAGTGGTCTGGCAGACGTGCCGGCAAGAGCGGCAGACGTGTCAGCAAGGTTGTGCAGTTGTGTCGGCAGGTGTGGCAGACATGTCGGTGCGTGTGACAGACGTGCCGGCACTTTTGGCAGACGTGTCGGCAGGTCCGGCAGACCTGCCGGTCGGTTCCGCAGACGCGTCGGCAGAGCCCGCACATGCGCCTGACAGTCTGCGCAGACAGGTCGGCACATGGCGCAAACGCGTCGGCGAGCCGTGCGATCGGGTCGGCGTTTGGGGGTAAGCAGCGGAAAAGGAGCAATTAACACGAATTCGGGCGATTGGGTGCGTCATCCGGGTGTTCGTTCCGAAGCGAGCGGGACGCGCGGGATGCGAGCGAGGGGAGGAGAGGCTTAACTACCTATTCCGAGTCCCCCGTAGCCCGGTGCTTC
>CANGHW010000237.1 GCA_947453695.1 Opitutia bacterium
GGTCTGGCAGGCCGCCGAGGTCGCCGATTCGTTGAACATCCCCGTGCTCTGCTACGGTCTCCGCACCGATTTCCAGGGCCGGCTCTTCACGGGCAGCGCCGCACTCCTCGGGATCGCCGATGATCTCACCGAGCTCAAAACCATCTGCCACTGCGGGCGCAAAGCCACGATGAATCTCCGCGTCGATGCCAGCGGCCGCGCCGTCCGCGAGGGCGCGCAGGTCGAGATCGGTGGCAACGACCGCTACGTCGCCATGTGCCGTCGCCACTTCAAGTCCGCGCTCGCCGGCGAGGCCACCCCGCCGACGGAAAAGCCCATCGCCCAATCGGCGACGCCTTTCCCGCCCGCGTCCGTGTAGCCGGAGCCGCCCGCGGCCGCCGCGCCTTTTCCGGCCCCCCGCGCACCGTGCCCTGCGAGGACGCCGTGCGCCGGCCTGTGCGCCGGGTGCGGCCTTTCCCCGCCCGGACTGCGCAATATCGCTCAAGTCCGGGCCGGACTCGTCGATAACTCGAGTCCCACCACCCAGCACCGCTCCGCGCGTTGCTCGGCGAGCCATATCCACGCATGAAAAATCTTACCATTGCCCAGCGTATCGTCGGCGGCTTCGCCACGCTCCTGCTTCTCACCGCTCTCCTCGGCGGGATTGCGTATTTCGGCCTGAAACGCGTGCAGGACTACTCCCAACAGATTACGCAGGACACCATGCCCACCGCCATTCTACTCGGCGAGTTGCGCTCCTTGGTCAAAGAGAACGTCATCAATACCTATCGCCACGCGATGACGGAAACGAACGAAACCCAGCGCTTCGCCGCGATCGAGGCCGACATGAAACGCGTGACCGAAGAGACCACCAAACGCTACACCGCGCTCGAGGGCTTTCTGGTCGACGACGAAGACCGCAAGTCCTTCGCCGAGATCACGGCCGCCCGTGAACCCTACACCAAGACCCGCGCCGAAATTCTCGTCGAGAGCCGCACCAAGTCCGCCGCCGAGATGGCCGTCATCATCGATTCGCGCCTCAGTCCGCTCTACCAGCGCTACATCGCCGCCATCGATCAGATGGCCGACACCAACAACGCCACGGGCAAAGTCGCGATGGCAAACACCGACGAAACCGTCGCCGGCACCAAGGTCCTCCTCCTCTCCTGTTTCGCCGCCGCGTTTTTGATCAGCCTGGTCGTCGCTTACGTCATCATCCGCGGTCTCAATCAGATCCTGCACCGCATTTCCACGTCTCTCGCCGAGGGCTCCGCGCAGGTCAACTCCGCCGCCGCCGAGGTCAGCTCGTCCTCGCAGACCCTCGCTTCCGGCTCCAGCCAACAGGCCGCCTCCCTCGAGGAAACGAGCGCCTCCCTCGAGGAGATCTCCAGCATGACCAAGCGCAATGCCGAGTCTGCGGGCCGCGCCAAGGATCTCGCCAATCACACCCGGACTGCGGCCGAGACCGGCGCCTCCGACATGGGCGCCATGACCGAGGCCATGGACGCTATCAAAGCCTCCTCCGACAACATCGCGAAGATCATCAAGACCATCGACGAGATCGCCTTTCAGACGAACATCCTCGCCCTCAACGCCGCCGTCGAGGCCGCCCGCGCCGGTGAGGCCGGGGCCGGTTTCGCGGTCGTCGCCGAGGAGGTCCGCGCCCTCGCCCAACGCTCCGCCACGGCAGCCAAGGAAACCGCCAACAAGATCGACGACTCGATCCAGAAATCCGGCCGCGGCGTCGAGCTCTCTGCCAAGGTCGCTTCTTCCCTCTCCGAAATCGTCGACAAGGCGCGTCAGGTCGACGCCCTCATCGGCGAGATCTCCACCGCCTCGCAGGAGCAGACGCAGGGCATCGCCCAGGTCCTCACCGCCGTCACGCAGATGGACTCCGTCACGCAAACCAACGCCGCCTCCGCCGAAGAGAGCGCGTCGGCCGCCGAGGAACTCAACGCCCAGGCTCACTGCCTCGACGAAGCCGTCGGCGAACTCAAGCGCCTCGTCTCCGGCACCGCCACCGTCGCGCCCGCCACCACTCCGAAAACCAAGGTCTCCGCCGCACCGGCCAACACCCCGTCCTCGATCACCCGCCATCCGCCCAAGCCCCACCAGGCCCAAGCCAAGCCGTCGGCCACCGCCAACCGCGCTCAACCCGAGCCGGCCGCGGCCTCGTCGCCCGCATCAAACGACGAGTTCTTCCGCTGATCGCCTTTCGGGCCGGTTTCCCCCGGCCCTTTTTTGTGCCCGCCGCGGTCCTCGGAGTCCGTCGCCCTACTCGTGAGAGCAGGGACTACGCGCGCCGCCCCTCCACGTCACTGACCGTTTCGCCGCTTTACGTCGCGCGCCGAACCGCATCGCATCGTCGCATGCTCTCCGCCCGCCGCCTTCTGCCCGCCCTTCTCGCGTGTGCCGTCGCGTGGGCCGGACTCGCTCCCGTCGCCATGTCTGCTCCCGCCTCCCACTCCCACCTCGTCTTCCTCGGCACCTACACGAAAAACGGCTCCCGCGGCATCTACGCCGCCCGCCTCGATGCCGCCACCGGCGCGCTCGCCGCTCCCTCGCTCGTCGCCGAGACGCCCGATCCCGCCTGGATCACGCTCTCGCCCGACAAGAAATTCCTCTACGCCATCCACCCTTCGCAGGCCCAGGCCACCGGCTACGCCGTCGCCGTCTCGCCTTCCGCCACCACGCTCACGCCGCTGCCGGTCACTGCCACCGCCGCCCGCACCGCCACCGCCAATCCGCCCTCGCACCTCGCGGTCGATGCCACCGGCCGCGCGCTCCTCGCCGCCAATTACCGCGATGGCTTCGTCGCCGCCCTCTCGATCGCCGCCGACGGCTCGCTCGCCGCACCGCACGTGACTCCGCACACGGGCAAGGGCACCGACCCCAAGCGCCAGGAAGCCCCGCACGTCCACTCCGTCACGCTCTCCCCCGACAACCGCTTCGTCGCCGTCTGCGACCTCGGTCTCGACCGGGTTTATTCCTACGCCCTCGACGCCACTGCCGCCACGCTCACGCCACCAGCCACTCCCTTCGCCACGACGCCCGCCGGCTTCGGTCCGCGCCACTTCAAGTTCTCCGCCGATGGGCGCTTCGCCTACGCCATCACCGAGATGGGCGGCACCATCGAGGCCTTTCGCTACAACGCCGCCACCGGCGCCCTCTCCCCGCTCCAATCGATCTCCAGCCTCCCCGCCGACTTCGCCGGTCTCAAGTGGGGCGCCGAAGTCCGCCTCCATCCGAGCGGCAAATTCCTCTACGCGTCCAACCGCACCCATGACAGCCTCGCCGTCTTCGCGATCGCGGCCGATACCGGTCGCCTCACGCTGACCGAGATCGTCGCCTCTGGCGGCAAGACCCCGCGCAACTTCGCCCTCACGCCCGATGGCCAGTGGCTGCTCTGCGCGCATCAGGATTCTCCGGACCTCACCACCTTCCGCGTCGATCCCGCCACCGGTCGCCTCACCCTCGCCTCCCGCCAGACCGCCGGCCCGGCGTCCGTCTGCGTGCTGTTCTACGACTGAGTCCGGCTGGGGTTCCGCCCGGCAAATAACAAGATCTGCGCATTATTGGCGCTTCTCCGGCGCCCGCTTTCTGCTGTTCTAGCCTAATTCAACGGCGGCCTCCCTGCGGCCTCCGTTGACTCCTGCGCGCATCACAACCACGGTGCCGCTCGTTCTTTCCAGTTCACGTTTCCCCTAACCCATAACCCCCCAGGGTCAGCCCAAACACCCCCGAAACCCCGGGTGGCGCTGCAGCCTCGTCTGCCGCTCCCCGTTCCATCCCCGACGTCGTCATCCGGCTCGCCGGTAATTCGCAGGACGGTATTCAGTCCGTTGGCGGATTCCTCGCCCGCCTCGCCGGTCGCAGCGATCAGGACGTCATGACCTACATGACGATCCCGTCCACCATCTCGGGTGGGCCTTCGATTTTCCAAGTCCGCATGGGCACCGGCGACATCCTCTCCGCCGGCGACCGCGCCGACATGCTCGTCGCGTTCTACCAACACAGCTACGACGCCCACATCGGCTCCCTCCGCCCCGGCGGCGTGCTCCTCTACGATTCGGACCACGTCAAACCCGTCGAAGGCGACAATCGCTTCACCCAAGTCGCCGTGCCCATCACCAGCGGCACGGTGGAAGCCGTCGGTGGCTCTTCGAAGGACAAGGGCAAAAACATCTACATCCTCGGCCTCATCGCGCGCATCTTCGACCTCGATGTGCAGAAGCTCGCCACGCTCATCAAAGAGCGCTTCGGCGGCAAAGATGAGAGCATCGTGCGCAACTCCATGCTGGCCTTCGACGCCGGCTACGCCTGGCCGCAGAACAATCTCCGCGATCTCTTCTACCGCTTCGAAGCGATCGATCAGGCCGGCGGCGCCCCCGTCTCCCACCGCCCGCAGATCACCCTCGATGGCAACAGTGCCGTCGCTTACGGCCTCCTCGCCGCCGGTGTCCGCCACGGTGCCGGTTATCCGATCACTCCGTGGTCCTCGATTATGGAGATCCTCCGCACCGAGTTGCCCAAATACGGTGGCATCTTCGTCCAGTGCGAAGACGAGATCGCGTCCATCTCCACCGCCCTCGGCTTCAGCTACACCGGCCAGCTCGCCATCACCGGCAGTTCCGGTCCCGGCCTCTCGCTGAAGATGGAAGCCCTCGGCTGGGCAACCATGGCCGAGATGCCCCTCATCGTCGTCAACGTCCAACGCGGCGGCCCGTCCACTGGCATGCCGACCAACGTCGAGCAATCCGACCTCCTGCAGGCCATCTACGGTTCGCACGGTGACTCGCCCCGCGTCGTCCTGTCCCCGAAAAACGTCGAGGACTGCTTCTACTGCGCCATGGAGGCCGCGCGCATCGCGCGCGAGTATTCCACTCCGGTCATCCTCCTCACCGACCAGGCCGTCTCCACGCGCATCGAGGCCTTCGACGAGCCCGACCTCGCCAAGATCATGGTCAAGCCCGGCGCCGATCTCTCGCCGCGCCCCGCCGATTTCAAACCCTACCCGCTCGATCGCCTCACCAAGCACGCGCCCCCCGGCTCGTTTGTTGGCTCCGGGAAATACCCGACGGTCACCGGCCTCGAGCACGACGAACTCGGCCATCCCACCGGCAGCCCCAAGCTGCACACCCAGATGACCGCCAAGCGCCGCGAGAAATTCAAGCAACTCGCCGCCACCCTCCCCGCCCCCGAGCTCAACGGCGACTCCGCCGGCGAGGCTCTCCTCGTCACGTGGGGTTCCAACTGGGGCCCGGGCCGCGAGGCGATCGCCCGCGTCCGCGGCGTCGGCATCAAGGCCGGCCACCTCCATCTGCGGCATCTTAACCCGCTGCCCAACGGCCTCGCGGAAACCTTCGCGCGCTACCACAAGGTCGTCGTCGCCGAGATCAACGATCAGGGCCTCTACGGCTTCGGCCAGCTCGCCATGCTCCTCCGCGCCGCCTACGCCAACCCCGCGATCGTGAGCGTCACCAAGACCGACGGTCTCACCTTCAAGGTGAGCGAGATCGTCGCCGGCATCGCCAAGCACATCGAGAGCGCCGACCTCAACGCGTCGCTCAACACCACGCGTCACAGCCCCCTGGCGAAAAACTGAGCGCCCGTTCGCTCCCCGCCACCTCTTAACTCTCAACCTTTTCGTCCCCATGTCTTCCGTTGCCACCCCTCCCGCGCCCGCCCCGGCCGGCGCCCCGCTCACCAAGAAGATTCTCACCGCCGACCATCCCACATGGTGCCCCGGCTGCGGCGACTTCGCCGTGCTCGCCTCGTTCTACCGCGTCCTCGAGAAGCTCCAATATCCCCACGAGAAGATCGTGACGTTTGCCGGCATCGGCTGCTCGTCGCGCTTCCCTTACTTCGTCAACACCCACGGCGGCCACTACATCCACGGCCGCGCGCTACCGTTCGCCGCCGGCATCAGCCTCGGCAATGACGACCTCCACGTCTTCGTCTTCGGCGGTGACGGCGACGGCTTCTCCATCGGCGGCAACCACCTCGTCCACACCGCCCGCAAGAACGTCAACCTCACCTATGTCATCATGGACAACTCCGTCTATGGCCTGACGAAGAAGCAGACGTCCCCCACCTCGCCCATCGGCTTCAAGACCAAGACCGATCCCACCGGCGCGATCGACCAGCCGATCAACCCGATGCGCACGCTCCTCAACAGCGGCGCCACCTTCGTCGCCCGCTCGCACGCCACCCAGGTCAATCACATGACCGAGATGATGCTCCGCGCCGCGAAGCACAAGGGCTTCTCCGTCGTCGAGATCCTCTCCGAGTGTGTCGAGTTCTACGAAGGCGCCTTCGATGCCGCCGTCCCGCGCAAGGGCGGCACCTGGACGCTCATCGACGAGAAGAAGAACGACGGCTCCCCCGAGGACGCCGCCCGCCACGACGTCACTGACGAATTCGCCGCCTACAAGCTCGCCCATCACGCCTGGCCCGGCGCCTTCGGCGTCTTCTACGAGACCAAGGCCCGCAAGACCAAGAACGAGCTCGAGGGTGAACTCATCACCAAGGCCAAGGAGCGCACGAAAAACGCCAACGACCTCCAACTCCTCCAAGCCACGTTCTCCAAACTCCGCTAGTCCCCGCCCCCGGGGAACGCCGAGCTCCAGCTCGGCCCACCTCCCTCCGGAGCCCTCCCGCTCCCAAAAAAAAGGCCGGTCCCCGCGGACCGGCCTTTCTCGTTACTAAAAACTTCTACGCGCTTAACTCAGCGCCATCCCGTCCTCAGGGCTTGGAAAACAGCTCCTTGAAGTTCA
>CANGHW010000238.1 GCA_947453695.1 Opitutia bacterium
CCACCCAGCGTCCTTCGATCAGCACCGTCTTGGGATTCTCCGGCACGCCAAAAGCATTCGCGTGCAACTGCTCCACGACCAGATCCACGGCAGCGGCCCCTACCCGTTCGTTGTTTTGGTCGATCCCCGTGGTGCCAACTTTTTCCGGCGTGAGATGCATGTGGGCGAAACCGGCGCTCCCGATCATCGCCGGCACACCTTCCTCGGTGCTAACCACGACATCCGGCCGCTCACGCCGCAGCCACGCCCGCACGGCCCGTCGATCGATCTTCTCCTCAAAATAGAGCGGAAAACTCCGGTCCGAGCCCGCATGCTCGAATTGCGCCAGCAGCACCGACGAGAGCCAGTTGTGATCCACGCGCGCGTCTTCGTGGCGGCTCATCACGAGGCCGATCCGGCGATAGCCGAGCTTCAACAGCTCCGCGATCGCGAGTCGGATTGAGTGCACTTGATGGTTCACTGCCCGGTGCAACGGCGGTTTCGCCAACGAAAACCCCATCGTCGCCATCGCGTGATGCTCCCACCGGAGCGTCAGCTCCGACCCGGTCTTGGGAAACGGCGCAAATACCACGCCCCGAATTCCTCGCGCCGCCAGCACTTGCTCAAGGCGCGTTTCGCTCAGCCCACTCTCGTTAAGCCGAAAGACCTGCAACCGATACCCATGCCGCACGGCCGCTTCCGCGGCCCCCGTCCGGAATCGCCGCAACGACCCCGTCTGCTGCGGCGTCGCTGTCGCCGGGTAGCTCTCCACGTAGGCAATCACATGCGCATCGCGTCCGCGCGGATGTCGACCGCGCAAACCCGCCATCAGCGCAGACACCAAAGGATTCCGCCGGTAGCCTAACCGCTCCGCCTCCGCCAGCACCCGCTCCCGCGTCGCTTCGGGGATGCTCGGGTCTCGGCGCAAGGCCAGCGACACGGTCATCACCGAGACGTCCGCCGCCGCCGCGACATGCTTCATGGAAGGTTGGTGGGCCCGTTTCACTTTACGATTAAAACGATAATTCCCTCGCGACAGCTGGCGAGCCCCGTCTTCGTCGCCCTTGACCCTACTCCGGTGCCCGTCCCCGCGCGCACCGACCCTGACTGTAAACCCTCCTCCCCTATGCTACCGAACCGTCTGCTCACCCTGCATCTCGCTGCGCTCCTCGCCGCCGCACCCCTCGCCCGCGCCCAGACCGCTCCCACTGCCTCGACCGCCGCTTCATCGGCTACTGACAAGGAAGTAGTCCAGCTGAACGTCTTCCAGGTCACCGCCGAGGCCGACGATGAATATCGCGCCGCCAACACCACCACCGGCACACGTTACAATACGCCGATCAAAGATCTTCCCATGAACATCGAGGTGCTGACCTCTGCCTTCATGCGCGACATCGGCGCCCTCGATATCCGTGATGCCCTCGAATACGTCTCCGGCATCCAGCTCGACACCACCGCCGGCGGCGTCGGCGGCTCCCGCGACAACCCCGAAAACACCACCCTTCTCATCCGCGGCATCTCCGCCGGCATGAAGAAGGATGGCTTCGCCCGCTTCGTGCCCATGGACCCCATCACCATGAGCCGCGTCGACATCATCAAGGGCCCCGGCGGCGCCCTCTACGGCCAGAACGGCACCGGCGGCGTCGTCAACGTCTCCAGCGTCCTCGCCGGCGACCGTCCCGTCGCCCGCTTCGGCGCCACCATCGGCTCCTTCGGCTTCCGCCGCTCAGAGCTCCTCGTCTCCGGCCCTGTCATCCCGAAGGTCCTCGGGATCGCGCTGCCGATGTCCTACCAGACGACCAAGAGCAACGCCATGTATTACCAGATGGACACGTTCGTGATGAACCCCACGGCGACCCTCAAGCTTGGCCCCAAGACCCAGTTCCTTGCCTCCATCGAGTCGCGCTTCAACACCCGCGACAATATCCGCAACTTCTTCCTCACCGACAACACCCTCGCCCCCAACGGCACGCCCTACGGCACCCTCATCGACGGCCGCCCCGGCACCGCCCGCGTCCTCACCACCCCCAACCAACGCGACTTCCGCTTTGAGGGCCCGGACACTTTCCGCAAGGAGCGCACTTACGTCACCACCTACCGCCTCGACCACCGTTTCTCCGACAACTTCCAGTGGTGGGGCGGCTACAGCGCCGAAGACATCAACGTCCGCAGCCGCAGCTTCGGCATCGCTCTCCGCAACGCCAACGACGCCTCCATTCCTCTCCGCGTTCGCACTGACCCGCGTTTCCTCGCTCTCCTCCGTCCCTCCTCCGGCACCAACCAGCCCCAGATCCTCGATATCCGCCCGGACAACATCACCAACTCCGCCCGCACGGTCCGCCCGACTTGGAAATCCGAACTCTACACCGCGTTCGACACCGGCCCCGTCAAACATCGCCTGATTACCGGTATCAGCTACGGCCCGCTCCGCTCCGGCAATAACGCCCCCAACCAGAACTTCTACTACGGCAACACCGGCAACGCCAACGACCCCACCACCCGCGCATGGGAAGCCCTCTCCAACGACGTCATCCTCACCCGCTTCCGCGACCCTCGCGACTTCGCCTCAGTCCAGCGCTGGAATCACGCCGCCATCAATCAATACCCGCAGGGCCCCGAGACCGCCATCGGCACCAAGTCCTCCTACCTCACCTCGCTGTTCTGGGACCGGAACCTCTACGCCAACCTCCAGACGAGCTTCTTCCACGACAAATTCCAGACCATCGTCGGCCTCTTCGACTCCCGCAATGACCGCGCCGGCAACGTCTACGACACCGCCGGCAACTTCCTCTGGAATGGCGCCGCGCCCGCCGGCTCTGGCTCTACCCTCAACGGCGTCCGCCGCCCCAAGCCCGTCCGCAATACCGCCCCGAGCTTCACCGCCATCTGGCTCCCAGTCGACTGGGTCCGCCTCTATGCCAACTCCATGAGCGCCGTCGACCCCGGCCCCGCCTACTCCGCCTACGACGGCAACGGAAACCCCCTCGACGGCGCCACCATCAAGAACGCCGAAGCCGGCGTCCGCCTCGACCTCTTCAAGAGCAAACTCCTCGTCAACCTCGCCGGCTTCGCCATGAGCGACAACGACCGCCCCGTAAACTTCGGCGCCGCGATCCAAAATCTCCTCATCGCCCCCACTGGCACCGTCAACGGCTCGGGCTTCGGCGCCTTCGTCAAAACCTCCACCGACTCGAAGGGCTTCGACCTCAAGGTCGACTACATCCCCCTCCGCAATCTGCGCTTCAACGTCGGCGTCTCGAAAAACGACGTCCAAATCAAGGAGATCGCCCCGTTCGCCACGCCCGCGAACCCCGATCCCGTTCGCCTCCTCGCCCAGCAAAACTTCGTTGCCGCCGGCGGCAGCTCGACCCGTTACCTCGGCAAGCCCTCCACCGACATTTCCAAATACACCGGCACCGCCTTCGTCCGCTATGAGTTCAACCAGTCCATCCTGAAGAACACCTGGGTCATGTTCGCCACGAAGTATATCGGCCAGCGCGAAGCCGAACTCATCAGCGTCGCCACCAACACCGGCGCCATCACGGTCGACCGCCGCCTCGTCCCCACCCACTACCTCTACGACCTCAATCTGGGCTACCGCTACAAGGTCGGCCGCTACAACACCTCGATCCAGCTCAACCTCGCCAACCTCGCCGACGACGACAAATTCTACGGCGCCGTCTGGCAGACCGGCCGCACCTACCGCCTCAGCGCCAATCTGAACTTCTAAGCCGCCGCCCCGGCACTGCTCGCCTCTCCCCAGCGCGGTCCGATCCCCGGACCGCGCTTTTTTCTGCCCCGACCACCCCTCACTTGCCACGCCGCCTCGCCCGTCCCATCGTCCGACTCCTCTCCCCATGATCCTCCGCCCCTTCACCCTGCTCCGTCTCGTGCTCGCGAGCATCGCACTCGCCACCGCCGCCCTCGGCGCCGCGCCCGCCAAACTCAAGGTCCTCCTGATCGACGGCCAAAACAACCACCAGTGGCCCGTCACCACGCCGCTGGTGAAAAAAATCCTCGAAGACACTGGTCGCTTCACCGTCGACATCACGACCGCCCCGGCCGCCGCCCCGGCCGCACCCCGCCTCGCCCAGAATCCCACGCCCGCGCAAAAAACCCTGCACGAGGAGGCCCTCAAGAAACACGCCGCCGCCCTCGCCACCCATAAAGACTCCGCCCCCACCCTTTGGGCCAAGTGGCGCCCCACCTTCACCGGCTACGATGTCGTGCTTTCCAACTACAACGGCGAACGCTGGCCCGCCGAGGTCGAGGCCGCCTTCGTCGCCTTCGTCAAAAACGGCGGTGGCTTCGTCTCCTACCACGCCGCCAATAACGCCTTCTCCGACTGGCCCGACTACAACGCCATGATCGGCCTCGGCGGCTGGGGCGGCCGCACCGAGAAGTCCGGCCCCTACCTCCGCCTCCGCCAGAAAATCTGGACCAAGGACCTCACCCCCGGCCGCGGCGGCAGCCATGGCGCCCAACACGAATTTCTCGTCGAAGCCAGCGTGCCCGACCACCCGATCCTCCGCGGCCTTCCTGCGAAATGGATGCACGCCAAGGACGAGCTCTACGACAGCCTCCGCGGCCCCGCCGAAAACGTCACCGTCCTCGCCTCCGCTCTCTCTGACAAAACCAACGAACAAGAGCCCATGCTCATGGTCATCCCGTTCGGCAAAGGCCGCGTCTTTCACACCACGCTGGGTCACGCTATCGACGCTGTGAACGGCCTCGGCTTCCAGGTCACCCTCGCCCGCGGCACCGAGTGGGCCGCCACCGGCGCCGTCACGCTCCCGGCCCCCTCGGCCGCAGAACTCCCCGCCACGGGCGCCGCCGCCCTCCGCCCGGTGAAGTAAACCGCGCCGCCGCGCGCGACCCTCCTCCCAGCCCGGTCCCGCGACCGGGCTTTTTTGCGTCCGTCATCCGATGCCACACTTCTACGCAACGTCGCTTGCCTCGCTTCGTCTGCCTTCTACCGTCCGCTCTCCGCACCTCCCCATGAGTCTTCCCTCCCTCCGTCAGTTCGCCCGCGCGTCTGCGTGCGCGACCGCCCTCGCCCTCAGCCTCTCCTCGTCCGCCCGCGCCGCCGAAGCGGCCCACGACGAAGACGCCCCCACCGCCGGCGCCCAGCGCACCTCCGGCAAAATTCTCAACATGGGCACGCGCGTCGCCGCCGCCGAGATCGCCAATGCTTCCAACGAAGCCGAGCAGGCCATCCAGCGCATGAAGGTCCCCGCCGGCCTCAAGATTTCACTCTGGGCCGCCGAGCCCATGCTCGCCAACCCCGTCGCCTTCAACTTCGACGAAAAGGGCCGCATCTTCGTTGCCGAGACCTACCGCTACCGCTCCAGTGTCCTCGATATCCGCGACTACATGTGGACCCTCGAAGACGAGCTCGCCAACCGCAACCTCGCCGACCAATCCGCCGCCATCGCCCGCCACTTCGGCCCCGACGGCGTGAAGGAACTCTCCATCGAATCCGAGCGCGTCCGCCTCCTCGAAGACTCTGACCGCACCGGCGTCGCCACCAAATCCTACCTCTACGCCGAGGGCTTCAACACCCCCCTCGACGGCATCGCCTCTGGCGTCCTCGCCCGCCGCGGCTCCGTCTATTTCACCAGCATCCCCAGCGTCTGGAAATTCTCCGGCGACACCAAGGCCGAGACCCGCACCGAGATTTCCCGCGGCTACGGCGTCCGCTTCAACTTCACCGGCCACGATCTCCACGGCCTCATCTTCGGCCCCGACGGCAAACTCTACTTCTCCAACGGCGACCGCGGCGCCCACGCCAAGGGCCCCGACGGCTCCCTCGCCGACACCCCCGATGAAGGCGCCGTCTACCGCTGCAACCCCGACGGCACCCAGCTCGAGGTCTTCGCCCGCGGCCTCCGCAATCCCCAGTCCCTTCTCTTCACGGAAAATGGCGACCTGCTCACCGGCGACAACGACTGCGACAAAGGCGACGAGGAACGCCTCGTCCACGTCGTCGAGGGCGGCGACTCCGGCTGGCGCGTCGGCTACCAGCACCCGCCCCTCGACCGCGACAATCCCTGGCTCGTCGAGAAACTTTGGCAGCCCCGCACCAAGGACACCGCCGCCTACCTCCTCTCTCCCATCTGCAATATCGAGGACGGCCCCTCCGGTATCACCTACTACCCTGGCACCGGCCTCAACGAGTCCTACCGCGGCGCCATCTTCATCACGCACTTCAAAGGCAGCATCGCCCGCTCCGGCATCTACACCTATAACGTGAAGCCCAAGGGCGCCGGCTACGCCATCGCCGACTCCAAGCCGTTCCTCCAATCCGCCCTCCCCACCGATGTGAAGTTCGGCCCCGACGGCCGCCTCTACACCTCCGACTGGGCCGACGGCTGGCCCAAGTCCAAACGCGGCCGCATCTACGCCATCAGCGATCCGAAGCACGAGAAAGACCCTCTCGTCCTCGAAACCCAAAAACTCATCGCCCACGACTGGACCAAGGACTCCGTCGCCGAACTCACCGTTCTTCTCGGCCACCCCGATCAACGAGTTCGCCAGGAAGCCCAGTTCACCTTCGCCGAGCGCGGCGCAAGCAGCCTCGCCCCCCTCTCTGCCGTCGCTTCCTCGCCTACGAGCAAGCCCTACGCCCGCCTCCACGCCCTCTGGGCCCTCGGCCAGCTCGCCCCGAAAAATCCCGCCGCCCTCGATCCGCTCAAAGCGCTCCTTCGCGACGCTGATCCCGAGGTCCGCGCCCAAGCCGCCAAACTC
>CANGHW010000239.1 GCA_947453695.1 Opitutia bacterium
GACCGCGGCACGCAGCGCCTCGTGCGGGATTTCGCGCGATTTCACGTCGCGCTCAGCCTGGTCTGGCCCGGCGTGCAGCAACCCGCCGCAACGCCTGCCGCACTCATAATCTGCGGCCGCGGGGCGAAGTTTGAGCAGTTCCGCCCGGCGGGCGAAACCTCGACGGCCCATGGCGCTGTGAGTTTTTCGCTCCGCGATCGCGAGCAGTCGGCCATCGTGCTCGATTTTCAGACCAAGGTCCTGAACCTCGCCACCGTCGAGGGCGGTGCGGCGACCGCCCCGGTCGTGACGGAGGACGGGGTCGGCGGCAGCACGATGGACCCGGGCATGGAGGTGGATTCCTACAAGCAGCTCTACCGCGAATACATCCGGTTTCTCCTCGCCGGCGTCGAGCCACGCGCCCCAGCTTGGTTCGAGGAAGGCGTGGCCCAGATCTTCATGGCGATGGACGTCACGCGCACGGAGATCGTCGTCGGCAAACTCGAAGACCCCAACACTATCTCCGCCGAACAAGCGGCCAACCTCGACACCGGTTCCTCGGCGACCGCACCCGCTCAGGACCGCGATTTCAACGCCGCCCTCGCTCGGCGCGGCTTGCTGCCGATGGCCGAGCTGTTCGCGGTCAAACACTCCAACCCGCAGGCGCTGAATCCCGTCGGCGGCACTTGGGCGAAGCAGGCCTACGCCTTCGTGCACTGGGGGCTCTACGGCGACGAAGGCCGCCACCAGAAGGCGTTCATCACGTTTCTCGCCCGCCTAGACCGCGAGCCGCTCAGCGAGGCGCTCTTCAAGGATTGCTTTAAACAAAGCTACAAGGAGATGGCGCTCACCCTCCGCGGCTACATTGAGATGACGAGCTATCGCGTCGCAGGCGTGCGCGCTGGCAAAGGCGAGAAACTCCCCGATGCACCACCCTTCGAGCTGCGTGAGGCCACCGAGGCCGAGGTCGGCCGTATCACCGGCGATACGCTGCGGCTCGCCGGGCATCCCGCGAAGGCGCGCACCGCACTCATCGCCCCCTACATCCGCGGCGAACGCGACCCGCAGCTCCTCGCCTCGATCGGTCTGCTGGAGCGGGCGGCGGGAGACGAAGCGCGCGCCCGGAAATTCCTCGAAGCCGCCGCCAAAGCGAAAGCCCCCCGCCCACGCGCCTACCTCGAACTCGCCCGCCTGCGCTTCGCCGACGCCGAAGTGGCCGGCCAGCGAACCGCCGAACCGGCGTCCACCCCGGGCGGACCGGTGCGTTTCTCCGCCGAGCAGACCGCCGCCGTGCTCACGCCCCTCTTCGCCGCCCGCAATTTCGCCCCTCCTCTGCCGGAAGTTTATGAACTCATCGCCGAGTCGTGGTCCCGGAGCCTCGTTACCCCCGCGCCCGAACATCTCGTCGTGCTGGAGGAAGGCGTGCGCTATTTCCCCCGCAACACTGCGCTCGTCTACGCCACCGCCGGCCAGAACGTGCGCATCGGTCGCATCGCCGATGCCCACGCGCTCCTCACGCTCGGACTACGAGTGGCCCCCACCCCGGAGTGGCGCGAAAAATTCGCCACCCTCCAGGCTTCCCTACCTCCGGCACCCACTCCCACTGCACCGGCACCAGCCGCCAAGGCGAAGAAATCCTAGCCGCCGCGATCAGCCGTTTACATTTACCACGATCTCTCGCGTATCGGCCGGAGTTACCTCTTTGCCGATCGTAGGGTTGATGTAGACGAACCGAATCACGCTGCGCCCCGGCCGCAGCGCCAAAAAAGTCGTCGCCCAACTGCCCGGGGGCACTGTGATCGGCTTGTCGTCCTCGGTCGTGCCAATCCGTTCGCCAGCCGGAGCCGGGCGCGTGGTCGAAATGACCCGGAGCACGCGGGAGTCGTTGGAAATAATCTGCCACTCATATCCGGCGCCACCACCTTGTCCGGGAGGCAAGACGACCTTCAGCTCATCGGTGATCCGAATCACCATGGCCGACTTCTTGATTTCGGCGAAATGCGAGACGTTGGCCGACGCAGCCTGAAGGGACGGGATCGCGAGGAGCACAGCGGAAAAAAGGAGGAGCAGTGCTTTTTGGTTCATAGAGGGGGAAGGAATCGAGTTACCCAGAAAAATCTAGGGTGTTCTACCCGGCACTGACTTCAACCCAAGCCTTTTGTGCCACACCTTTTTGGCAGGGCTTTTTGGGGCCCCGCGTTGACTCGCCGCCGGGCACCTTCGACTGTCGCGCTACCCGTTTCATCTTCCACCCCATGAAAGCCATCCTCCGACTCCTCGCCTGCCTTGCATTTGCCACCGGTCTCGCCTCGACGCTTCGCGCCGCGGACGGCGGCCCGGTCTTTGAACTCCGCACCTACACCGCGACTCCGGGCAATCTCGACAAGCTCCTCACGCGCTTCCGGGACCACACGCTGCGCATCTTCGAGAAACACGGCATGCAAAACCTCGGCTACGCCGTCCCGCTCGATGCCAAAGACGGCGCCGGCGAGAAACTTGTCTACCTGCTAGCACACAAGAGCCGCGAAGCCGCCAAGGAGTCGTGGAAGAGTTTCGGGGCAGATCCGGAGTGGAAAGACGTCAGCGCCAAGAGCCAAGTCGGCGGCAAAATCGTCGCTAAGGTTGAGTCCGTTTTCCTGAGTGTCGCCAACTTCAACCCCGCCGTCGCCGAGTATAACGGCGCCCCGCGCGTCTTCGAAATGCGCTCTTACACCACGCCAGACGGCAAGATCGGCGCGCTCGACGCCCGCTTCCGCGACCACACCTGCGCTCTCTTCGAGAAGCACGGCATGACCAATCTCGGTTACTATCATCCCATCGATGCCAAGGATGGCGCCGGCAAGACTCTGATCTACTTCCTCGCGCACAAAGACCGCGCGGCCGCCGAGAAATCCTGGGCCGCGTTTCGCGCCGATCCGGTCTGGGTCGCCGCCAAGGCCGCTTCCGAAAAAGCCGCCGGCGGTTCTCTCACAATCCCCGACGGCGTGAAGTCGGTATTTTTGGCGCCGACCGATTTTTCGCCGGTCAAGTAATCGACGCACCCGCCGCGCCGTCTGACGCGGCTCCGTGCTGAAAATTCCCATGACAACCGTGTCCCTGTTCCGCGGCCTCGCCGCGGGCGCTGCACTCGCCTGTTTGGCGCCCACGCTCCCTGCCGCCGAATCTGCCGCCTCCCCGTCTGCGCAACCGAAGAAAAAATCCGCCGGTCCTGCGCTCAAACGCATCCGCACGATCAAGCTCTTCATGCGCGACGGACTACGCTTTGAGCCGCCCCGCTTCGAGGCCAAACCCGGCGAAGACCTCGTCCTCGAAATCGAGAACGGCGACACGACGGACATGGCGCACAATTTCCTCCTGCTGAAGCCCGGCACGCGCGAGGAGGTCGTCACGCAGGCGCTCGCCCTCGCCGAAAAAGGCACGGCCCAAGGCTGGGTTCCCAACCACCCTGCGATCCTCCTCCACACGCCACTGCTCGATGTCCACGGGCTCGCCACGCTCAAGCTCCGCGTGCCCGAAGCCGTCGGCGTCTACCCCTATGTGTGCACGTTTCCCGGGCACGGCATGGTGATGTATGGCGCGATCTACGCCGGCGTCCCGCTGCCGAAGCTAGCCGAAGACCCCAATCTCCCGCCCAACGCCGCGCAAGGCGTGATCGCCGGCCGAGGCCAGCGACCCTTTGCGCAACGCGTCTTTCTGCCCGACGCCAGCCCGGCCGCCATCGCCGTCGCCCTGACCGGCAGCCAGAACGCGTGCTGGGACGCCGGCGAATGCCGCCTGCGCTACGCCTGGCAAGGTGCGTTTATCGACGCTTCCGAGAACTGGGCCGGCAACGGCAGCAAACTCTCTGCGCTTTCCGCGACGCCGTGGTGGCGTGCCCCCAAGGATGCATTTCCGCTCCGCTTCGGCGCGGCCGATTCCCCGCGCCCGGCAGCGAAATTCCTCGGCTACACGATGAACACCGACGGCCCCGAGTTCCGCTACCGTGCGGGCGAGGCCGAAGTTCGCGAACAAGTCCTCCCGCGTCGCGGCGCGCCCGGTCTCACGCTGCGCGTCCGCATCGCCGAGGCCCGCGGCCCGGTGTTCTACCACGCCCCGGCCGACGCCAACACGCAATGGACGAGCACGGTCGGCAAATGGTCCGGCACGGTTCTAACCCTCACGCCCGCCGAAGCGGCGGACTTCACCCTCACGCTCTCCTCCGCGCTGTGCACGCCATGAAGCCGCTCTTCCTTTCCCCACTCGCTGCGTTGGCGCTGGCGCTGACTTCTCCCCTCGACGCCTCCGCCGCCGAGCCCACCAAGGCCGCGGTTAACGAAACTCGCGTCGAGCAACACTACGCGATCGGCAAACTCCCCACGCCCTCCGGCGTCGACCCGCAAATCGGCGGACTCGCCGTCGCGAGGGACGGCCGACTCGCCGCCGCGTTTCACCACGGTGAAGTCGCCTTCTTCGACCCCAAGACGACCTCGTGGAAAATCTTCGCCGAAGGCCTCCATGAGCCTCTCGGTCTCCTGGTCGAGGACGACGGCAGCGTGCTCGTAATGCAGCGCCCTGAGCTCACCAGCCTCCGTGACACCAACGGTGACGGCGTGGCCGATTCCTACGAGACGGTGTGGGACGGCTTCGGCATGACCGGCAACTATCACGAATTTGCCTTCGGCCCCGTGCGCGGCCCCAACGGCAAACTCTACGTTTCGCTCAACCTCGCCTCCAATGGCGCGAGTGTGCGCGAAGAGATCCGCGGCGCCTGGGTCGATCTCGGCCTGCCGCGCGAACAATTTTACGCGGGCGAGTGGGGCGGCAAAGTCGCCAATGCCGCCGGCCGCATGTATTCGCGCGTCCCGTATCGTGGCTGCGTGATTGAGGTCGATCCGCAGACTGGAGCAGGCACGCCCTTCGCCTTCGGCTTCCGCTCCCCTGACGGCATGGGCTTCGACGCCGCTGGAAACTTCTTCGTCAACGACAACCAGGGCGACTGGCGCGGCACGAGTCCCGTTCACGTCGTAAAACGCAACGGCTTCTACGGCCATCCCGCGAGCCTCGTGTGGCGTCAAGACTGGGATGGCGGTGATCCGTTGAAATTCCCCGTCGAGAAGCTCGAGGCCCTGCGCTCCCAGCCCGCGATACAGATCCCGTTCGCCAGTTACGCCAACTCGCCCACGCAGATGCTCACGATCCCAAAAACGCCCGCCTGGGGTCCCTTCGGCGGCCAGATGATCGTCGGTGAAATGAACGTCCCCCGCATCTTCCGCCTCCTGCCCGAGGAAATCGACGGCACGTGGCAGGGTGCCTGCGTCCTGCTCATCGACACGAAAAAACTTCAGGGCGGCTTGCACCGGTTCGCGTGGCTCGGCGACACGCTCGTCGTCGGCCGCACCCACCTCTCATGGGCCGGCGGCGAAGGCCTCGGCACCGTCAAACCCGCCGGACCCACGCCCTTTGATCCACTCACCATGCATGTGACGCCCCGCGGCTTTCGCTTCGATTTCACTGCCCCGCTAGCCGCCAACGCCGCCGAACCCTCCCGCTGGATCGGCCAACGCTACTACTACAAATACCACGCGAGCTATGGCTCGCCCGAGATGGAAAAGACGGAATTCGCCGCTGCAAAGGTTACGCTCAGCAACGGCAACCGCACGGTCGACGTTGAACTGCCGGATCTGAAGCCGGGATTCATCTACGATTTCGACCTCGGCCACGTGGAATCGACGGCAGGCGAGCCCCCGCTCAATCCGCGCATCGCCTACACGCTGAACCGGGTGCCCACGAAGTGATCGAGCAGTGAAGCGTAGTCGCCGACCCGCTCTACTTCAGCAGCCGGATCCTTTCGTTCAGTTCAGCCGCCTTGGCCTCGGCTTGAACGAGAGGCAATCCGGCCGGCACGCCCGGGCGGGTGTGACCGGTGGCGGTGAGCCAGGCGTTCATCAGCAGCTTGCGGCGTTCGCGCACAAGTTTCAGCAAATCGCTCTCGGGCTGCGCGACGAGCCGGGCAAGGAGTTCATCCTCGTCCGGTCGCAGGCCCCACGCAGTGAGGATGGCCCGCGCAATCACAGCGTGGCCGAGCGCGTCGGGGTGCACGCCGTCTTTGGAAAAGGTAAATGCGGGATTCTTCTGCCGCAGGCTCGCCAGCGAGGCGGCCATGAGGCCGTGAGCATCGATCACGTCCCAACCATTCGCGCGCTGCGCCATGAGCCACGCCGCATAGCGGTCGAGGACATCGTTGTAGCCTGCATAGGGCGTGGGATAGGCCGCGCGACCGGCGGGAAGCACTTTGGCCGCGATGGGCAGAGGGTCGAAGACGGGCGGGGTGACGTGGATGAGCTTCGCACCGGACGCAGCCACGGCCGCGCGCAAACGCGTCATGCCCTCGCGAAACTTGGCGAACCGCTCTTCGGCAAACGGAAAATAAATCCCGTCGTTCATCCCGTAGCAGACCAGGACGAGGTCAGGTTTCGTCTGGGCGAGGATACGTGCGAGGCGTTCGTGGAGATCGGGCCGGGGAAATTTTCCGCCGGCATGACCGTCCTCGGAGAGGCCGGAGACGGTTTCACTCGAAAGTCCGAGATTTAGAATCTCGCCCCGCCATTCCGGCACGCGGGTGCGGATGACCGTTTCGACGAAGTCTACATAGGTGCCGCCGTAGGTGATGCTGTCGCCGAGAATTACAACGCGCTTCGCGGCCGCGACGGCCGGCGGGAGCGAAAACGCC
>CANGHW010000240.1 GCA_947453695.1 Opitutia bacterium
AGCGACTGATGTTTTGGCGATGCATCGGCCACGCCGTGCTGGCGACAACCTGTCCCACTTCCAAGGCGTAGAGTCGGTAGTCCCAACTGGAGAGGTAGAGCCGTCCGTTTTGCAGCAAAGGCGAAGAGCGCACTTCATTGGCCGTAGCGTAGGTGCGTCGAAGCGTGCCTTCAGGTTCGAGGCAGTAGAGTTTGCCGTCTCCACTACCTACGTAAATCGAGCCGTCAGAGGCGACGGTTGGCGAAGAATTGCGAATGGCACCGCCAGTTTCGTAAGTCCAACGCAGCGCGCCGTTGGCGGTAAGGGCGTAAATGTTTTTGTCGGCGCTGCCAAAGTAGATCGTGCCGTCAGCCCCAATCGCAGCTGAAGAACTGACTGAGTCGCCAATAATATATTCCCACTTGGTGCTGCCGTCGGGGCGAAGGGCATACATGCGGCGGGTTGGTGCACTCACGCCTATATAGACGGTGCCGTCGCTCGCGATGGACGGCGAAGCGAAAATAAAATCGGTCTGAAAAGTCCACTTGGTGGCGCCCGCCGGGGTGATGGCGTAGAGGCGTGAGCTGGCGCCGGCGCAGTAGATAGTTCCATCCGGGGCTACGACTGGGGACGTGTAGGACGTGCCGGTGGTGCTTGTGCCGATCGTAACCGTCCATTTGGTGGAGCCATCGGCGGGATTGAGAGCGTAAAGTTTTCCGTCATCGGAACGGATGTAGATGGTGCCGTCGGTAGCGAGCGCTGCCGAAGATTGGATAACACCGGCAGTAGGGATTCGCCATTTGCGGACTCCGGCGGGAGTGACGGCGTGCAGGTAGCCCAAGTCGTCGCCCGCGTAAATAGTTCCATCACTAGCCACTGCGGGCGCCGAGAATGTGCCAAACCCTGTCATCAAGTAACGCCATTTTCTGCTACCATCCGGATCAAGAGCATAGAGATAGCCGAAGCGATCGACGCCGTAGAGTGTGCCGTCGGTGGCGAGAGCCAGGGTATTTAACCCACCATTGCTCAGCGACTCCCATTCTGAGTCGACGCACGACAGCTTAAACTCTCCGACGGCACTTGTGCCGGTAGAAGATACTTCACTGTCGAGGACGATAAAGTAGGTGGTGCCGGCAGTGGCGGTGAACGTGAGCCCCGCGGAGCTCGCAGTATAGTTGCTGTCGGCGTCCGTGGTGGAGCTATTGATCTCTGCGAGCGAAGAAATCGCAGTGCCGGTGAAGACACCCACCATGGTGTCGAAATCTGAGCTAAACGACGAGATGTGGTAGCGGCGGGTCACGGGTGCAACCCAGCGATACCAGACCGAATGCCCTCCGGCGTTGTTCTTGATGCGGGGTTCGCCGGTCTCGCGGGTGGCGTTGCGATTCTCGCTGGTAACGTTCCAACTCCGACCGCTGACGGTTTGCGCGGAGTCGAAATTATCGTTGCTCGAAAGAAGTTTGATGCTGAGCACGGCAAGTCCGGTGGTAGTCCCTTTACCATCGACGGCAATCTGGTAGGTGGTGCCTGCGGTGGCAGCGAACGAAACTTTGCTGGTGTTGAGAGACGACGACTGATCGTCGTTGTTGGCGACCGAAGTAAGTGTCGTCAGAGTCGCGCCGGTATATACTTGTAAGAGTGTGTCATAGAGGCTGCCGGTCGTCTCGATGGTGACGCTGCCGCTGCGAGGCGCGGTCCAGCTCCACCAGAGTGAGCCGTTACCTGCCGTGCCAGCATGGACCGGTTCGCCGCTTTCTCTGGTGGATCCCTGCGACGCATTTCGAGCGGTGATCGATTCACCTGAAAGGACGGAACGAGTAGCGAATTCGTCGTTAAAGGGGCGGGAGACGGCACTGCGAAGGGCCGAGGCGAGGTTGAGCCGGCCGCTGGTAGCGGTTTTGCCGGAGAGGACAGGCAAAACGTCAACCGAACGCAGGAGGCGATTAATCGAGTCGCGATAGGTGTCGCTGGGGAATTTCGCGCGGAGAAGGGCAAGAGCTCCGGTGACCATGGGGGCAGAAAACGAGGTGCCACTTACGACTTGGTAGCCATTGTTGCTGGCCGCGCTGGCGGTGAGGATCGAGGTGCCAGGTGCCGCGAGATCAATGAGACCTGAGCCGAAATCACTCGACGACGAAAGGACATCGGTGCGCGTGGAGTTCGCAACTGAGAGAATATTGTCGAGGAGATACCCGGAGGGATAGTGCGGACTGAGGTCGTTATTCTCTGCATCATTGCCAGCGGAACAGACCACGATAATTCCGGCGTCGCGGGCTCGTTTGAGGGCCTCGAACAGCGATTGCGAATAGGACGTGCCGCCAAAGCTCGCGTTGATGATTTGGGCCTTCTTTGCGATCGCGTAGTCGATGCAACGGATCTCCTCGGAAACGAGACCGAAACCCGATGAATCGATGAAACGCAGAGCCATGAGGCTGCCACTCCATGCTACACCGGTCATGCCGATTCCGTTGTTGCCGGCGCTGGCGATTACGCTGGCGACTGCGGTGCCGTGGCCGGCGACATCGACAGGATTGCCGTTGCCAGGGAAGAGAAAACCAATGTTGGCGTTAATTCCATTAACATCGTCGATGTAGCCATTACCGTCGTCATCGAAGGCATTGGTATTCTTGCCACCACCGTTTTCGCCTGGGTTCACCCATAGATTGGGGGCGAGGTCCTCGTGGGTAAGGCGCATACCAGAGTCGATTACTGCGACGATGACCGAGCTCGCGTCGGTTTGAATCGTCCAGCCGGCCTCGGCACTAATGTCGGCTCCGGCTTTGCCTCCATTCTGGCCGGTATTACGCAGACCCCATTGATCGCCGGCAAGATAGCGGGGGTCATTGGGCGCCAAGTCGACCTTCATAAGATAGTCCGGCTCGACGTATTCGTATCGTCCGGTGGCGCGCAGGCGATCAACTGCCTGCAAGATTGATTCACCGGCTGCAGGTTCAAGGACGCGGAGGGCGCTCGTTCCGGGGAGCATGCCTCGAAGGCGGAAACCTTCACTAGATTCCGCGGCCGTAACTTCGGCTGGAGTATTTGAGTCCCGGGCCTTGGCGAGAAGCGTGCGATTGCTGAATCCCTGTTTTTTTTCTTCTGCAGTTAGAGGTGCGGCCGCATCTTGCGCGAGCGCACGGTGGGCGAGGAGTAGAGTAACGATTGCGGAGACAATGAGCTTACGGCTAATAGTTGGGAGTCGGAGTTCCATGGTTGGGAAAATCTTTGGCGTGGAGATTGGATAACAACGAAAGAGATGCCGGGTTCTTAGGGCACCTCGTATACTTCGATGAGGGCGACGCCGGTGCTCGTGGTGGCGTTGCCGAGGCCGGTGACTTGGGCGGTGTAGCTGCCGGGGGGGAGGGTCACGAGGAGGGCGGCGTCTTTGGTTTCGAGGGCGAGGGGGAAGGCGCCGACCGTGGCGAAGGTGGCACTCATCTGGGTGGCGTTGGCGGAGGCTCCCCAGTTGTCGTTGGTCGAGATCGGGGTGGTGCCGCCGGCGGCGTAAAGTTCGAGCTTGGGATCGGCGAGGACGCCGGGGACGCCGAAGAGGCCGAGTGTGGGGCCGATGGCGCGAATAAGGACAGTTTTGCTGCCAGTGCCGCCGACGACGAAGCCGGCGATGAGCACATCGCCGCCGCTGCCGACGGTGGTGCGGGCGGAGACGTTGACCAGGCGCGGAGTCGTCGCAGTGAACGCCGTCGAAGGCGTGGCGTCATAGATTTCAGCGAGGGCGATGCCGGCGGCGCCGGTGGCGGCGGAGAGTTGCACCGTATAACTTCCGGCGGGACGGGCGAGGGAGAGTGCGGCGTCTTTACTGGCGGGGCCGGAGTAGGCGAAAGCGCCGAGGGCGGCGGCGGTGTTGGCGATGGCGGTGGTGCCGGACCAGTCGTCGTTTTCGGCAAGAAGGGTCGTGCCGGCATAGAGGGAGAGTTTCGGATCGGCGAGGACGCCGGGGACGCCGAAGGCGCCGAGGGTGGGGCCGACGCCGCGGAGGAGTAGGGGCTTGTCGCCGGTGGTGCCGGCGCCGCCAATGGCCAGACCAACGATAAGGAGTTTGTCGCCTGCACCGGCGGTGGTGCGGACGGCGAGGTTGACGAGGCGGGCGGTGGTGGCGGCGTTGGACTTGACGTCCAGCGTGACGGCGCGGCTGACGATGGAACCGCCGGGGCCGGTCAGGAGAACTTGATAGGAACCAGCGTCGGACGTTTGGGCCGAAGAGAGGGCGTAGGTGGCGGAGGTGGCGCCGGTGATCGCGACCTGGTTGAAGAACCACTGGTAGGTGAGTGTGCCGGCGGCGGTGGTGGCGGCGATGGAGAGCGAGGTGGAACTGCCGGTGGAGACGGAAGTGAGGGCGGCGGGCTGAGCGGTGATGGTCGGAATGCCGGTGAGGGGTTCGGCGCGACCGAGCCGGCGGAGGTTTTGGCGCGCGGTGGGCCAGGGGGTATCGGCGAGGTTGGCGCCGATTTGGAAGGCGTAGAGTTTCGCGTCGCCGGACGGAACGTAGAGGCGGCCGGCGGCGATGGTGGGCGCGGCGTAGATGAGGCCGGAGGTGGCGTAGGTGCGGCGGAGTTTGCCGTCGGGCTCGAGGGCATACACGAGACCGTCGCTGCTGCCGATGTAGATGGCGCCATCGTCGGCGACGACGGGGCAGGTGCCGCGGATGATATCACCGGTGGCGAACTCCCACTGCTTCACGCCGGTGGTGGCGTT
The DNA here is from genome assembly GCA_947453695.1 of Opitutia bacterium. GTDB lineage: Bacteria > Verrucomicrobiota > Verrucomicrobiia > Opitutales > Opitutaceae > GAS368. The sequence continues at coordinate 4,693 of CANGHW010000240.1, forward strand.
GAGAGCGTAGAGCTTGGTGTCGTAGCTGCCGAAGTAGACAAAGCCGCGGGCATCGAGAGCAGCGGATGAGGAGAGGGGAGCACCGGTTTCGAAGCGCCATTTTTCCGTGCCATCGGGACGGAGGGCGAGGAAGCGCCCCTCGTAATTGCCGAGGTAGAGCGTGCCTTCGGCGCCAATGGCGGGAGAGGCGAAGATGGCGGCGCCGAGGTCGACGCGCCATTTTTGGGTGCCGTCGGTATTGATGGCGTAGAGGGCGTTATCACCGGAACCGAGGTAGATGGTGCCATCGGGAGCGATGGTGGGTGAGGTGTAGGTATCGCCGGGGACGGCAGCTTTCCATTTGAGCGTGCCGTCGGGGTTGAGGGCGTAGAGCTGGCCGTCGTCGGATTTGATATAGACGGTGCCGTCGGTGGCGACGGCGGGGGCGGTCCAGATGTAGTCACCAGCCTGGTAAGTCCACTTACGCGTGCCGTTGGGGTTGAGGGCGTAGACGTAGCCGAGGTCGTCGACCGAGTAGACGGTGCCATCGGGTGCGAGGGCGATGGAGCCGGCCTCGATGTAGCCGAGCGTGCCGGTGTAACGCCACTTGCGGGTGCCGTTGGGGTTGACGGCGTGGATGAGGCCGTATTCGTCGCCAAAGTAGATGGTGCCATCGGCGCCGACGGCGGGGGCGGCGTAGAGCGGATCATCGGTGACGTATTGCCACTCGGAATCGGCGATGCTGAGCGTGAAGCTGCCGCCGGTGCCGGAGGAGGCGTCGACACAGATGTAGTAGGTGACGCCGGCGGTGGCGTTGAGCGTGGCGAGACTGTCGAAGTAGGGGCCGCTGTCGTCGTTAGAGGTGACGAGCGCGAGCGTGGAGAGGGAGGTGCCGGTGTAGATGCCAACAACGGGATCCCCGGAGGAATAGGTGGACACTTGGTAGCGGCGAGTGGCGGGTGCGACCCACTTATACCAAAGACTGAGGCCACGGGCGCGGGTGATAATGAGCGGCTCGCCGGACTCGCGGGACGCGTTGGCGTTGTTGCCGGTGACGACGGCGGAGGGACCGGTGAGGACGCGGGCGGCGGCAAAGGCGTCGTTGGCCTGAAGGGCAGCGAGCTTGAAGGTGATGAGGCCTTCGGAGCTGTTTTTCCCGGCGACGGCGATCGTGTAGGTGGTGCCGGGCGTGGCGGTAAAGGTGAGAGAGCTGGTCTTGTCGGTGGCGGAGACATCGTCGTTGGCGGCCACGCGCTGGAGGGCGGCGAGGGTGGTGCCGGTATAAACGGCGAGGACGGTGTCGATGGCGCTCCCGGCGGCGTTGATGAGCACTTTTTCGGTGCCAGCGGGAGCGGTCCAACTCCACCACAGGGACCCGGTAGTGCCGGGAACGCTGTGATTGGACTCGCCAGGCTCGATGGTGGCGAACTGGTTGGAACTGCGGACCAAGTTAGTCTCGCCGGTGATGATGGCGCGGCGGGCGAAGTCGTCGTTGAAGGGGCGGTGGTCGGTGGAGGTGAGCGCAGCAACGAGGTTGAGTCGGCCGTTGGTATGGACGGCGTGATTGAGAGCGGGAAGTTCGTCGACCGTGGAGAGGAGGCGATTGATGAGACCGCGGTAGTTTTCTTCGGGGAATTTCTGTTTGAGCAGTGCGAGCGCGCCCGTGACGTGAGGCGCGGCCATCGAAGTGCCGCTCAGGACGGCGTAGGAAGTGGGATTGGTAATGCCCAGCGAGAGGATCGACGAGCCGGGGGCGGCGAGGTCGACGAGGCCGGAGCCGTAGGTGGAGTAGCTCGCGAGTTTGTCCTGCCGGGTGGTGGAGGCGACGGCGACAATGTTGTCGAGAGCGTAGGCGGCGGGGTAGTTGGGAGCGGTCTGGATTACCTGGCCGTCGTTGCCGGCGGCGGCGACGAAGATGATGCCGGCGTCGCGGGCGCGTTTGATGGCG
>CANGHW010000241.1 GCA_947453695.1 Opitutia bacterium
CATGGCAGAGTGAGCGCCAGTAGCTGTTTTCCTCCACGAAGGTATCGAGTCCGCCGTCAACCGACTCGTGCCACGGGCCGAGAAACTCGGGCATGCGGTCGTAGCCGCCGCACCGCGCGAGCGCCGCGAAGCCCGCGTGCCACCAGAAGAAAGATCCCGGGGCCAGTTTCTCGTCATGCGGAAACCGGCGCAGCAAAATCTCCCTCTCCCGCACACCGGCCGCGCCGCAAAGAACCGCCCACGCGTTGCCATATTGGCTGATCTCGGGACCGCCGGGCCGGTCGACGTAGAGGCCTTCGGTCTCGGACCAGAAGCGGGCGTGTAACGCAAACCGAAGTTCCCGCGCCTCCATTACAAATTGCGCATGAGCCGCGGTATCGCCGAGCAATAGGTAAAGATCACCGGTCTCCTCGAGAGCGACGATATATTGCGCCGCGATGATGCAGGTCGGGCCGTCTGCCGATCCCGGCACGACGCCCCGCGGCCACCAGGGGCACCAATCGGTGATATTCCAGAAGGGCAATTTCGCCGGCAGTCCGTCTGTATCGCCGTGGCGGCGAAACCAGTCCAACACCGCAGTCATGCCGGGCATCAGGTCCTTCACCGTCGCTACATCTCCGGAACACATCGCGTAGTCGCGCACACACGTGATCCAGTGCAGCGACCACGAGGGAATGATCTGCACGAGCCGTGAGGGAAACCGGCTCTGAGTGAGACCGTCCGACAGCCGCGACCAGTCAAAGTGATAGAGCGCCTGCTTCGTCAGGCGGTAGTCGCCCGTCGTGAGCATCGCGATCTTCGACGTGATCATCGTGTCTCCCGCATACTGCATCTGCTCGTAGTGCGGGCAGTCTTCGAACGTCTCGTGCGAGCACAGCAGCATCGTGCGGAGTGCCACGCGCCAGATTTTCTCCAGCTTCGGATCCGAGCAGCGAAACTCGCCTGCGATGCTGTAGGGGTAGGCCGTGAAACGGTGACCCGCAGCGCGCACCGTCAGCGGTTCCGCTCCGGTCGTGATCGTCAGGCCGAGATAGCGAAACGCCCGCCAGTGCAGCGGCTCGAATACTTCCACATGCCGGCCGGCACTTCGCCCGGCTGGATCCCAGCGGTCGCGCCAACCCGTGATTTTCCCGCGGCGGTCAAAGGTCCACCCCGTGCTCTCATCCGCGAAATGCGAAGCAAGATTGCCGAGTGGTTGCTGGCGACCGAGGAGTTTCGCGCCAGGCGTGCTCCACGGCAGCCGAAGCGCCTCGGCGTAGGTCAACAACACCGCGCCACCTGCACCGCCGTTAATCTCCAAGCGTGGGTAGGCCGTCGTAAGTTCGCCCACGTCGAGAATAACCTCGACACTCGTATTGGCCGGAATCGTCACGCCGTTGGCCGCACCGGGGCCTCCGCCGATCGCCGCGCGCCATCCGCCCGGGGCTTCGGCGCCGCCGGGAACAAACACATCCGCAAACGGGCGGCCGAGATCCGCCTCTTCCAGCGCCGGGATCATCCGCGGCACAAGTCCGTAGGGACTGGTCGGATCGCGGCGATTCACCAGCAACTCCGCCTTATAAAGGACCGTCGCCGCCGACCACGCCCGGTCGTCAAAGTCGACGCCCGTCCAGCCCTCGGGCACCAGCCGTGAAACGCGGTGCTCAAAGTAGCCATGGTAACCCTCAAAGGTCGTGTTTTCGTTTTGGAACCGGTGCGCAGTGTCGACGGCGACTTTCCATTTAGCGTCCGTCGATAGATCTTCCATGTCCGACACGGCCCCATCGGCCGCGGCTCCCCGCAAGACGCCATCCAGCACAAAGCCACCCGCATAGGTCATCACCGAACACGGCGCGCCGAGCTGCGTTGGCCGATGCGCCACCCGTGACATGTCGAGCACGAGCGCCGCGAGGACGTTGCGTCCCGGCCGAAGGTGATGAGTCAGGTCGACGGTTTCGTAGAACTGATGATTCACGTCTCCCTTGGCCGGGCCCCGGGCCACCCGTTCACCGTTACAATAAAACAGGTAGCGGCTGTCGCCCGAAACGTAGACCACCAACTTTGCTGTTTCTATCGCGCGCGGCCCGATGTCGAAGGTGCGGCGGAACAGGCGCACCTGATAGTGCGAGGGAGTTGCCGCCTCCGAAGCCGGAGCAGCATGGGTGCCTTCCGCGGACCAGATCCACGAGGCGCGTTGGGTGAAGGGGTGGTCGGACATACGCCGGTGCAAGGTGCACGCTGGACCGCAAGGCGCGGCATGCGTGAAGTCGCGGGAATAAGCTGGCGCGGGACTGAAATTCAATAACCGTTTTCATGTTTTTTCATTTCATTCATGAAAACCGCCCGCCCCACCCCTCGGCTCGTCATGTGCGCCACCACGTGGTCGATGATCGGCTATCCCACTCCCCGCCGCGAGTGGTCACTCGCCAGCAAGGTCCGCGCGATTCACGACGCCGGCTTTGATGGCGTCTGCGCCTACGCCACTCCTGAGCTCAAAACCGAGGCCGACCGCCATGGACTCTGCCTGATGAGTGGATTCGATGCCAAGAGCGTGGCCGACGCCCTCCCTCGTCTCCTTGCCCAGCGCGACCTCGGCGTGCGGTTCATCAACATCCAACTACTCAATCACGATACGCCCCCGGCCGAAGCCGCGCGCGTCGCCGTGAAGCTGCTCCGTGAATCCCGCGCCCTGGGCGTCGCCGTGCACTTGGAAACCCACCGCGATACCGCGACCGAGACGCCGGAAAAATTCGACGAAATCGCCCGCCTGTATCGCAAGGCGACGGGCGAATTGCTCCCCGTGACGTGGGACCACTCCCACTTCGCCGTTTCGAAGCACCTGCTGCCGCCAGACTACTCGAAGCGGCTCCTCGTCTGGCCCGAGCTCATCCAGCACTCCCAGATGTTTCATCTGCGCCCCTTCAACAGCCAGCACTGCCAGGTGCCCGTCACCAATGGCCGCGGTGCCCTCACGCCTGAATTCCGCGACTACGTGGCCTTCGCCGAGGACCTCTTCGCCTGCTGGCTCGCCGGCCCCCGCCCCGGCAACGAACTCTGGGTCTGTCCCGAACTCGGTATGAGCCACGGCTATCACGTCAGCACCGATCCCCACGCCTGGCCCGATGCCGTTCGCGCCCGCACGGAACTCCTCGGCGCCTGGCGTCGTGCCCTCCGCCGCTGAGTTCAGCCCCCCGCCCCCGACGCGCATTCCGGTAGCCGCATCGGTTGCGAAGTGGTTCCCGCGATCCCACTTCCCGCAAACCTCCGGCAACAGCTGCGATCCCGGGAAAACAACTTGACGCCTTTCACGCGTTTTCATGTTTCATTCTGAAAGTTTCAGGCCCACCACTGATTCTACCCACCCCTATCCATGTTGATTGCTGAGATCGCTAGAAAAGCGAAGGTCTCTCCGGCCACGGTTTCCCGTGCCATCAATCAGCCTGCCATCGTGGCGCCCGACAGCCTCGCGCGCATCCAGGCGGTGATGAAGCAGCACAACTATCGGCCCGCGCCGATCGAGCGCCGCCGCGGCCCCAAGGCCCGCAAGCCCGACCTCCGCAAGATCGGCGTCTGGTTTGTCGGCGCCAAATCCAACAATCCCAGCCTGAACTGGTTTCAGGATCAGCTGCTCCAAATCCAGTCTGGCAACCCGCGCTACCGCGTCGACCTCAGCATTCTTTTCTCGAACACCCCGGACGAGCTGCCATCGCGTCTCGCCGAGGCGAAACTCGATGGCATGATCATCCAGGGCATGGAGCCTTCGGCCGCCTGCATGGCCCGTCTTGGCGCGCTCCCGCACGTGTGGTTCATGACTCGCCGTTCAACCACGTTCCCGGGTGATTTCGTCGAGCCCAACAACGAGGAAAACGGTCAGATTGCCGCCGATTACCTCAAGCGTCGCGGTCACAAATCCGTCGCCGTCATCACGACTGATCCCGACTACAGCGCGATCTCCCGCCGCGTGCGGGCCTTCGTGCAGCGCGCCGGCGAGATCGGCCTTTCGGTGCACAGCATTTTGGGCGAATCCAATCCCGGCGTCAGCTACCTCGAGATCACCCACGCCCCCAACGAGAGTGAAACGCTCGTGCGCCGCCTGCTCGCGTCCAAGCCGCGCCCGACCGGCCTCTACATTCCCGTGGATCACTTTTGCGGCTCATTCTTCCGCGCCTTGCGCGAAGCCGGTCAGCAGGCTGGCCGCGACTTCGACGCCGTCCTCGGCAACTATAATCCCGTTATCTACCACAACCTCGACCACCTCCCTGCCGCCATCGATATCAACCTCCCCACCCTTGTGCGCCGCGTCGTCGATCAACTCATGTGGCGCGTCGAGAATCCCGGCGCCCATGGCCGCATCGGCGTGACTGTTTCCCCTACTCTCGTTGAACCGAAGTCTGCTCCTGTAACCACCACCCCGCTCTAAACACTTTTCGATCCGCTTCGGGCGACACTGCGTCCCGGGCACGAAATCCCACCACCACCACCAACCCCATGAAACCACAGTCCACCCAGTCGGGCTCGCTCGACCGTGCTAAGAAACTCGTGAGCTTGTGCTTGGCGACGTCCATCGCCGCCAGCACCAGCTTAGCCCAGGCCCCGTCGGCCGATTCCCTGCGCAAGTTGCAGGATGAAAACGCCGCCCTCCGCAAACGCCTCGCTGAACTCGAAGGCTCTGCCGCCCCGGCCGCCAAGGCTCCCGCGGCCGCTGCTGCGACCAAGTCCGCGGCCCCCGCGACCAAACTCAAGACCGACGAAGGCGTGCAAGCCCTCTCGCCGTTCCAAGTCAGCACCGACAAGGACTACGGTTACCTGAAGACCAACTCCGTTACGGCCACCCGTATCGGCGTTGAGATCCAGCGCACCCCTCTCGCCATCGAAGTGAAGAGCGCCGAGTTCCTCGCCGACACCAACACGTCGACGATCACCGACATCCTGCGCTACACCTCGTCCGGCTCCGGCGACAACGCGTTCCGCATGGCCCGTCCGGCCAACGGCGCGACCCCGCAAGGCGCGTTCACGATGCGCGGTTTCCAGGTCAATACCCTCCTCCGCAACGGCGTCACTCGCTACGGTTCGTGGAATGTGGACAACGCTGAGCGCGTTGAAATCGTCAAAGGCCCGGCCGCCCTCTTCTTCGGCTCCGGCGCCCCCGGCGGCGTCATCAACTACGTGACCAAGCAGCCCTCGTTCACGCAGATCCCGACCACCGTCGACTACACCACCGGCACCGACCAAAAGACCAAGGTCACCGTCGATACCAACCAATCCTTCGGTGATCGCGCTGCGATGCGCATCGTCGGCGGCTGGGAAAACAGCGGCGGCGACCGTCGCTGGGAGTTCGACAAGAACAACAACATCACCGCGTCCCTCGCGATCAATCCGTTCAAGAGCGGCAAGGTGAAGATCACCTTCGAAGCGGAATTCGTGGACAACAAGTTCAACGAAAACCGCCAGGACTGGTTCTATCCAGACGGCTGGTTCCAAGCCTATGGCACCCCAACGCCTGCTCTCATCGCGGCCGCTGGTCTCACCGCCAACGCCGATCCCGTCGGCGCCTACCGCACCCGTATCTTTAACCCCGGCGGCTACGGCACCTGGGGCAACGATATGCGTATCGCCTCCAATGATCTGACCAAGGCCACCTACACCAAGATCATCAAGGGCGCCTACTACACTGATCGCAGCGGTCAGCGCATCCACGACAAGGCGTTCAACTACACCGAGCGTGGCGCCTACACCAAGAACGACATCGCGCTCACGTCCGCCACCGTCGAGGCCTCGCCCTTCGACTGGATGGACGCCCGCTACGTCATCACCAAGGACAATTCACGCTTCGATGCAATCGAAGGCACGATGAATCCTTATGCCGATGGCCGCCTGTTCAACTCCCAGATCGCGTCCAGCGCCGGTTACTACCGCAAGCTGACCGATCACCAGTTCGACTTCGTCTTCAAGAAAGACGCGTTCGGCATCAAGAACAAGGTCCTCGCCGGTGGTTTCTTCCGCAAGGCCCTCCAGCAGTATAACGCGAACGCCGCCACCGCGCCGCTCTTCCCGTTCTACGCTCAGATCCCCGGCTCGACCAATCCCGCCGGCAATCCGAACAACGCTTTCGTGCCCGCCGGTCTCGCCAATGCTGGCCAGGTCCCGGTTAACCAAGTCATCCGCGACCGTTTCGGCGTGATCAAGACCGTCCAACAGGTCTTCACGCAGTTCGATCCGGGCTTCGAAGTCGCTCCCGACATCAAGCCCCTCGCCGCGATCGACCGCACCCTCCTCGACGGTTACGGCTATCAAGAGCAGGCCGGTTACATCAACTATCAGGGCCAGCTCCTCGATGACCGCCTCACCATCCTCGGTGGCGTCCGCCGCGAGATGCACCGCGACAGCGGCCAGGTCTTGACCTCGAACTTCCCCTACTTCGCTCCTCCGGCCTACGCCTTCGCCGACACCGCGACCTATCCTCCAGGCGTCTACAACTACGATCCGTCCTACGCGGGTGACCGCGACGGCCAGTTCTCCCGCGTCGCCGGCACCTCCTGGATGGGCGGTCTCTCCTACGCCATCAAGAAGGACATCAACGTCTACGCGTC
>CANGHW010000242.1 GCA_947453695.1 Opitutia bacterium
GTTGGATCGGCTTGGGCCGGTTACAAAATAACCCGGGGCCGGTGAAACTGGTGCCAGAGGCGAGGATTGAACTCGCGACCAAAGGCTTATGAGTCCTCTGCTCTACCACTGAGCTACTCTGGCGTGAAGAGGCCGGAAAAGTGCAGGTTCGCCGGGGAAAATCCAATCAATTTTTCGCCCCCTTCCGGTGGGGCTGGCTTTACGCCTGCCATTCCTCCCCCTGTAGCGGCAGTCTGCGACCGCCGACTCTGCCCCTGTGGGGCTGGCTTTACGCCTGCCACCCCAGCAAATCGCTCATGGCCGCCCCCTCCCCGCCGCCATTCCCGGGCTGAATCAGACGTGATCGGCCTCTCGCTCGACCGGACGTCGGGGGCAACCGGGATCCACTCGTCCGAGCCGGCGACCAGCCGCGGTCTTGTCCGCACCTTGGACCGGAGGCGGCGGGAAACCAATACGTGTTCAAATGAACACTCGACACCACCTCGGCAAGAACTACACCCGTCGGCATGACTTCCTCGCGCCACCTCACCGTTGACGGTTTGCCGCATGCTTTGGACGCCATTGAGGCGAAAGACGCCCAACGCCTTCGTCTGGTATTTACCGGGCCGGCGCCGGTGTTGCGGGATCGGGTGATCTACATCCTCGTCGACGGCCCGAGCCGGGAGCCCGTTCGCTTGGGCAGCGGCGCCGCGGGTGGCCGAGAATTGTTCGTGTGGCGAATTTACTGAGCTCGGCCGTTACCCCGTCTCCATGCCGCGCTTTCGAATTATCAAAGACTTGCCCGTCGAATTGCATTACCGCGGCGGCGCGGTGGTTAACATTGAAGTAATCGAGGGCATGTGGGGCGGGCAAAAGCTCCTTGCCCGGCGCACGCATCCGCCCCCCGGCAACTTCCTCTACGCCTGTGAAAATGACCCAGGCGAGGATCTGATGCCGAAGCTACGCCGCGGATTCGACGTTGAGGCCGGTTGCGCGGCCGAAAAAATCCTCCGTGCTCTCGTGAGCCGCGGCTACGCCGTCGAGCTCGCGTCGCACGGTGTCGCGCCGCCGTCGTAAGTGTCCGGGGAGGGGCCAAGAGAATTCTGGTCAGCTGGCTACCGCTGCCGCTGAAAAGGTAGCGACCCCGCGTCTGCAATGTGCCGCGCACCCGGTCTGCGCCCCTTGCTGAATCGCGGGCGCCGCCGGAAAAAAACGCAGTCTGGCGCCACCCCTACCAGACGACTCCATCGCCCGCCGAGGGTGCGGCGATCACACCGTCACGGCGCGCGGCGCGGACGTCACCTCTCGTTTGCACGCAACCCAATCCGTTTAATCCGCGCTCCACGTAGCCCGGAGCTTCAGCCCGGGCTGCCCGACCCTCGCGCACGCCGCCATGGTGCGCCCACGATCAACTAGGGTCCCGCTGCGCGCTACGGCGCAGCAGAACCCTCCGAGTTGGGCTCATCTTCTGGCGGCCGTAACAGCAGCGAGCCAAAGTAATGCCGTGGAGGCCAGATGCTGATAACGTGGCGCGGCTCGAATCTAAATTTATCTCCGAGACTCACGTAGCCGGAAGTCTTGGGGATGTTGTCGAGGCTGCCGCCATACCAATTGGGACCGACCACCACGATCTTCACCCACATGCGCTCGAAGCTGTGCTCAGGCCCAGTCGGGAAGGCGAAGAAGAGCTTGGCCCACTCGCCGACTTTAATGTTCGAGCGATTCCATTCGTCCGGCAGCTCAAAAGTCGTTGGATGCTGCTTCTGATGCTCAAGAGCGTCTATCAACCAGAATTTCAGGGCTGACTCGGACATGGATTCACTTTTCCCCAGAAATTATAGCTGCGTGAACGACGCAGCGGAAAAAGAGGGTGCTTGTCCCTGGATACGCGGGTTACGCCGGTGGTAAACGGCGGCGATCCGTAGGGGTGTGGCCGAAGCGCGAACAATCACCCAAACAACCTGAAACGGAGACAAACACATGAAAACGACGACTAAATAGGTGGGCCTCGATGTCCACCAAGATACGATCGTGATTGCCGTGGCCGAGGGCGGCCGCGCGGGCGACGGAGCGCGATGCGGCGATTACACGGTCACGACGCGCCGCGCGGACGTCACCGACACCTCCCGCCGAACACAATCCGCATCAGCCGCGGTCCACGGCGCGCTGTCAGTCCCGACGGGCTTGTTCAACCAGGATCTCGCTGCGCGCTACGGCGCAGCAGACCCCTCGGAGTTCGGCTCTTTCAATTTACGTATACTAACAGCGCCTTCTTCTGCGCAGCAGTTCGCGCGACAAACGCCTTCAATATCTGGAAATTCTTGAGAAAGTAAGGCCTCTCTTCTTCGTCCGATGCGCAACCGAATGATGGATAGACGTCTGCCTCTTTGAGCGCAGCGACAGAGAAGCGTCGGACAAATTCGGCATCACTGACAGTTGAAAGCGCAGCTTGTATCGCGAGCACCTCGTCCGAACGAAATGCTCGCGCGGGACCATAACCGACATCTTCTTCTCCGACGGGCGCACCAGCGGACACAAGAAAGCCGAGAGGAAAATCGCCTTCCCAAGAGCCGCCGGTGACTACGAAGTGTATGGCGTGCCACGCCTTGTCTATATCGATGTGATCTTCGCCCACTTCCGCTTCTTCCGAATACAGGAAATCCTGAATCTTCGGAGGAGACGCCAAGAGTTCCTGAAGCACGTCATCGCTAACGGCGCGCAAATTTCCGATCATGCTCATATTGGACGGAGGGGTTAAATTTTAGGTGAACAGAGTTATTCGCCCTTACCGCGCTTTAACGAGTAACTGCGGAATTCCAGACAAGACAGACGCTTGCCGATCCTAAGGGGGAGTTTTTTCGTTGAACGCATGCCGAAGGCAGACGCACGGTTTTAAGTAAGGATAAAGGACAACCAGAGGCGCACCGGAATTCAAGTCGAGTTGATTGACGCCGCGGCGCGCAGGGATGGCTGCGCTATCGTCTTCGGTTAAACGGCGCGGCGCTACCTCGTGTTAAGTTAGCAACGTTTACCGAGGTTTTCGACCGATTGCGCCGATGGCTCGTGAACCGTGCCCAAAAGGGACTCGCGGGAATTCCTTCAGCTCGGGAAATTCCACCACGGTCCCACCCAGCGCACGAGCCCCACCCCCCGACGCTGCGACTGCGAACGACTCCCGGCCATCCACTACGCCCCAGCCTCCCCCGGTCTCTCGTCAGGCCGCACCGGCCTTTCGCTATCCGGCGGTCGGGTGCAAGACCCGGCGCAGGGTCTCGCTCACGGTTTCGAATTGGAAGGGTTTGGGCAGAAATCCCGCGAGGCCTTTGCCGGTGAACTGCGAGATCGCTTCTTGCTCATTGAAGCCACTCATGAGCACCACGCGGACCTCCGGGCGGATGCGGCGGAGTTCTTCAAAGGCCTGTTTGCCGTCGAGGTGGGGCATCGTGAGGTCCATGAGCACCAGCGCAAAGTCGCCCGATCGTTGCCGGAAGATTTCGAGCCCCTCGCGTCCATCGGCCGCCAGCGCCACGTCGAAGCCCAGGCGCTTGACCATGTGCGCTGCCGTGCTGCGCACCGTCTCTTCGTCGTCCACGATAAGCACGCAGCCCGCGCCGCGCCACGTGGGGGGCTGCGCCTCGGCGGCGGGATTGGCGGGGTCGATCGCACCGTTGGCACTGGGAAACAGCAGCTTGAAGGTCGTGCCCCGCCCGACCTCGGAGTAGACTTTGAGCGCACCCTTGTGGCCGCGCACGATGCCCAGCACCGCGGCGAGACCGAGGCCGCGGCCGGTGAACTTGGTGGTGAAAAACGGATCGAAAATCTTCGCCTGCGTCTCGGCGTTCATCCCGCAGCCGTTGTCGCAGACTTCGAGTGACACGTAGTTTCCCGGTGGCAGCTCCGGCGCGAGGATGGTGCCCCCGAGATAGTCGCGGTCGACGCGGGTGACACCCGTATTGACGCTGATCACCCCGCTCTTGGCGCCGATCGCCTCGGAGGCATTGATCACCAGATTCATGATGACCTGGCGGAGCTGGGTGGCATCGGCTTCGATCGGGGGCAGACTGGGCGCGAGATTGAAGCGCAGCACCGCCTGCTTGCTGATCGAGAGTTGGAGCAGTTGGGTCGTCTCCGCGACGAGGGCGTTGAGCGAAAGGTTTTTGACGACGAACCGCCCCTTGCCCGAGTAGGCGAGCATCTGTTTGCAAAGGTCGGCGGCGCGCAACGAACCCTGCCGGATCGATTCCAAGTAAGCTTGCGCCGGCGAACCGGCCGGGAGATCCAGGGCGGCGAGCGTGGAATTGCCCAGAATGCCCGTGAGGAGGTTGTTGAAATCGTGGGCAATGCCGCCGGCGAGCACCCCGAGGCTCTCCAGCTTTTGCGCCTCCTGAATCTTGCGCTCAAAATCGTGGAGCGCCGCCTCGGCTGTCTTGCGCTCGGTGATATCGGTGATGAAGCCGTGCCACAGGATCGAGCCATCGGCATCGCGCTGCGGCGCGGCATTGCCGTGCAGCCAGCGCACCACACCGTCCGAAAACTGCACGCGAAATTCGTGATTCCAGGGCGTCAGCACGGCCGCCGATTTTTGAATCGAAGCGCTGACGGCCGCCACATCCTCGGGATGCAGCACCTGAAAAACCCGGGTCGCGTCGGTGCGCACCTCTTCCGGCTGCACGCGGTAAATCTGGCGGATGGCATCGCTGGCGTAGGGAAAACACGAAGTCCCATCGGGCCGCAGGCGAAACTGATAGACGACGCCCGGCAGGCGGTCCGCGACCTTGCGCAGGAGCGACTCGGTCTGGCGCAACTGCGCCGCCTGACGACGCGTGCGCACGGCCAACCAGACCGCGAGCGCGAGCAGCACGCCGAGGACGACCAGCGTCCCAACCAACCAGCGGACCTGCCGCTGCCGGGCCGCCAACTCGCCGATGACGTCGGCCGTGATATTTGGGAAAAAGGCCCAGCGCTCCAGCAGCGGCTGCACAAAACCATCGGCGACGAGAGTGTGCATACCGGCCCGAATTTCATCGGCCACGGCCGCGAGATCCGGACGCGACGACAGGCCCATCAAGCGGGGCTCGGAGGGGACCGGAACGATGCGCAGGGGCTGGCCCGGCCCGCCGCGCAGCAGCGAGGTGAAGACGGCGTATTGATCGACAAAGGCAGCGTCGGCCTCGCCGGAACGCAGCAAGTCGATCGCACTACCGCTGGACGCGGTCGGCAAGAGGGTGGCGGCCGGCAATTGCCGTTTCACGGCATCGCGCGGGGCGGCGAAATTGATGTGGCTGACCCGCGCCGTGCGCAGTCCCGCGAGGTCGCGGATCGGGCTGTCGGCAAAAACCACGTAGCAGCTTTTCGCCACCAGGTAGGGCTCCGTGAAATGGGTCGTCGCGGCCCGCTCGGGACGGATCGTCTGCAGGACAACCAAATCGATGGGGCCACGATCAGCGCCCCGCTGCTGGACCCACTCCAGCTGGATGCCCTGACGCCGGGCTGATTCCCGCACCAACTCGACGGCGAGCCCGTTGGGTTTTCCATCCGCCCCGGGAAAGTGCAGCGGCACATCGTCGCCAAAGCCGATGCGGTAAACCCGCGTGCGATCGATCCGCGCCGGGCCCAAGATCAACCAAACCAGCACGCCGAGCACCAAGGCACCGACGGGCAAGGCGACTGCGAGAAAGCGGCGTTCGGCGCGAAACGACATGGGGTGATGGTCCCCCAGCGTGCGCCTCGGCCCGCACAGTCCCAGCCAAAAACGCGAAATCGATGACGAAGCCCCGACGCTCCGCTCCGGCCCCTACCCGCCCGATTAGGGAGCCGGGGCGGCGGGCGACAGACTGCCCTGCAGCTGGGCGATCTGGCTGCCATAGGTCGGCGGGGGATTCGGATTACGGTAGAATACGCCGGTGTAGAGCGCGGAGCCGTAGTCCTGGGCGAGTTCCATCGCCTTGAGTCGGTTGCTCGGATCGTGGCCGAGGTCGGAGAGTTTCTTCATCTTCCCCTTCTGGACTTTGATCTGATTATCGGGATCGCCGAAGCTCACGCACGGCGACTGGATATTGACGAAGGAGAAGCCGGGATAGCGGATCGCCTCCTCGAGGATCTTGGTGAGGCCATCCATATCGGCCGGCACGCCCTGCGCGACGAAGCCGGCGCCGTAGGCCAGGACGTAGAGCAGCGGATTCACCGGATCCTCCATGCTGCCGTAGACCGACGTCGGGCTCTTGGTGCCGCGGGCGGACGTGGGCGAGACCTGGCCCTTCGTGAGCCCGTAGATCTGATTATCCATCACGATATACGTGAGATCGGGATTGCGCCGGATGGCGTGGGGCACGTGCCCGCCGCCGATGGAGAAGCCATCGCCATCGCCGCCGGCAACGAGGACGAGCAAGTCGGGATTCGCCATCTTGATGCCTTGCGCGATCGGCAGCGCCCGACCGTGCACAGTGTTGAAACCGTAGGCGGTCGTATAGCCGGGGATGCGACTAGAGCACCCGATGCCGGAAACAAAGGCGATCTCGTGGGCGGGACGACCAA
>CANGHW010000243.1 GCA_947453695.1 Opitutia bacterium
AGCAGCGCACTGATCGTCGCCAGCGGCAGGAATCGCGCGCCGTCATCGGTGCGCACATAAATAGTGTCATCAATGAGCAGTCGTTTCGCCGGCAGACCGGCGGCCTCCTCCCCGCGGGAAGCCCCCACGCGCGCCAGGCACGTCGCGAGTCGCTCGGGCTTCACCGGCTTGAGCAGATAATCGAGCGCATTCACATCGAACGCGCGCAGCGCGTGATCATCGTGCGCAGTAACAAAAACAACCTCAGCCCCGGGCCGCACAAACGGCACGAGTTCAAATCCGCTGCCGCCTCGCAGTTGGATATCGAGAAACACCAGCGAGTAGCCCGGCTTCGCCAATAGTTCTCGAGCAGCGCGCATGGTGCCTGCCTCGCCCACTATGCTCACGCCCGCGTGTGGAGCGAGCAGTGCCCGGAGCACTGCCCGGGCCGGCGGTTCGTCATCTATAAGGAGGACCGAGGGCATGAACGTGCGATTATTTGGCTGCCAATGTCATGGCGTCGGACGAGGCCGACGCCGTCTGTAACAACAGCTTTACCCGCACCCAGCCGTCACTGTTTTCGATCACGAGTTGATGTCGATCCGGGTAATAACGCTGCAGCCGCTGCCGCAGATTCTCCAAGCCGATACCCGTGGACCCCGGCACCACGTCCTCTCCCACCTCATTCCAGTGGCCACTGTTCGCCACCTCGATTTCCAACCGCGCCGGCGCTCCGGCTTCACCCGGAATCATTCGCGCCGCCAGTCGCACGCGCAACAATTCCGGACTGGTGGCCCCGCCATACTTGATCGCATTCTCCAACAGCGGCAGCACGAGGAAGGGCGGCATTCGCTCTGTCCGGGCTCCAGCCTCCGCTTCGATCTCCACCTGTAGCCCCGCGCCCCAGCGGACCTTCTCGATTTCCAGATACAGGGACATACGATCAAAGCAGGTCCCGACCGACGTGAATTCTTCGTCATTTCGCTCGAGCGCGATGCGGCAAAAATCCGCCAGCCGCAGCACCATGTCGGCCGCCGCGGGCGGCGAGGTCAGCACCAGGCTGTAGAGTGAGTTCAGCGTGTTGTAGAGGAAGTGGGGGTTGAGTTGGTAGCGCAGGACTTCCAGGCGCGCTTTCTCCTCGGCCAGTCTCGCCGCCACTTTTTCATCCCGGTCGATTTCGCGCAGCCGCGCCAGCTCCGCATTGCTCCGCCGCAGGTCCTCCGTGCGCGCGGCCACGATCGCCTCCAACTGCGCCGCCCGCCGGCGATGTGCGCGAGTGAGTAGCTGGTAGCACGCAGTCAGGGTGGCGCCCGCCACGCCCGCATAGCCCATCCACGCCCAGGGGGTGAGCCACCAGTGTTGTTTCAACGAAATCGCCAGCACCGCTTCCGGGCCTTCCCGGCCGGCTAGATCCCGGGCTTGCACGCGCAGTTGCAGCGCGCTCAGGGGCAAATTCGCATATTCCCTTCGCGCCTCGGGCTTCCAGTCGCTCCATCCGTTGTCCACGCCTTCGAGGCGAGAGCGAAACATCAGTCCCGATCGGCCGAGCTCATCAAACCGATAACTCGGCGCGGCAAATTCAAACGCCAGGGCCGCATACTCTGGTCCGAGCACCACCGGTCCACCTTGTTGCAGAACACTGCTCCCGGCCACGATCGGGCCGCGGGGAACACTCAACCGCCGCACAAATGCCGCGGGCGAAGCAGGCTCCGTCGTCGACGCATCCTCCAACTGCAATCGCGCCAGCCCGATCGCCTTCGCGACCCACAGGCCTCGCTCACGGTCCTCCAGAAAGCCGGTGACCCGGCCCGAGGCAAACGCCGCCAAAGCCGGCCAGCGCCCCACTACCCTCCCGTCCTTGTCTAGTCGCATCAGTCCCCCGGTCTCCGTCGCCAGCACGCTGCCGCCGTTGCGGAGAAACAACGCCGCCGTCACTTCGTCTTCCGCCGGTTGCAGCGAAGCGGACTCCACCAGCGTGAGGCTCCGACTACCGCCGGACCACATCAACGTCCCCCGTGAGGTGAGCAACATCGTGTGTCCCGCTCCTGCAGGCCGGGCCGCCAGCACGCGCAGTTGGGTCAGGTCGAGTCCTTCGATCGATCCACCGGTCGGCGTTACGGGCGTCATCTCGCCGTTACCTTCCAATCGAAAAATCCCCTCGCCCGTCAGGACCACGTGCACCGCTCCGTCCATCCACCATGCGCGGAGCGGCACTTTCGCAGACTTCCAGCTCGATGTCGTGCCATCGGGTCGGAACAGATACATGTGCGTTTGCTCCACCATGCACATTCCTTCCGGCGTGGGCAGGGCCTGACTGACAAATTCCACCACCCGATCTGGCGTTGCCACCCGGTCCAGCACCGACACGGCCTTCAGTTCGCCCGCCTCGTCCGGACGCAAGATCGCCATCTCGTTATAACTGCCCACCCACACCGTCCCTTCCGCATCGATCGCCACCGTGCGCGCCGGGCCACGCGCCGGCAGCGGGATCAAGCGCCAGCGCACGCCATCAAACTCCAGCACGCCCCGGCCGTTCCCCACATAGATGAATCCGCTGACCGGGTGCTGCACCACACCGAGGTTGATCGGGCCGCCGCCGTAGTCCCGGGCCGACCAGAGTTTGGCCACCGGCGCGGGCGGCTGCGCCCACGCCATCGCCACGGCGCAGAGAAACGCCGCCACGGCGAACACTCGCAGGGGATTGGGAGGGGCCATCACTAGCCCAAAACTGGCGGGCGGCACATGCACTGTCCAACCGTCTTGCACGGCCTATCCCGTCCGCGAGCCCCGAGTGACCGGCGGCCCGCCCGGCGTGACCGGCGGCGCTGCGTGGATTAGGCCCGCGCCCGCGCGTCGACCAATCGTCGGGCAACCGTCACCGCATTCGCAAAGCTCGTCGCCCGCGCCACCCCTTTGCCCGCGATGCCAAATGCGGTGCCATGATCCGGGCTGGTCCGCACGTAGGGCAGACCGAGCGTTACGTTCACCGACTCGTCGAAATCGATCACCTTCAGCGGAGCCAGTCCTTGGTCGTGATAGAGCGCCACGATCACATCGAACTCCCCGCGCAGGGCCCGCGCAAACAACGTGTCGCCCGGCTCGCACCGCGAGAGCCCGGGAAAATCCTCCCGCAATTTATCCAGCGCCGGATCGATAAAATCCTTTTCCTCGTAACCCAGTAAGCCGCCTTCGCCCGCGTGCGGATTGAGTCCGCACACGCCAATCCGCGGCCGCTCAATTCCCTCCGCTCGTGCCAGCGTGTCCGCCGCGGCGATCGTGCGCCGCAGCAAATGCGGCCCGAGGGCGCGCGCCACCTCCGCCAGGGGAATATGCCAGGTCGCCAGCACCACGCGGAGCTTGCCGCCGCAGAATGCCATCACCGGCTCACCACCCCAGCGCGCCGCAAAAAATTCCGTCTGCCCGGGATACGCGTAGCCGATCTTCGCCAGCTCCGCCTTGCTCACCGGTCCGGTCACCACAGCCGTAAATTCGCCGCGCTTGGCTCCTTCGGCCGCCCGTTCCATCGCCGCCCACGCCACAAGCGCCCCTTCGCCGCCGGGTTTTCCGGGCGTCGCGACATAGTCGTCCAAGCCCACCGCGATTTTCTCCGCGTCCGTCGTGAGTGTGTCCAACCAGCGCCGCGCACCGATCACCGCGACGTCGCGGGATTCTTCCGCCTGCGCCGCCAGCCACGCCGTGATGATCTCCGGGCCCACGCCCGCCGGATCACCACACGTCAGCGCCAGCTTGGGCTTATTCGCCATGTTCGGCGCTCCCGGACTCAGCCCGCCGCGCGCGCGCGAAGCTGCGCTTCCCGCCGGCGAAAAACTCCAGAAACCGCCGTGCTTCCACCGTCGTGAATTTCCCGCTCGCGACCAGCGTCGCCGCAACTTCGCGGATATTTCCCGCCGTGAAATACACGTCTTGAAACGCCGCCTTGAGTTCGGCGATTGCCGCCCTCGCTACCCCGCGGCGTTTCAGCCCGACCACATTAAAGCCGATGACGTCGTCACGCTCCGCCACCATCGTGAAATGCGGCACATCACGCGTGATCGACGCATGCCCTGCCACCATCACGCCTTCGCCGATCCGGCAAAACTGGTGCACCGCCGCTCCGCCGCCGAGAAACGTGTGGTCGCCTACACTCACGTGCCCGGCCAACAATGCAGCATTGGCGAAGACCACATTGTTCCCGACTTCGCAGTCGTGCGCCGCGTGGCTCGCCGCCATCATGAAGCAATTCTCCCCGATCACGGTGTTTTTGCCCGCATGGATCGAGCGGTTGATCGTCACGTGCTCGCGAATCACTGTTCCGGCCCCCACGCGCACCCCCGCGGCCGTCGCCCGGTCAAATTTCAAATACTGCGGATCGCCGCCGATCACCGCAAAGGGATGCACCACCACGCGATCGCCCAGCACGCAGTGCTTCGTCACCACGGCATAGGCCATGATTTCGCAATCTAGCCCCAGCTGCGCTCCGGGCTCCACGATCGCCGTCGGATGAATCGTCGTTGCCATCGGTCGCTCAGGCTTTCGGCCGCCGCCCCGCCGGCCGGTCCGCCAACAAATCGAGCTGGGTGTCCTTCAGCAGATCGTAGTTTTTCAGGATGCGCATCACCTGCAGGGTGTCGCTTTTCGTGTAGTTCTGGTTCGTCTCAATCTTATCAAGGAGGTCCAGCAGCATCGCCCGAAATGAGATGATCGCGTCGACCCCCTTGGCCTTCAGCATCTCCACGCTCTGCGAACGAAACGGCTCCGCCGTCGGCAAGCTCGGCAGCACGAGAATTTTCGTCAGCGTGTCTCCTTTGTCGTCCGCCGCCTCCGTCGGAAAAAACCGCGCCGCTTCCCTCAACACACTCTGCTTGAGAAAGCTAAAAACCTCCGGGCTGCTTTTTAGCATCTGCGGGGTAAACACGCCGGTATGCCAGCCTTTCACCGACACGACGGCTTTTTGCACAAACGGCAGCTCATTCGAAAACAGGAAGAAATCCGGCTTCCGCTCCGTGCGCTTCCACGCCGGGTTGTAAACCACGAGATCGATCTCTTCTTCCGCGAGTTTCCGGCGCGATGACACCTGATACTTGCGCGCCTGGCGCACCAAAAAACCGTTTTGCTCGAAATACTCGCGGACAATACCTTCGTCGATGGCGGACATGTGATCGGTAGTGCTAAAGCGGAATTCGGAAATCTAAAACCTCAAATTACACCGCCCCCACTTCCCGGAAGCTCGCCTCCACCAGATCGGGCGCGATTCCGCTCTGCGTTGCGGCTTCACCGAGCTGCTTCAGCACGACGAACCGCAAGCCGCCCGCCCGCACTTTCTTGTCCCGCGTCATCGCCGCATGGAGCTCCGCCAGCGGCAACGGTCCCCGCAGGTGCGTGGGCAGCCCGTGCGCCGCCACCACCCGCTCGACGCGCGCCACCGCGGCATCCGTGATGTAGCCCATTTTGTGCGAGAGTCGCGCGGCGGCGCACAGGCCGATCGCGACCGCCTCGCCATGGAGATACTCGCCGTAGCCCGCGACATTCTCGATCGCGTGGCCAAACGTGTGCCCGAGATTCAGCAGGGCCCGACCGCCTTCTTTGGCCGTCTCCCGTTCATCCGCCTCCACGATGCGCGCCTTGATGGCGCAGCACCGGTGCACCACCGCCGCGAGCTCCGGGCTCTGCACCGTCAGCGGCGTCCGCTCCAGCTGGTCAAACAGCCCCGCGTCGCCCAGCAACCCGTATTTAATCACTTCGGCCATGCCCGCCGCAAATTCCCGAGCCGGCAGCGTGGCCAGCAGGCCGGTCGCGACATATACGGCCCGCGGCTGGTGAAAGGCTCCCACGAGGTTTTTCCCGGCCGCGATATTGATGCCGGTCTTGCCGCCCACCGAGCTGTCCACCATCGCCAGCAGGCTCGTCGGGACCTGTTGAAAATCCACGCCGCGCAGCCACGCGGCCGCCGCAAACCCCGCCAAGTCCCCCACGACGCCCCCGCCGACGGCAAACACCACACCGCCTCGATCAAGCTTCGCCTCGGCCAGAAAATTCAACGCCCGGCCGAATCCTTCCAATGATTTCGCCCCTTCTCCCGGCGCCACGGCCAGCGTCGGCACCCCGCCAAACATCGCCGCCAGGGCTTGGGGCTGGGCCGCCGTCAGGTTGGTGTCGGTAATCACGGCCACCTTGCGCCCCGCTGCGGTCAATTTTCCCACCTCGGTCCGGATTTCCACGCCGAGATCCGTCGCGAAGTGAATCGCGTAGCTGCGCTCGCCTAGGTTGACGTTCAGGGTTTCGGCCATGCCCGGTTAAACGACGCCCCTCCCGCGGCGTCGAGGAGAAGTTGGGACCACGTCCGACCTCGGTCAGTGCCTCGGCTTTTGGGCGGGGCAATCAGGCCTACTAGTCGCCCCTCCCGCCCGTCCAAACCGCGCCTCCGCCAACTTTACCCTTGTCTTATCGCGACTCGATCTCATTTCAGGACGCCATGTTCGTCTCGCCTTGCACTTTGCGCTCCACGCAGTGCGCCG
>CANGHW010000244.1 GCA_947453695.1 Opitutia bacterium
CGCCGAAATCGAGCGTGACCGGTGCGGCGGCGCTGCGCTCGTGCGTGCGGGCGAGGGCCTTGATCGCGGCGCAGAGCTGGGATTGGTAGAGCGCGCCGGCCGCGGCGTCCTGCGCGTAGATCGCGGTGTTGCGCTCCTGCGCGGGGCGAAACTTGTAGATGAAGTCGTTCTCGCCGAGGTGCAGGTAGGGGATCTCGACGATGTGCGGCTCCAGCTGGCCAAGGAGCACGGCGAGCGAGGGCGCGAGGGCGTCGGGCTGGGCGACGAGGGCGTCGAGCGACTGAAAGGCGATCTCGCTGTCCGCGGGCGAGCCGGTCACCTGCGCGAAAAACACGCGGTAGCTGCGGCCGCCGGCGGTGGCGGAGAAATATTCGGAGGGCGCGGTGTGCTCGCGAAACGACGATTCGAGCCGCGTCATCGCCATCGCGAGATCGGTGCCGGTGAACGGCAGGCCGGCTTTGGAGCCGAGCCGGCGCACGGCGAGTTGGTTGCTCGCGTTGAAGGCGAGGATGGCGACCAGAGCGGGTGGAGCGGTGAGGGCGGACATCAGTCGTGACGGTCGCTACCGTCGTCAGAGAATGGATCGCCGACGAACTCGATCCCGAAAAATTCATCGGCCTCGAGGGTCGCAATCACGCTCTCGGTGACGGCCTTTTGATCGGCGGGCGAGAGAGTGAAGTAGTCGGCATCGATCACTTGGGCGATCGCGGCGCGCGCGGCGGCGCGGTCGGTAATGCCCGCGAGGAAATCGTCGGCTTGGTCGACGATTTCGGCGATGATGGCTTCGAGGTGCATCAGGACGACGGTGCGCGGCGCCGACGCGCTGGCAAGGCTCCAGCGGATTTCGCGCCGAGGCCGAGGGTGAAGACGGTCGAGGCGACGATGCGGCCGTTGATCTGGAGATCGACGGGATGGCGGCCGGCGTGATGGCGGCGCGTGGAGAAATCGCGGATCGTCTGGCGCTTCGTGAGCGCGAGTGGCGCGCCGGGTGCGAGCGTGACCTCGGTCCACTTGAAGACTTTGGCGGAGGCGCGGCCGCTGGCCTTGGCGTAGCGCACGACGTAGTCGATCACGAGTCGCTGGGACTGTTTTGCGGACGAGGTGAGGCGAGCTGCGAGGGTGATCGTGTCGCCGAGGCGGATCGTCCGCGGTGCGACGGAAAATGCGTCGACCGTCACGCGCGCGGCGCCGTTGACGCCGACGAGGCGCAGGGCGCGCGGGTGGCCTTTTTTGATGAGGGTGCGCGCGGCGTGGCGGGCGATCCACGCGGTGTGCTCATTGTCGCGGTCCCAGGATTCCACGAGGGCGAGCATGCGCTCGGGGTGGTCCTTCGAAATGTCGTTGAGGTGATTGGCGACGGATTTGCGGACGTAGAGCGAAGGATCGGCGGCGAGACCGGCGAGAATGGGGAAGGTGGGCGACGGGTCGCGCACGAGCGCCGGAAGGCGGCGGCCCCAGGGGAGGCGCGGGCGGCTGCCCTCGCTCGCGAGGCGGCGCACGTGTTCGTCGGGATCGGCGGCCCACGTGGTCATCACGGCGAGCGTGCGGTCGAGGTCGCGCTCGAGAAACGCGCGGATGGCGAACTCGGAGGAACCGAAGCGGGTGAAAAACTTCAGCGCGTCGAGCGAGAGTTCGAAGTGGGCGAGGCCGTGCGTGGCCACGAAATCGGCGAGGAAGATGGAGACGAAGCCGTGCTCAATGCGCGGGGCGAGGGCGCGGAGGGCGGTGAGTTTTTCCGCGTAGGTGTCGGGCAGTGCCGCGTCGCAGGCGAGGGTGGTCTGGCGCAGGCGATCCATGAGCGCGCGTTCCTCGAGGCCGTCGAGGGCGACGGAGAGAAAACACGCACGATCGAAGCGCGGCGCGACGGCGGTCAGGTCGTCGGCGATGCGGCGATAGCGCGCCGCATCGAACATGTGTTTCAGCGCGTCGGCCACGCGAGGGAGCCCCGGCCCTTAACCGCCGAGGACTTCGGCGAGTTTGGCGATGTCTTTGCCGCCGCCCATCGCGAAGTCGGGCTTGCCGCCACCTTTGCCGCCGATGGCGGTGCTGAGGCCCTGGATGATCTTGCCGGCTTGGTGGCCGGCTTTGACTGCGGCGGGGGAGCAGAAGGCCACGAGGCTGGCTTTGTCGCCGAGGGCGGCGCCGAGCTGCACGACGCCGTCGCCGAGCTTGGCGAGGACCTGCGAGCCGAGGCTGCGGAGAACCTCTTGGTCCGAAACGCTCACGACCGCGGAGACGAACTTGAAGCCGTCGCGCGTCGTCGCTTTCGCGGCGAGCTCCTCGGCCATGCCGGCGAGGGCTTTTTGCTGGAAGGCCTTGAGCTGCTTCTCGGTTTCTTTCTGTGCGGCCAAGAGGGCTTCGAGTTTCTTCACGACGTCGCTCGCGCCACCGCCGAGGTGGGCGCTGACGGCGCTGAGGGCGGCCTCGCGCGTGGCGACGAGGTTGAACGCAGGTTGACCGGCGACGGCCTCGATGCGGCGCGTGCCGGCGGCGATGGCCATTTCGGCGACGACCTTGATGAGGCCGATCTCGCCGGTGGTGGATACGTGGGTGCCGCCGCAGAGCTCACGGCTGTAGCCGCCGATATCGACGACGCGGACGAATTTGCCGTATTTGTCACCGAAGAAGGCGAGGGTGCCCTCGGGCTTTTGGTCGAATTCGGTCTCGTAGGTGTCGACCTTGGCGTTGTCGATGACCTTGGCGTTGACGAGTTGCTCGACCTCGAGGAGTTGGGCGTGGGTGACGGCCTCGAAGTGCGAGAAGTCGAAGCGCATGCGGTCGGCGGTCTTGGACGTGCCGGCCTGACGAACGTGCGTGCCGAGGACTTTGCGCAGGGCCCAGTGAATCAAATGGGCGGCGCTGTGATGGCGGTTGATTGCGCGACGCGTGGTGAGATCGACGGAGAGCTCGGCGGTGGCGCCGGCGGTAAACGCGGGCGAGCCCTCGGCGACTTTATGGAGGTGGCGGCCGGCTTTGTCCTTCACGCAATCCGTGAGGTGGACGAGTTGGCCGTTGATCAGAGCGGTGCCGATGTCGCCGGTCTGACCACCCATTTCCGCGTAGAAGGGAGTTTGGTCGAAGACGAGGAAGGTGTCTTTGTCGGCCTTGATGACGTCGATGAGTTTGCCGTGCGCGGTCGTGTCCTCGTAGCCGAGGAACTTGGTGGCTTCGAGGGCGGTGGCTTCGCCTTCGGTGGCGGCGACGACGATTTCCTTTTTCTGCGAGGCGCGGCCGCGCTCGCGTTGAGCTTCCATCGCGGCCTCGAAGCCGGCGGCATCGACGGTGAGTCCGCGCTCAGTCGCGAGGAGCTGCGTCATGTCGAGCGGGAAGCCGTAGGTGTCGTAGAGTTCGAAGGCGGCGGCGCCGTTGATCGAACCCGCTGAGGCTGCCTTCGTGAAAATCTGCAGACCGCGATCCAGCGTGCGGCCGAAGCTCTCTTCTTCGCTGCGGATCACGCGGCGGACGATATCCTGGCGTTCCTTCAACTCTGGGAAGACGGTGCCGAGAGATTCGACGACGGGGGCGACGAGTTGTTCGAAAAAGCCGGTTTGGAGGCCGAGTTTCTTCCCGTAGAGAATGCCGCGGCGAAGGATGCGGCGGATGACGTAGTTGCGGCCTTCGTTGCCGGGGAGAATGTTGTCAGCGATGGCGCACGAGACGCAGCGGGCGTGGTCGGCGAGGACGCGGAAAGCGACGTCGGTTTGCTCCTGCTCGGTGAGGCCTTCGCGCTTCGTCGGGACCGTGCGGCCGTAGGTCTTGCCGGAAAGGGCGGTAATCTTGGCGAAGAGCGGGGCGAAGACGTCGGCCTCGTAGTTGGAGGGCTCGGCGGTAAAGTCTTTGAACCCTTTCGAGACTGCGTGGATGCCGGCGACGCGCTCGAAGCCCATGCCGGTGTCGACGTGTTTGGCGGCGAGCGGGGAGAACGTGCCGTCGGCGTTGGCGTTGAACTGGATGAAGACGTGATTCCAGATTTCGATGCAGCGGGGGCTGGAGCTGTTCACGCCCTTGCGGCCTTCGGTCTCATCGTCGGAGGGGAGGAGGTTGAAGTGGATTTCCGAGCACGGGCCGCAGGGGCCGGTGTCGCCCATCATCCAGAAATTATCTTTCTTGTTGCCGTGGACGATGTGGACCTTGGGATCCAGGCCTTCCTTGCGGAAAATCTCAGCCCAGATATCGTAGGCTTCTTGGTCGAATTCTGAGGGGTCGCCCTTGGATTTGTCGGGGGAGTAGACGGTGGCGAAGAGGCGTTTGGCGGGGATGCCCCAGACCTTGGTGATGAGCTCCCAGCCCCAGTTGATGGACTCTTTCTTGAAGTAATCGCCGAAGGACCAGTTGCCCAACATCTCGAAGAGAGTGTGGTGGTAGGTGTCGAAGCCCACGTCTTCGAGGTCGTTATGTTTGCCGCCGGCGCGGATGCACTTCTGGGTGTCGGCGGCCCGGGTGTCTTTGGCGGGGCGGACGCCGGCCCATTTGGAAACGTCGGCGGCGCGGTCACCGAGGAAGATGGGCACGAACTGGTTCATGCCGGCGTTGGTGAAGAGCAATCCGGGCGAATCCGGGAGGAGCGACGACGACGGGACGATCGTGTGGCCCTGCGAGGCAAAGAAATCGAGGAAGGACTGGCGGATTTGCGCGGAGGTCATGTGTCGAAAGACAGAGGGCAAAGCACAGAGGCCGCAGGAGGGGTTAGCAAGACGGGAAATGGCGGGATGAGACCACGCGTCGGCGCCTAATCGGCACGAGTCAAAATGGAACTAGCCGCCTCCGGTGCTCAATGGCGCTGTCATGGTCCTTGCCATAAGGGCGAAACAAGCGCCTGCTCCGGGCGACACTCAACGTCACGGCCGGGCGGGCTTCGGGCGCGCCGGCTTCCCTTGAGCGAGAGCCATTGTGCTCCTCAGGAAGCCATGACCGCCACGCCACGAATTTCACCCACCGCACCAGACCGGCGGAAAACTGGTCGTGCCGCGTCGGTCCAACCGGCCGCACGTGCCACCGACCGAGTGCTGCGGGTGGTCGGCCTCGGGGCCTCCGCCGGCGGACTCGAGGCGTTAGAGGCCTTCCTTCCGCACATTCCGTCGGACAGTGGCCTCGCCTGGGTGATCGTGCAGCATCTCGATCCGGGCCACGCAGGTAATATGGTTGAACTGTTGCAGCGGACCACGGCGCTGCCAGTGACGCAGGTCAAGCCGCGCACGGCCGTGGAGCCGGACCACGTCTATGTAATCCCACCGAACAAGGATCTTGCGCTGGTGGATGGTGTGTTGCACGCGCTGGCACCGTCCGGTCCACGCGGGCGGAGGCAACCGATCACGGCTTTCTTTCGTTCGCTGGCCAAAGACCAGCGTGATCACAGCATCGGCATCGTGCTCTCGGGGGCGGGGAGTGATGGGGCGCTGGGAGTGCGGGCCATCAAGGCGCAGGGCGGTCTCGTGCTCGTGCAGGCGCCGGCGACGGCCAAATTTGATTCCATGCCCCGTAGCGCCATCGCCGCCGGCCAGGTGGACGTCGTCGCGCCCGTAGCGGAGTTACCGGTCCGCCTGCTGGAGGTTCTGCGTAACCGAGCGGACACGCCGTCATTGGAGACGAGGGGAGGGGAAATGGCGGCGATTCAATTGGAGAAAATCGTCATCCTCCTGCGCGCAAAGTCCGGCCACGATTTCTCGCTCTACAAGCGCACGACCTTGTTTCGCCGCATCGAGCGGCGCATGGGCCTGCAGCAATTGACCGAACTTGCCACCTATGTCCGCTACCTGCGGGAAAATCCGCAGGAGCTCGATCTGTTGTTTAAGGAATTGCTAATCGGTGTGACGAATTTCTTCCGCGATCCCGCGGTATGGGTGCAATTGCGCGATGAGGTGTGGCCGGAACTTTTGGCCAAGCGCGCTACCACGCAGACCCTGCGCGCTTGGGTCGCCGGGTGCTCGACCGGGGAAGAGGCTTACTCATTGGCGATGACATTTCGCGAGGCGGTGGAGCGGCTGCGGCCACGCACGAATTTCACTCTGCAGATCTATGCCACGGACATTGACCGGGAGGCCATCGCTCAGGCGCGGCAGGGGAGCTATCCCGCCAGCATTGCCACAGATGTCGCGCCTGGCCGCTTAGCGCGGTTCTTTGTAAAAGATGGCACCGGCTATCGGGTCGCGAAAGAGATTCGCGAGATGGTCATCTTTGCGCCGCAGAACGTGATTATGGATCCGCCGTTCACCAAGCTGGACCTGCTCACCTGTCGCAACCTGCTCATCTATTTCACGCCGGAATTACAGAAAAAGCTCTTCCCCTTGTTTCACTACAGTCTGAACCCGGAGGGAGTGCTGCTCTTGGGCAGCGCCGAGAGCGTGGGCGGATTCACCGGGCTGTTTGCCGCTCTCCCGGGCAAGTCGCGGTTGTTCCGCCGTCTGACCGCGTTGCCGCATCCCGCGCTGGCAAAGTTCCCGACCGATTTCCTCGCCGCCCGCGGCGGTGACCCGGATCCCGC
>CANGHW010000245.1 GCA_947453695.1 Opitutia bacterium
AGGTGTCGATCTCGACGGTGGCCGGACGGTTCTTCTCGCGGGCCTGCGTGAGGAATTTGTCCATCGTGGCGCGGACTTCGTAGATGTCGTGGCCGTTGCATTGGCCCCAATCCATGTCGTAGCCCGCGGCGCGTTTGGCGAGTTCCCCGGCGGAGGAGCGCTCCTGGCTGGTGCCCATGGAATAACCGTTATTCTCGATCACGAAGACGACTGGAAGACTCCAGAGCGAGGCGAGGTTATAGGCCTCGTGCACGGCACCTTGATTGACGGCACCGTCGCCCATGAAGGCCATCGCGGCGCCCTTCTTGCCCTGATATTTCACGGCGTAAGCGAGGCCGGTGCCGAGCGGGATCTGGCCGCCGACGATGCCGTGGCCGCCCCAGTAATTGCGAGTCGGGTCGAAATAGTGCATCGAGCCGCCCTTGCCCTTGGAGCAACCGGTGGCCTTGCCATAGAGCTCGGCCATGAGGGGCTTGGTGTCCATGCCGACGGCCATGGCGTGGCCGTGGTCACGGTAGGCCGTTATCACGTGGTCGTCTTTCCCCATCAGCGAGCAGCAGCCGACGGCGACCGCCTCCTGACCGATGTAGAGGTGGAGGAAACCGCCGATCTTCTTCGCCTGATAGGCGCGAAGGGAACGCTCTTCAAATCGACGAATGCGCACCATGGTGCGATAGAGGTCGATTTTCTGGTCGGCGGAGAGCCGGGCGTTGACGGGAGCTGAGCCGAAGCCCGCGGGTTTAGCGGCGGGTTTGGCGGTTTTGGCGGCGGTGGCACTGGGTTTCTTGCTCACGGAAGATGATTCGGTTGAAGGAAACGGGAAAGTGTCCGGCGGTTGGCGGTGAAATCAAGCGCGGATTCGAAACCTGACGCAAGGCGCGTGCCGCGGCAGGGAAAAGTGGCGGACTCTTTGTCGGGGGCAGGAAAGGGGTGTGAGACCGCTCGGCGGAGCCTCAACCGGACTCGTTTGAGGCGCGGAAAGGGCGGAGCGGGCCGGAACGGGCAACCCCGCCGCGAGTGTAGTTCGCCGGCCTTGCCCCTCGACACGTGGAAGAGGATTGGCAGGTTGGTGCCCCCCTCGGTTTTGATGACCCCGCCTTACCTGCGCATTTTATTCCTCCTGGTTGTCGTTTCTTCGTGGTGGGCCCATGCAGCAACGGTGCCGGGTTCATCGCCGGCGATTGGGGCGCCCTTTCTCCAGACCTATGACCGAGAGGTCACGTCGGGGTCCCCGGTGAACTGGCAGGTGGTGGTGCATCCCAATGGGTTGATCTACGCGGGAAACAACCTGCGTTTGCTGGAGTTTGACGGAGTCACGTGGCGAGGGCGCAAATTCTCGAACGTCCTTTCGCCCGATGCGCTGGCGATCGATGCGCGGGGGCGCATCTGGGGCTCCATCGGCGAGGAAATCGACTGCTTCGCCGGCGATGCCGACGGTAATCTAGTCCGCTCCTCACGGGCCGAAAGCCTCCCGGAACCGGACCGAAAATTCGGCGCCTTTGTCGGTGCGGTCGCCCAGACCGAGGGCGTTTACTTTCTCGCGCCGCGGGAATTGGTGTTGTTTCGCACCGACGACACGGTGCGGGTATGGCGGGCCACCACGGCGTTTGAGTCGATCTGGACGATGGGAGGTGCCGTTTACGTGGCGGAAAAGGGCCGGGGATTTATCCGTGTGGAACGAGACGGGGCGCTCACACAACTGGAGGTGCCCGGGGCCGTGCCGCGGATTCTCAAAGGCGTGTCCTCTGGGAACGCCGGAGGTGCGGCGGTGCTGTTAACCGCGCGGGGTCCGTTGACGTGGACGGGTCCGGGGCGGCCGCTGGTGCCACTGTCGGAAGCGGCAGCGGCCCGGTTTGCGGACGAGCCGGCGGTGTCGGCGGCGGCGTTGTCCGACGGACGGCTGGCATTTGGCACGGTGAAATCAGGACTGCTGATCTTGACTGGGAAGGGCGAAATTCAGCGGCAAATCGACGAGCGGCACGGCTTGCTGAGTGCGCGCGTGAATGGTCTGGCGGAAGACGCCGAGGGCGGCCTGTGGCTCGCGCAACACAACGGACTGGCCCGGGTGCAGATCGGTTTGCCTTACGAGCGCCTGAGCGGCGAGCAGGGCTACCGCGGAAGCGTGCGGGCGCTGATTCGCCATCAGGGGCAGCTCTACGTCGGCCACGCCGACGGCGTGTCGCGCCAGGATTTGGCCACGGGGAGGCTGCAGGCTCTGCCGGGTGTGCCGACGAATACGAATGGCACCATCTGTTTTGTCGCGGTCGGGGAGCGATTGCTGGCCTCGGTGTCGGGCGTGCGCGAAATCACCGCGGACGGCGCACTGCGGCTGGTGGCCGAGACGCCGGCCAACGCGCTCGCCGCCTCCCGGCGTCACCCCGGAGCGTTTTTCGCCGCCACGCCCGGCAAGGGACTGTGGCTGTTTACGCCCAACCCGGCAGGTGGCTGGGATGCGCCCAAGCAGGTGACCCACGTTCCGACGCGCTTGGTTAAACTGCTGGATTCCGATGATGGCTATCTGTGGGGCAGCACGGTCGGCGGGATGGTCTGGCGCGCAGATTTTCGCGACGGCCTGCGGCTTGATGCGCCCGTCGAGACCTTTGGTCCTGCGGAGGGCGTGCCGGAGACGACCGGGGCGGACTATCGCCAGGTTTTTCTGCTCGGGGGACAGGTGACGCTGTCGAGTGACAAGGCACTGTTGTATTTCGACGCCGCGTCGCGCCGGTTTGTGCCTGACGCACGCATCACGGGGCTGCCCGGGCCCAAGTTTCCCAACATCGTCGAACCGAACGGCGATGGCACCTATTGGCTGCACTGCGGCAATGGCGGAGTGTTGGCGGGAGTGTCGCAATTCGTTCGAATCGTGCCGCAAGGGGCAGGCGCGTGGCGGGCCGAGCCCTGGCCCGAGGGGCCGCTCAACTGGGCGACGGTGAATTCCCATTACGCCGATCCCGCGGTGGGAAAAGTGTGGTTGGCGACGCAGTCGGGCGTCATCGCCGCTGATGCGACGTGGAAACCCGGCCCACGTCCGCATCCTGATTGGACCCCGGCCATTCGTGAGGTGGCAACGACGCAAGGGAGGGTGGTGTTTTCCGGCCGATGGTCCGACGGGCCGGAGCGGACGTGGACGGAGAAAGAGTCGGCCGTCCGCTTCAGCTACGCGGCGCCGACCTTTGCGAGCGATCACGCGGGCCGGACCCACACCACCTACCGTTCACGACTGGACGGTCTGGACGCAGACTGGGGGCCGTGGACGACGGAGACTGCTGCAACCTACACCAACCTGCCGGGCCATCATTTTGTGTTTCGCGTGCAGGCCCGCGATATCTTGGGCAACGAGAGCAAAGAGGCCCGGTTTGCCTTTGCGATTCCACCGCCGTGGTGGCGCACGTGGTGGTTTATTGGTCTCGCGGGACTCTCGGGGATCGGGAGCGTCGCCGCCGTGACGCGCTGGATCGCCCATCGGGCACTGCGCCGGCGCCTGCAGCTCCTCGAAGCGCAATCCGCCGTGGAGCGGGAGCGACTCCGGCTGGCGCGCGACCTCCACGACGAGGTCGGCTCGGGCCTCGGACGAGTGATCCTCTTCGCCGGCGAGGCCCGGCGTCACCAGGCGGATGCGGTGCAACTCGCCGCGGACCTCGATCGCGTGCGCGACTCGGCGCAGGAACTCGTGCAGCACGCGCGAGAGATCGTGTGGGCGGTGAGTCCGCAGCACGATGCTCTGGCAAGCGTCGTCGAGCGCTTGGGCGACTACACTGAGGAAACGCTGCGCGCGGCGGGCATCACGTGTCGCATCGAGGCACCGCCCGGCGCCGAGTTGCCCACCGTGGTGATGGGATCCGAGGTGCGGCACAGTTTGTTTCTCGCGGTGAAAGAGGCCGTCCACAATTGCGTGAAATACTCCGGAGCTGAGTTGGCCGAATTTCGAATGCGCATCGTGGAGGGGCAGCTCGTCGTCACACTGAGTGACCGAGGTCGCGGATTTGCGCCGGGCGAGAAACAAGGCTCCGGGCACGGTCTCGCCAACCTCGCGAGTCGCGCCGAGGCTTGGGGTGGCGAGGCGACCGTGACGAGTGCGCCGAGCCAGGGGACCACCGTAACGCTTCGAGTTCCTCTAGGGTAAAATACTGCCGCGGGGCCTGAGTTCTCGCTTCCCACCGAGAGGGCTGAACTTTGAATTTGGGGCGTGATCGCCATAGCCCTGATCGAAGACGACCTCGCCTACCGCCGGGGAATCGAGCGCTTGCTCGCGGAAAGCGGGCGTTTCGTGGTCACTGGCTCGTTCGGGAGTGCCGAGGATGCGCTGCGGCTTCTGCCGCGACAACCGGCGCAACTGGCGCTCTGCGATATCAGTTTGCCGGGGATGTCCGGCTCGGCGGCCGTCGCCCAACTGCGGCAGAGCTGTCCGTCGCTGCGCTGCGTGATGCTCACCATGTTTGACGATGCGGAGAATCTTTACGCGGCGCTGCAATCGGGCGCCGCCGGATACCTGCTGAAAAGCGCGCCGCCGGAAGAGATCCTCGCGGGGCTCGATGAGGTGCTCGCCGGTGGTGCGCCGATGTCGCGGCCCATCGCACGCCGCGTGCTCGCGGCGTTTGCGCGACCGGTCAAGACGGTCGATCCGCGGGCCGAACTCACCGTCCGGGAGCGGGAAACCATGGACCAACTTGCCCGTGGCCTCGCCTACAAGGAGATCGCCGTTGCCTTGGGCATCAGCACCGCGACGGTGAAGAATCACCTCTACCATATTTACGAGAAGCTCGCCGTCCGCTCGGGCACCGAGGCTGTAGCCAAGTGGCTCTCTCCCTGAGCGCTCGCTCCAGCGTTGGCGCCGCTGATGTGGGGGCGCGGCGCGAATGAGCCGAATGGCTCACGCGGAATAGCGCGGCGCTCCGCTACACTAAGTAGTCCGTAGTCTTCGATTCAGTGCTATTGCGACGTGCGCCAGGTGCGTGTTCGCGCTGGGTGCCGAATTGGCCGGCGGACGCCACGAATGCGCGAAGCTCTTAACTTGCTTACTTTCCCCACCGGTCCAGGCCCGACAGATCTCGGCGCCCGGGCTCCGCTCGCGTTGGCGGTGAGTGGGGCTGTTGCCCTAGCGTGAGCCGAATAGTGCCCACAGCAATTGAGTATCTTAAGCAGCAAATGGGTAAGTATTTGACGAAGCCTCGGGGGGCCTTGATACGCGCTGATC
This sequence comes from Opitutia bacterium, assembly GCA_947453695.1. Taxonomy (GTDB): domain Bacteria; phylum Verrucomicrobiota; class Verrucomicrobiia; order Opitutales; family Opitutaceae; genus GAS368. Next base: position 5,195 of record CANGHW010000245.1, read on the forward strand.
TGATTCGCGGAATTGCCTCATTTCCTCTGCCCACCCCACACGGCAATTGCCCTGATGTTTCCGCCAGGAGGATCGGCCGCACGAGGTGCGCCCGCAAGTGAACCGACTGCTTTCTCTTCCCAACTCATTCCATGTCCTCTGTGAAATTATCCCCTCTGCCCGCTCGGCCCAAGTTCGTTTCGCGCTCACTCGGCGCCTTCGCCCTCGCCCTGATGTGCCTCTCGCAGGCCGTCGCGCCGATGGCCGCGCAAACCGCGATTGCTTGGAACAACGCCGGCGGCACCACCGATTTCAACACGGCGACCAACTGGACGGGGAATACCCTCCCGGGCACGACGTCGATCGCGACGTTTTCGGGCGCGGCCGTCGTGCAGCCCAATGTGAGCGCCAATATCAGCATCGCCGGGCTGAACTTCTCCACCTCTCTATCCTCGGGCTACACGCTCTCCGCGACGGGCGGAGCGGCGATCTCATTGCTATCGACGTCGCAGACGTCCGGCTTGGCGGCGATCACCAGTGCCAACTCCACCGGCACGAACTTGATTTCCTCCCCGCTCGTGCTGGCGGCGGGTAGTGGAGCCGGGCAATACATCTTACAGACTGGCGCAGGCACGCTGTCGCTCGCGGGAGTGATTTCGGCCGCCGGGTCCAATCCCCTGGCCCTCTCGACGGCGGGCACCGTCACGCTGTCCGGGACCAACACCTACACGGGTGGAACGCTCGTCTTTGGCACCGGTTCGGTCAGCGTCGCCTCGATCGGCAACAGCGGTTCCGCGGGTAACCTCGGCACGGGTGGCACGATCCAACTCGGCATCGTTTCGAACGCCGGCAATCTCCTCTACACCGGCGCCGGCGAAACCACCAACCGCACCGTCGACCTCAGCGGCACGACGGGCGGCGCTTCGATTACCTCGTCGGGCTCGGGAGCGCTGATCTTCTCCGGCAATCTCACGACGAGTGGCGCAGGAAGCAAGACGCTCACGCTCTCCGGCACCAACACCGGTGCCAACGCCCTCCAGGGCGCCATCGTCAACGGTAGTTCCGGCACGACCGCCGTGGCCAAGACTGGCACCGGTAATTGGACGCTCTCTGGCACCAACACCTTCACAGGCGGCACCGCAATCAACGCCGGCAC
>CANGHW010000246.1 GCA_947453695.1 Opitutia bacterium
CTCCGTCGCCCTCATCAGCTTCCTCGTCGTCACGTTTTCCTCGCTTGGCATTCTGATCTGCGAACGCGCCCCGCAGTCCAATATCCGCACCGCCGAAGACGCGATCTGGTGGAGTTTCTCCACCATCACCACCGTCGGCTACGGCGACAAATATCCCGTCACCACGGCCGGCCGGGTCGTCGCCATCAGCGTCATGGTCATGGGCGTCGGCCTCTTCGGCACGCTCTCCGGCCTCATCGCCTCCATCTTTCTGGGCGATGCCGAGGCCAAGATCGAAGCCGACGAATCTGCCATTCTCACCGAGCTCCGCGCCCTCCGCGCCGAAGTCGCCGAACTCCGCGACGCGAAAAATTCCCGCCCTCCTCCACCCTCCTGACACACCCTTGTCACTCCCGCCTGCTAGCCTCCCCCTCTCCGTTTCTCTCCGTCCTTCCATCCCTCCGTCCTCCCATTAATGCCCCGCTGTCCCTGGCCCACCAAACCGCTCGACATCGCCTACCACGACACCGAGTGGGGCGTGCCCCACCACGATGACCGCGCGCTCTTCGAATTGATCACCCTCGAAGGCGCCCAGGCCGGCCTGAGCTGGTCCACGGTCCTCGCCAAACGCGAAAATTACCGCCGCGCCTTCGATGGCTTCGACGTCGCCCAGATCGCCCGCTATGATGATCGCAAGGTCGCCGCCCTCCTCGCCGATGCGGGCATCATCCGCCACCGCGGCAAGATCGCCGCCACGATTGGCAATGCGCGCGCCTTCCTCGCCGTGCAAAACGAGTTCGGCACCTTCGACCGCTACCTCTGGGGCTTCGTCCCCGACCGCCGCCCCATCGTCAACCGCCGCCGCAGCTCCGCCGAGGTCCCCACGCGCACCCCCGAGAGCGATGCGCTGGCCAAAGACCTCGCGAAACGCGGCTTCAAGTTCGTCGGCACGACGATCTGCTACGCCTTCATGCAGGCGACAGGCATGGTCAACGACCACCACGTCACCTGCGACTGCCACTCCCGCTGCGCGCAGCTGAAGTAGTTCGGAGTGGCATGGGCTTTCCAGCCCATGCGTGCCCTTTCATCCGTCCTACGTGGCATGGGCTTTCCAGCCCATGCTCCTGCCCGCCCGCCCTCCCCAGAGCACGGGCTGGAAAGCCCGTGCCACTTCCAATCCGTCCCTCGCCCCCGGCCCAGCGCCTCTCCGACTCCTACCTTCCCACCCACCCGCGCGCCTCCTCGCTCACCTCCACCCAGGGCCAGTCGCTGAGCCCCGCCCGCACCGGGTTCTCCGCCACGTAACGCACCGCGTGCGCTAACTCCGCCGCATCCCGCACCAGATGATCGTAGGACTCCGCCTGCCAAAAGGCCCCGCTCCGTCCGAGCTGACAGTTAGCCATCCGCGCGGAAAATCCCTTCCACGATTGCACGACGCCCGACAGCGAGTGCGGCGACAGAGGCCGCACAACCGCATGGACGTGATTCGGCATCACGCACCAAGCCGCCAAGTGGTAGCGCGCGCCGTCGAAATGCCGCAGCGCATCGGCCACGATCGCCGCGACCTCCGGCCGACGCAGCCAGCACGCCCCATGACCCGCATCGAGGTGCCGCTCAATCCGGGCGGCGAAAAGGTCGCGCAGACGGTCCTCGCGCACGCGGTCCAACGCGCCCGTTTCCTCCAGTTCCGCCAACAGCAAGTCGCGCTCCTCCCGCCACGCCGCGAGCACCGGTTGCGGCAGCGAATCGGCGAGCCGGAACGTTACCGCGTAAGTGCCACCCTCGACCGTCCAATGCGGCAAACACGCCCCCTGCCGAATCTGCACGTCGTGTGAAAGCAGCGACTTTTCCACCGGCGATGACTGGCAGCCACATCGCCGTGGAGGAAGAAAAAACTCCGCCCCAAAGTGGCATGGGCTTTCCAGCCCATGCGTTTTTCCACGCCTTTGCTCCCCCAGCGCACGGGCTGGAAAGCCCGTGCCACTTCCAATCCACCCACTCAAATCCTTCACCGCCCCGCCCCACCCCACCCCCGACCACTCAACTCACGTCGGAAACGGATTCCGCTCCGCGAAGCCCGCTTGATGCCAATACGGGTAGATCTTCGGCCGCTCACTCGCGGCATCGAGCTGCGCGATTTGCGCCTTTGTCAGCGCCCAACCCACCGCGCCGAGATTCTGCCGGAGTTGCTCTTCGTTGCGCGCGCCGACGATCACGTTCGCCACCGACGGTCGCTGCAGCACCCAGTTCAGCGCCACCTGCGGCACGGTCTTACCGGTTTCCTGCGCCACCACTTCCAGCGCGTCGACCACCTTGAACAAATACTCGTCGTCCACCTGCGGTCCGCTGTTCGCGACCACCGCCGTGTTGAGCCGGCTCACACTCGGTTTCGGCGCGCCGCGACGGATTTTTCCGGTCAGACGGCCCCAACCCAACGGACTCCACACCACGGCGCCGACGCCCTGATCGAGCGCCAACGGCATCAACTCCCACTCGTAGTCGCGCCCGATGAGTGAGTAGTAGGCCTGGTGCGCCACATAGCGCGTGAGACCGTATTTTTCCGCCGCCGCCAGCGACTTCATCAGGTGCCAGCCGGAAAAATTCGACACACCGAGGTAGCGGATTTTTCCCGCCCGCACGAAGCCATCGAGCGTCTGCAGCACCTCCTCCACCGGCGTCAGCGCATCGAAGCCGTGCAGTTGAAACAGATCGATGTAGTCCGTCCCGAGCCGCCGCAGCGCCGCCTCGATCGACTTCGTGAGATGGTGCCGCGATGAGCCCACGTCGTTGGGTCCGTCGCCCAGCCGAAACGTCGCCTTCGTCGAAATGATCACCTTGTCCCGCTTCCCCTTGATCGCCGCGCCGAGGATCTCCTCCGCCGCGCCTCCCGAATACACATCCGCCGAGTCGAACATGGTCATCCCGGCGTCGATCGCGATATCCACCAGCCTTGTGGCCTCTTTGACATCACTCGCGCCCCACGCGCCGAAGAAGTCGCCTTTCCCGCCAAACGTGCCCGTGCCAAGACTGAGCGCCGGGACCTTGAAACCAGAGTGACCGAGTTTGCGATATTCCATGATAAGTGTTTGAGGGTTGAGAACCTGCGCCAGCGCGATGCACCGGCCCTGTCACGGAAGCCCACTTATCGCCTTCACGCAACCCCGCGCGACGCCGACCGCTCCGCGCCCCCCCCTTTCATTCGCCTCCTCCCTCCGCGCGTCCACCTCCTCCGTCCGAGCGCGGTCTACCTCGTCCCGAGCGCGGTCCACCTCCTCCCGAGCGCGGTCCACCTCCTCCCGAGCGCGGTCAACCTCCTCCCGAGCGTCCTCCACCTCCTCCCGAGCACGCTCCACCTCGTCCCGAGCGCGGTCCACCTTCGTCCGAGCGCGGTCAACCTCGTCCCGAGTGCGGTCAACCTCCGTCCGAGCGCGGACCACCTTGTCCCGAGCGTGCACCCCCTCGTCCCGAGCGCGGTCCACCTCCTTCCGAGCGCGGTCGACCTCCGTCCGAGCGCGGTCCCCCTCGGTCCGAGCGCGGCCGCAACCCATCCCACCCCGGCCCCCCCGCCCTGCCCTCTCGCCGTCATTTGGCTTGAGCGTCCTCGGAGCGCCTGCCGCACTGTCCCCACCCCATGACTCCGACGTCGCCCGCCGCGCCCCGCGAAGCCACCCGCCTCAGCGAACTCACCCCCCAGCAGAAGAAATCCGGCCTCGCCGCCTGGCTGGGTTGGACCTTCGACGGCCTCGAACTCCACCTCTACACCCTCGTCGCCGGCCCGCTCGTGATGCAGCTCCTGCACACGACCGACGCCTCCAATCCCGCGGTCAACGAGAAGAAGGCTTACATCCAGGCCGCGTTTCTCATCGGCTGGGCGCTCGGTGGCGCCTTCTTCGGCCGTCTCGGTGACATCCTCGGCCGCAGCCGCGCGCTCACGCTCACCATCATCACCTACGCCGTCTGCACCGGTCTCTGCAGCTTCGCCCAAACGTGGGAGCAGCTCATGATCTTCCGCTTCGTCGCGGCCCTCGGCATCGGCGGCGAGTGGGCCGTCGGCGCCTCGCTCCTCGTCGAGACCTGGCCCAAGGCCTGGCGCCCGTGGATGGCCGCCGTGCTCCAAACCGGCGTCAACGTCGGCGTCCTCTTCGGCGCGATTTTCGTCGGCCTGCTCGTCACCTACATGCCCGCCGGCTCCGAGCGCTGGGTCTTCCTCATCGGTGTCCTCCCCGCGCTCCTCGTCTTCTGGATCCGTAAACACGTCCCCGAGCCCGACACCTGGCAGAAAGCCGAGCACACGATCACCAAGAAGCCCGGCGCTATCGCGCTCTTCCAGGGCGACGTCCTCTCCACCACCCTCCGCACGACCCTCGTCTGCGCCCTCGGGCTTTCCGCTTGGTGGCTGTTTCTCTTCTGGCAAACGCAGCATCTGCGCAAAGTCCTCGCCGACGCCAACACCCCCGCCGCCGAGGTCACCGGCCTCGTCTCCGCCGCCTTCTTCGCCTTCAACGCCTCCTCGGTCGTCGGCAATTTCGGCGCCGCGTGGCTGGCCCAGCGCTTCGGCAATCGCCTCGCCATCGTCGTGATGTTCATCGGCCTCGCCGCCGGCATCTTCGGTTCCTACGTGGTGCCGCGGGGCTTCGGTGCTCTGGCGTGGTTCTGGCTCCCGCTCGGTGGCTTCTTCGGCGGCGTCTTCGGGCTGTTCACGATGTATCTGCCACCGCTCTTCCCCACGCTGCTGCGCACCACCGGCGCCGGTTTTTGCTACAACATCGGCCGCATCGCCGCCGCCGTCGCTTCCATCGTCTTCGGTCTGCTGGCCCCCGTGGGTGATTTCCGCGGCGCCCTGCTCTGGGTGAGCGCCATCGCCGCCGCGGCCGCGATCTGCTCGTGGTGGCTCCCCGAGCGCACGCACGAAAACGAGGCGACGTAAGGAGCAACCCGGTCAGCCCGACCGCGCTTCTTTTTCCCGTAGTGTAGGGCAGAGTTTACCTCTGCCATCCGTCGCACCCGCGCACCGACCTCATCCTCAAAACTTCGCGTGCTGCACGATGAAGTTCACGATTGGCGTCGGGTCCTTCAAACTGTGCGGGTGATGCTCGCCGCCGTTCTTCACGATCACCTCCATGGTGCCGCCGAGCTCGTGGTAACGTTTCTCCAGTTTGCTGGTGTTCTCCGCCATCGGCACGGTTGAGTCCGCCCCGCCGCAGATCGACAGAATCGGCACGCCCGCCTTCGCCACGACGTCGATGTTGTCCAGCGGCCCGCCCTTGAACGTCGCCACCGTCTCTTCGGTCAGCCCGTAAACCGCGAGGCACTCGCGCCACTCCTTCGACTCCCGTTTCCGTCCGGGCCAGCTCGTGATATCGAGCACCGGCGCGTCGAGATAGAGCGCCGCCACCTGATGCGGGTGCGCCACCGCATAGTTAAACGCATACAGCCCGCCGCGACTGAAGCCTTCCAACACGACGCGCTCCGCCAGGCCATAGTTCTTCCGCACGTGCGCGTGAAACGTCTCCATCAACGCGATCGCGCGCGGCGAGCCATACATGTTTTGCGCGTTGAGATACGCCACGTGCCAGCCGCGCTCCAGCAGCGCGAGATCGCCCTGCGGTTCGTGGCCAAAAAATTCCGTGCGCCAAATCCACGGCCGTCCCGGCGCCGCCTCTTTCGGCACCACGAGGAGCGCCGGCCGCCCCGCCACCTCGAAATCGAGGCGCGTGAATCCTTTCCACTCCGACTGCTTCACTTCCGCCCCTTTCGGCGCGGCCGCTTTCTCCGCTGCGCCCATCTCCCCGGCGGCGAACATCAAGCCCGCCACCCCACACACCACCACCGCTGTCGCCCGCTGGAGAATTTTCATCCCCCCACCCTCGGCCCCGTCCCCACCTCCGCGCAAGCCCGAAGCCCACCACCGCAACCCGCGCTGGATTTTTCGCCAACGCCCCGCACGCTCCGTCTCCCCACTCTCCTTCTCCCCCCTCTCTCCGTCCCTCCGTCCTCCGCCCCGCATGGCCAAACTCTACTTCTACTACTCGGCGATGAACGCCGGCAAAAGCACGGTGCTCCTCCAGTCGAGCTACAACTACCGCGAGCGCGGCATGCGCACGTTGCTCTTCACGCCCGCGATCGATACCCGCTCCGGCGCCGGACGCATCGAGTCGCGCATCGGCCTCAGCTCCAGCGCAATTTCCCTGCGTGACTCCGAGCACTTGCTCAACCGCGTCCGCACCGAGCACGCCGCCAGCCCCGTCGCCTGCGTGCTGATCGACGAGGCCCAGTTTCTCTCCACCGAGCAGGTCTGGCAGGCCGCCGAGGTCGCCGATTCGTTGAACATCCCC
>CANGHW010000247.1 GCA_947453695.1 Opitutia bacterium
AGCCCCGGCTCAAGAGCCCGGGGCTGAATTGACAATTCCTTGACGCGCGGGGACTACCCCCAGCGGAAGCGGATGACACTTACTTTTTGGCCGGCGCCGAGCCTTTCGGCACGTTCACTTTTTTCTCATCAAGATTCTGTCTCGCCTCTTCGTCACTCACGGGAGCTGAGACAATACCACCCGCCGGGACTTCGAGTTTCGCGAGCCAGACCAACGCGTTGAGCACCAACCGGCGCTGGTCGTCGTTCTGCCAGTTTAGGTGAAAATGCCCACCCGTGAATCCAAAGCCACGACCACCATCCGCGCGCTCGACGGCCCACATCATGGTTTCGGGCTTACCCTTCGCAGCCTGAATATGGGCATACGGACCCTTCGGCGAAACATACGGACCGTCACGCACCGCATCCGACGGAGTCGCCACGAGAATGTCGCTGACGCCGGTTTTTCCTTCGCGGAAGCGCATGTTGAAATACCACTCGTCCTTCGTCTTGAACGGCTTCACGCCCCGCGTGATCGCATGCACAGGCAACGTCTTATAGTCGGCCTCCCAGATCGGATTGCAGGAAAACGCCGTCTCATAGTGTCCACCAATCCACGATTTCCACTCCGCGCCGCCCTTGTCTGCCAAAACTTCCACCGCGTAGTGCGCCATACCGATGCCGACTCCCTTGGCGGCAAGTGCACCGAGCACCGCCAGGCGGTCCTTTTGCACGGCGATGTGGTTGGCGCCACCATCCGAATAGATGAAGACCGCATCGGCTCCATCGAACACCGAGTTGTCGTCCACCTTTTTCCCGTCGACGAGCTTGGACGGCCAACCATTGGTGATCAGCACGGTCTTTAGTCCCGGGACTTGATCGAGTCGCTTTTGCAGCAACATCGAGCCGGCCTTGAACTCATGCATCAAAGGCGGGTGACTGACCGGACCAGCGATCATGACCAATTTGCGGTCGGCGGCCTGCAGCGCGGTGGCGGCAACGGCAAGAGCGAGAGTGACGAGGAGACGTAGTTTCATGGGGAAGGGTTGAAGAAATTCACCGGCCGGAGGGCTGGTGAAAAAGCGCAAGACGCCGCGATTGAGGCGAAAGTAACCGGCGAGTCGAGCGGACTTCTGCGCTCTCCCCTCGCCGAGTATGCAACCTGCTTTCCGTCGGCCATGAGTCGCACGTTTTTCTACGTTCTCAGCAGCTGTCTGCTGGCCGCAGGTCTCCTACCCGCTGCCACCCTCTATCGCGGAGGAGCAATCCTCCCGTTGTCCGGCGGGCCACTGGGCGACGGACCGATTGAGAGCGGTTACCTGCTGGTTGCCGACGACGGCACCATCGCCGCGCTCGGCGCGGGAGACGGGGCAGCCGACCCACGGGTGTCCGCCGCGCGCGCGGCCCGTGAATTCGCGACCGTCGATCTCACCGGAAAGATCGTGCTCCCTGGCTTTGTTTCCGGCCACAGCCATCTCTGGCAAAGTGCCTTCCGCGGCATCACTCCCGCCTCGGAGTTACCAGCTTGGCTCGACGGCCTGCATCGCACCTACGGCGGCTTCTTCGCGCCCGGTGACTTCGGGGCCTTCACCCAACATGGAGCGTTCGACCAACTCCGCCATGGAGTCACGACGACCTACAATCACTCCCATTTCTTCGGCAGCAGTTTCGAGAACTACCGCGAACAATTCACCGCCGAACTCGCGACGCCCCAACGCTTCATCTTCGCGTGGGTCAATGACAGCAAAGCGGACGATGCGACCTGGCGCTCGCGCCTTGAGCCAATCGTCAAACAAGTCGCACCGCGCCCTAATCAACCACTCCTTGGTGTATCGATCAACGCGGTCGGAATCTATCAAGCCCCGGCAGTCCTCCCGCGCGAGATCGCCCTCGCGAAGTCCTTCGGGCTTACGACCCAAATTCACTATCTCGAGCCATCGGCGACACAGGTCGAGGACCGCGCCCTGTGGCCGAAATACCAAGCCGCGGGCGCTATCTACCGCGGGATGTCCTTCGCTCACTTCATCCATGCTGACGATGCGATTGTCCGCGATGCCGCGGCCGCAGGCGCAGCGATGATTTGGAACCCGCTATCCAACGGCCGCCTCGCCTCTGGCTTACCTCCCATTGAGAAGTATCTCGCAGCCGGCCTGCGCGTCGGCATGGGCGTCGACGGCCAGGCCAGCGCAGACATTTCTGATCCGTTTGAAAATGTTCGTCTCGGGCTTTACGCCCTCCGAATTCGTCGCGAGAACGCCGGCGGCCTGCAACCCATCGATCTACTGCGGCTCCACACCGTCAAGACGGCGGAAATCCTCGGCGTCCAGCGCTATGTCGGCAGCCTTGAGGTCGGCAAGTTCGCCGATTTTCTTGTCGTCGACCCCGGCGATCCCGGCACCGGTCCTGTCTGGGATGTGGCCGCAACCATCGTCTTTGCGTGTAGCAGCCGCAACATCAGCGCCGTCTACGTCGGCGGAAAAAAGATAGTCGAAGCCGGCCGGGTAGTCGGCCACGACGCGGCTGCACTTGAAGCGGATGTAAACGCTCGCGTCAGGGCGATTCGAGCCCGCCAATCTGCCGCAAAAAAATAGCCGACTCGAGCCGAGCGTCCCCGCTTACGCCACTACCCTGCGCCACCGCTGCAGCGCCGCTCCCGTGAGCGAGCGCGGCGCAGCCTCAATGTCGGCGCGCGGCCCCGCATAAATTAGTTCGCCGCCCTCGCGTCCGCCGCCTGGCCCCAAGTCGATGAGCCAGTCAGCCAAATTGATCACGTCGAGGTTGTGCTCGATGATAATGACCGTATTGCCCGCGTCGCGCAGTTTGAAGAGCAGATCCATCAGCTTCTGAATGTCCGTCCAGTGCAGTCCGGTGGTCGGTTCGTCTAGAATGTAGAGCGTAGAGCCCTGCTGTCTCTTGCTAAGCTCAAGTGACAGTTTGATCCGCTGGGCCTCACCACCCGAAAGCGTCGTCGCCGATTGCCCAAGCGTGAGGTAACCGAGCCCAACCGCCTCGAGGGTCGCAAGTTTGTCCATCACCCGCGGGATGTTGCGGAAGAGCGTGATCGCCTCGCGCACCGTCATGTCGAGCACATCGGCGATGGATTTACCGTGAAACAAAATCTCCAGCGTCTCGCGATTGAACCGCCGCCCGGCACAGCTCGGACATGGCGCATAGGCATCCGCCATGAACTGCATATCGAGCTTGATCGCGCCGTCGCCCTGACAGCGTTCGCAACGTCCGCCGCGGACGTTGAACGAAAATCGGCTCGCCTTGTAGCCGCGCACTTTCGCCAGCGGCACCTGGGCATAGAGATCGCGCAGGAGTGTGAGCAGATCGACGTAGGTCGCAGGATTGGACCGCGGGCTGCGTCCGATCGGCTCTTGATCGACCTGCACGAGCTTCTCGAAAAAGTCCAAGTTCTCGATGTGCCGGTGCGGGCCCGGGATCGTCTTGGCGCCATTGAGTATTCGCGCCGCCGCAGCCGCCAACACATCGTTGACCAACGTGCTCTTCCCCGAGCCGCTCACGCCCGTCACGCAGGTCAGCAAGCCCACGGGAAATTTCGCATCGATGCCGCGCAGGTTGTTCGCGCGCGCCTCTCGCACGGTCAGCCACGCGCCGTCAGGTGACTTCGGCTTGGCTTCGCGCGTGATCGACAGTTTGCGCGAAAGATAAGGACCGGTGCGCGACTGCTTAATCGACAGCGCAGCGCACGCGGCCGGCGTGCCTTGGAACAACAATTGCCCGCCCTCCACGCCAGCCTCTGGCCCGAGTTCGATCAGTTCATCCGCGAGGCGCATCGTGTCTTCGTCGTGTTCAACGACGAGCACGGTATTCCCGCGGTCCCGCAGCGCCACAAGGGTATCAAGCAACTTCTGATTGTCGTGGGGATGCAAGCCGATGCTCGGCTCATCGAGCACGTAGATCACGCCGATCAGGCCCATTCCGAGTTGTGTCGCGAGGCGCACGCGCTGGGACTCGCCTCCCGAAAGCGTCGCGTAGTCACGATTGAGCGTTAGGTAGCCTAGTCCCGTCTCGAGGAGAAAGTGCAGCCGCTGTTCGATACCAGTAACGACGTCCCCCACTGCGTCATTCAGTCCGTGCATGGCCACGAGTTCGCGCGCGAAGGCATGCGCTTCACCGATATCGAGGGCCATGAACTCCGGAAACGTCTTCTCCCCACATCGCACGGCCCCACTGCGGGCATTAAGCCGGGTGCCGTGGCACTCCGGACATCCGCCTGCCACCATGAAAGTCGTGAGCCGGGCCCGGAATCCTTCGCTATCGGTGTGGCGAAAACTCTCCTCAAGGTCCGCTATCACGCCCGCAAACGGCATAGTCTTCGCCTCTCGCATGCGCCTCAGCTTGAACGCAAACTGCCGCTCCCCTGCCCCGTGCAAAATCGCGTCGCGCGTCGCCTCTGGTAGTTTCTTCCAAGGTATCTCGGGATCGAAAGGCAACTGCTCCGCGAGCTGTTTCAGCAGCGCGTTGTGTTTGATGATAAGATTTTTCCCGCCAATTCGCCACGGCTTCAGCGCGCCTTCGCGCACGCTCTTCTCCGGGTCGGCTACGATCAGCTCAGGCACAAAGCGCAACTTGCGACCGAGCCCGTCGCAGGTCGCACAGGCCCCTTCCCGGTGGGAAAATGAGAAATGCCGCGCCGATAGCTTTTCGAACACATCGCCGCAAACCTCACACGCGAGCGACTGACTAAGCGCCAGTTCTCGCCATGGCGCCTCGGCGCTCTTTTGGGCCAGCACCACCATCCTGTCCTTTCCTTCGCGAAATGCCAACTCAAGCGAATCGGCTAACCGGCTACGTTGGTCGGCATTGGCCACGAGACGATCCACCACGACTTCCACCGCCATCTCGCGCACGCCGGCCCCGGTCGGAATGACCTTGGGGTCATCCAAATTCTTGATCTCTCCGTCGATCCGCACGCGCTGAAACCCGCGCAGCCGCAGCCGCGGCAATTCGTCGCGCAGCACACTCGGCTTCGCTTTCATGAACGGCGCGAGCAGCATTACCCTTTCGCCGGCACACGCCGTCAGCACGCGCTGGACGTTGTCGTCGAGCGAGCGCTGCACCACTCGACCGCCATCCTTCGGGCACACTTGCTCGCCGACCAGCGCCCACAGAAGTTGTGCGTAATCGGCAATCTCAGTCGCAGTTGCGATCGTGCTTCTGGGACCGCCTGCCCCCGTGCGTTGCTCAATGGCGAGCACCGGCGAGAGGCCGTGAATGAAATCGACGTCCGGCCGCTTCAGTTGATCGAGCACCTGCCGCGCCTGCGCGGAGAGACTCTCCATGTATTTCCGGTAGCCCTCCGCGTAAATCGTGTCGAACGCCAGCGATGATTTGCCCGACCCCGATGGCCCGGTGATCACCACGAGTTTCCCCCGCGGAATGCGCAACTCGAGGTTCTTCAAGTTGTGCTCGCGGGCGCCTTTAACGTGGATGTGAGTCGCGGCCTGCATGAAAGACGCGCACGCTTGCGGAAATCGCCGGGGCGTCAAAGCGCGAATCCAGTTTCTGTCCGGCCGGCACAACCCGGTTTTGCAAATCTACGGCTCTAGGGGTATATCTTCATTCTTGCGCCGCAACTCGCGCCCCCGTTTCGTCGCGGAACACAAACCCCTCGTGTTGTCAGTTTCCTACACAAACTACCGTTCGCCGCTCAGCTCCGGTGTTAAACTCCGCTAACCTAATTCTCATGAACGATCACGCTCCCTCCCCTGTCTCGGCGCAGCTCACCCGCCTCACCCTCGCCGCCTCGCTCGGTCTCATGCTCGCACTCCCCGCGGCGCACGCCGTGCAATTCTCCAACGGCGGCCTGACCGGCAGTTTCGACTCCACGTTTTCTTTCGGCGCGCTCTATCGCCTCAATGATCCGTCCAGCGCCAACTACGGCACGACTAACTTCGTCAACGGCGTCCCTGGACTCCTCAATTCAGTCAACACCGACGACGGCAACCTTAACTATCGCAAGGGTTGGGTTTCCTCCATCTTCAAGGGTTCGCACGACCTCGAGCTGAAATACGGCAACTTCGGCGCTCTCGTCCGCGGCTACTATTTCACCGACACCAAGAGCAACAGCACCGCACGCACTCCGCTCTCCGATCAGGCTAAGGACCGTGTCGTCCGCGGCGGCGAGTTCCTCGACATGTATACTCGCGCGAAATTTACCGTCGGCGCCG
>CANGHW010000248.1 GCA_947453695.1 Opitutia bacterium
CTCGGCGTTTTCCCTCGGCCTACCCTAGCCCATGTCCACCCCCGCCACCTCTCCCTCTGGTCCCACCCCCGCCTCCACGCCGGGTAGCCGGATGGGGTCAGGCTTTGGTGTTTGGGGCAATCCGCACGGATTTTCTATTGGCCGTTCGCTCACGCTCGCCCCACCTCACCACGGGACGAGCCGGACGGGGTTTAACGAACCGGACGGGGTTTAACGAACCGGACGGGGTCTGGCCTTTGGGGCCATCCAAAATCGCCAGCGCTTGACCACCGTGGCAGCCCGCCGCCGCAAATTCGCCCGTGCTTCTTTCCGCCCGCTCGCTCGGGTTGGCCGCGTGACGCGACTGGCTGGCGCGCTGCCGTGTCGCGGAGCGGACGCAGCCGAGGGCGGCACGCGGCGGCGCGTCAGGCGGAGTCTTTTGACGAGTCGGCCAAAACGGGGGTGATTCCGGGAAAGAGTGAGGCGGTTCCGGGAGGAGCGAGACGAGGTCCGGGGCCGGCCAAGACGTCTTCCGGGTTCGCCGAGACGGCTTCCGGAAGGTCCGAGACGCGTTCCGGGACAGGCGAGACGGGTTCCGGGATCGCCGAGCCGGGTTCGGGATCGCCGAGACGCGTTCCGGGACGGCCAAGACGCGTTCCGGGATCGCCGAGAGGCGTTCCGGGAAGAGCGAGCGGGCTTCCGGGCTGGCCGAGACGGATGCCGGGTGGTCCGAGCCGGCTTTCCGGCGTGCCGAGGCGGGTTTTGACATCGCCGAGATGGGTTCCGGGTCGGGCGAGACGCCTTCCGGAGCCGGCGAGATTGGTTCCGGCCCCGCCGAGATCGCTTCACGCGGCGCCGAGATCGCTTCTTACGAGGGAAAGATCGGGTTTGGCGCCAACGAAACCGGGTTGGACCAGGAAGAAGGCGGTTTTGGCGCGGCGAGGCGGGCCGGGGCAAGCCGGAGGGTGGGTCCGGCGAACGTCCCGTGGCCTTGGCGGTTTGATGAAAGCCAAAAAAATGGGTCAGGGCTTTAACTCTGCATATTTGCAACCGCTTGGAGGAGCCGAACGGTATTTGGCTTTGGGGCCGGCCAACCGAGTCAGCCTTCGACTGCCTCGAAATATCGCCTTCGTAAACGGACACCCGACGTTTCTCGTGGTGCGCGCCTCCGTTCCGCGACTGGACTCCGAAGCCGGCCCGCGGGGCATTGAACGTGCGCAAACTCACCGACCGGCTTCGAAATTTTCTGACTGTTTCCAAACCGGGCCCTTCCGGCGATCGCGGCCTTGAACCGTCCGGAAAAAATGTGCGGCTATCTCGGCGTTTTCCCTCGGCCCACCCTAGCCCATGTCCACCCCCGCCACCTCTTCTTCTGGTCCCACCCCCGCCTCCACGCCGGAAACTCCGGCCGATCAAACCCCGGCGATCGTCCGACAGCTCGGTCTCGCGGCGGGCCTCGGGTTGTTTCTCCTGACGTTCTTCATCGCTCCGCCCGACGGCATGTCGGCCCAGGCGTGGCGCGTTTGCGGCCTCGCGCTGTGGATGGCGGTTTGGTGGATCACCGAGGCGATGCCCCTGCCGGTTACGGCGCTGCTCCCGCTCGTGGTGTTACCGCTGGCCAATCTCATGCCGCTCAAGAAGGCCTCGGCTCACTTCGCGGCCGACCTGATCTTCCTCTTTCTCGGCGGCTTCATTCTCTCCATTGCGATTCAGAAGTGGCGCGTGCACGAGCGCATCGGCCTCGGCTTGATGCGCTATGCGGCGTGGAACCTGCCGACCTTGCTCGCCGGTTTGCTCGTCGTGACCGGGTTTATGGGCATGTGGATGAGCAACACCGCCACGGCGATGGTGATGATGCCGATGGCGCTGAGCCTCGCAGCGCTCATCACGCGGGGCGACGCCACCTCGCCCGTCACCAAGACCCTCATTCTGGCCGTCGCGTATGCGCCGTGCATCGGCGGACTCGCGACCTTCATCGGCACGCCGACGAATGCCGTGCTCGAGGGCTATGTGAGCAAGACCTATGGCGTAAATCTAAGTCTCGCCCAATGGATGGCGTTCGGCGTGCCCGTGGCTGTGGTATTGCTGGCGGGCTGCTGGCTCCTCCTTTACTTCACGTTGCTGCGGGGTGCCCCGGCCGTGGCGAATCTCCGGCCGATGCTGCAGACCGAGTATGCCAAACTGGGCCGGTTTACCACGGGCGAGACCATCACCACCGTGATCTTCCTCGGCTGCGTGCAGGCCTGGGTATTCAGTGATTTTTGGTCCGGCCTGATCGGTGCCAAGATCGACGATGCCGTGATCGCCCTCGTGGGGGCACTGGCCCTGTTTCTCACGCCGCTCGATCGCAAGTTCGACCGCACGGTCCTCTCCTGGAAGGATGCCGAAAAACTGCCATGGGGCATTCTGATTTTCTTCGGCGGCAGCCTGAGCCTGTCCTCGGCGCTGACCGAAACGGGCGTCACCCGGTGGCTCAGCCAAGAGCTGCACGTCATGCACGACGTGCCAGTGTGGCTGGTGGTGACCGTCGTGGTGGCGCTCATCGTCGCCGTGTCCGAAATGATGAGCAATTCGGCGACGATCACCGCCTTCCTGCCCATCCTCGCGGGCCTGGCCGGTGGCTTGGAGATCCACCCGTTTCTCATCATGGTCCCGGCCACACTCGCCGCGAGTTGCGCCTTCATGATGCCCGGCGCCTCGCCGCCCAACGCAATCGCCTTCAGCACCGGCCGGCTCTCCGTGGCCGAGATGGTGAAGACCGGCCTGTGGCTCAACCTGATCTGCGCAGCCGGTATCTTGTTGGCGGCGTTCTACCTCGTGCCGGTGATCATGGGCTTCGACCCGCTGACCATGCCCAGTTGGGCAGCGCCCAAGTCCCCCTGACCGCTGGTGTTACGTCACCTTTCGCCCGACCAGTGACAGTCGCCCCCGATCAGGGCGACCAAGTCTTCCCTGCGCGCTGACCATACCGGGTGCGCAGTCCCGCGGCTTCTGGGGCAAACGCCACGCCATCGAGAAAATCCAGCCACCCCGCGTCCTCATGGCGCACGTCGCACCACACTTCGCGCAGGGTCATGATATTCCAATCGTGCGACACGTGGAGATCGAGCCGCCGCCCAGCCGCACCGGGCTCGCCGAGGCGCGCCGCAATGTGGGCGAGCTTCCGCGCCGCGATCCGCTCCGCCGTGTGGATCACCGCGGGCCCGATCTGCCCGGAAAACCACCGGCGGACGAATTGATCGCCATGCTGCGTGGCGAGTCGCTCGGTCTCCGCGTGATCAACGATGTAGTCCACGCCGAGCACCGTCACCTCGCCAAGAATTTCCACCGCGCCCCCGCGGCCCACCACACCGCGTGCGATGCCCTCGGCCGTCTGCTGGCAGCGTTTGATCGGGCTGTGAAACAGACGCACCTGATCGAAGCCTTGGATGCGCGCCCCAAAGGCCTCAGCCGCCGCATGCCCTGCCGGCGTGAGCTCCGCCCGAGTGTGATCCGCGGCCACGACAATCGGAAAACGCTCCGCGTGCCTGAGGCAGGCGGCCACGCGGGAGTGGTCGGTGAGCGAGTGGAGGGATTCGAGCAGCGTGTGGCCGTGCATGATGCGGTCTCCACGCAAACGCACCGTAACACGACTGTCACGAACCGATCCACGTGGGGAGTAGTGCCGCGCTGCGCACTCCTCGCGGTCCCTGCTCCGCTTCCGTTGCTTCACCACTTCCGCGGATCAAGCACTACGTGCTTAATCTGCTTCCGACCGAAGGTGTAGGTCACGTGCACCCGTCCATCACTCGTCTGAATCACCGCCGGATAAGCGTAGCCGCTTACCACCGGCTCGCTCTCCAAAGTAAATACGCGCCGCCACGTGATCCCATCGGCCGAGAGCGCCACATCGAGCGGGTAGCGATCCCCCTTCGCCTCGAGCGCGCGGTGGCCGGAATGATTGTAGACGAGCAAGTGTCGTCCGTCGGCCAGTGTCACGGCATCGGTGCCGGAGTTGGGGTTCGGCAGATCCGTTGCCGTCAGGGCGCTCCACGTCTGCCCGCCGTCCTTCGACCACGTCTGAAAGACGACGCCCTGCTTGGTGCGGCCCACCGCTTGCACCGCGCCATCGCGGTGCACCAACAAGCTCGGCTGGATCGCATCGAAGCCCGGCCCCTTGGCCACGGGAGCGCTCTTCGTCCAGGTCGCGCCCGCATCACGTGAGCGCTCAAAGTGCAGCAGCCATCCCTCGCGATTGCCCTCGGTGCTCGAGCCCGCGAGCCACGTCCCATCCGGCAAAATCACCGGTTTGTTTTTCACCGGCCCAAGCACGCCCTCCGGCAGCTTTCGTGCGACACTCCACGTGACGCCGCCGTCGGTCGACGTTTTCACCTCACCCCACCACACGCTCGGCGACGCCCCGACTTTGTAGAAAAGCCACAACGGCCCGCCGGGCGCCTGAAACAAAACCGGGTTCCATGTCGGCAGTCGCGGACCCGCGGGCTGCACGCCATCGGCGACCTCCGCGGCCGGCAGCCAACGACCGTTCTCCTGGCGCGCCACCCAGATACCCACGTCAGGATTCCGTTCCTTGGTGCCGCCAAACCATGCCGCCACCAGACGCCCCGCCGACACCTCCACCATCGTCGAGGCATGGCACTCCGGATACGGCGCCCCGGGATTGATGAATTCCTCGAGCACCACCGGCGTGTCCCGCGCAGGCACGGCCACCGTCAAGTAACCCGTCGCGCCACCCGTTGCACCCCGTGCCGACGCCGGGCTCGCGGGCCCAGGCGCCTTGGCTTCCGCGGCTGACAAAGTCGACGTCTGCGGTGCGCCGGAAAATCCGGCGCTCGCGAGGAGAAGAAGACCGAGACGAAAGAGAGGAGCATTCACGTCGATGTCCGGACGCTAAGCCTCCGTGCCCGCCGTGGCCAGACGCACTTCCGCCGCCCCCTGCCCCCGCCGCCGCGGCTCCAGTTCAATAGACCTGCGGGATGTGAATCTCCTCGGGAATCCGCGCCCGGGTGTAGTCCGGGTGATGTTCGCGCTGGGGCAAAATAATCGTTTCGCGCTCCACCTCGGAATACTTCACCTGGCTGAGAAGGTGGTGGATGCAGTTCAGCCGCGCCTTCTTCTTGTCCACCGCCGGCACGACCCACCACGGGGCTTCGGGGATGTGGGTGCGCTGGAGCATCACCTCCTTGGCCTTCGTGTAGAGCTCCCATCGCTTGCGCGACTCCAAGTCCATCGGGCTCAACTTCCATTGCTTCAGCGGATCATTGATCCGCGAGCGGAAGCGAAACTCCTGCTCCTCGTCCGAGATCGAAAACCAATACTTGATCAACTGGATACCAGAGCGGACCAGCATCTTTTCAAACTCCGGCACCGAGCGGAAAAACTCTTCGTATTCCTCGTCGGTGCAGAATCCCATCACGCGCTCAACGCCGGCCCGGTTATACCAACTGCGATCAAACAGCACAATCTCACCGGCGGCCGGCAGGTGCGCGATATAGCGCTGAAAATACCACTGAGTCTTCTCGCGGCTGGTCGGCGCCGGCAGGGCGGCGACGCGGCACACCCGCGGGTTCAGGCGCTGCGTGATTCGCTTGATCACGCCTCCCTTGCCGGCCGCATCGCGACCTTCACAAAGAATCACAACGCGATGCCCCGTCTCGACCACCCAGTCGTGCATCCGCACCAACTCACCTTGCAGGCGGTAGAGTTCGGTAAAGTAGAACTTCCGGGCCACGGTCTCCTGGTCCCCCGACCGCGGCGACGGCACCGCGCCCGGCTCCGCCGGCTCCCAATCATCGCGTTCCATCTCCAGCTCTTCGTCGAAATCATCGACCAACTCGCGATGGATGCGCTTGAACAGGGCGTCTTCAGGAGAGGGCGTGGGTGATGGCATGGTGGGTCGGCGTTACGAGTCTGAGTTGCTACGACCGCGTGAGATGTCCGCCGCGTCAGTCCGGTCAAGCGAGGTCCGGCTTGTCCTTCCAATTGTAACCTTCCACCGCCACGCTCCTTCGCTTCCGGGCCGCCCCATCCATTCTGCCCGCGCTGCGCGCCCGCCTTCCGCAACGGGACGAGTGTCCTCCCCCACCCATGATCGTCAGTGAAATCGCCTC
>CANGHW010000249.1 GCA_947453695.1 Opitutia bacterium
CATCGCCGTGATCGATGCCAAAACCCTCAAAGTGACCGGACATTTCGACTTGGGTGAAAAAGGCAACGGGCCGGCGGGTCTCGCCATCGATACCAAGAATCACATCCTATTTGCCATGTGCCGGGGAGGAACCGGCGGGACGCCCACCTGCGTGATCCTCAGTGCGATCGATGGCAAAATCATCACGACCCTGCCGCTCGCGGGTAGCAGCGACGGTGGCGGATTCAATCCGCACACGATGGAGGCGTTTAGCTCGCACGGCAACGGCACGCTAAGCGTCATCAAGGAAGTCAGCCCTACGGAATTTGTGATGCTCGAAACCGTGCAAACCAAAGCGGGCGGCAAAACCTGCACGGTCGATACCAAGACTGATCGCGTCATCGTAATCACGCGCGAAGCCGATCCCGCGGCAGCGGCGTCTGCTCCGATCCCGGCACCGTCAGCTCCGCCAGAAGGCGGAAAAAAAGGGCGCGGTGGCAACAATGGCCCGCAGCTCCTAGACGTGATGTTTATCGGTCGATAGGACGTCGGTCCCAGACTTTCCGCAAACGCCGTCACACACTCCTGTCTCGGGCCCACGCCCTTGGCGGCGATACGCGTGTCGCCGATGTCGGGATTGGCCCCGGGATCATGCTTGAATATCGACTGTTGCGTGGCCGAGTGACGCGCGACGGACATCGATATCTGCGCGCTCCTGTTTTCCTCGGCGGAGAATCCAGACGCGCTGGCTGCTCCCTTGCGTGTTTTTCGTGGTTTCCTCTCGGTCTGAGCCTGTCCTCCGTTCCCTCCGCTTCCTCCTGGGCGATCATCCGTTGAGGGCAGGGAGCGGAGGGTTGAAGGCGATTCGATTTTTTATCGCAGAGCGCAACGAGCGGCGCGTGCGGGACGACACGGCCTACCTTCATTCATTGCCTGCTGTATCCATTCTTCCGTGTAGTCCGTGTGTTCCGTGGGCCACTCTCTTTCGTGGTTCGCCAGTCTGACGTAATCGGGTGGCTGCTCGGCCGAATCGCCCAGCCCCCGGTGAACGGTCAAGACGTGGTTGTATCCGCACTTGTTCTACTAAAATCCGGTGCGGGCGGACCGTCCGCGGCACGCTTTGCGCCCGCCGGTCCGCCGGTAGCGCTGCCCGGGCCCTCAATTGGCGCTAAGATTTGCTGAGAATTCGCGTGCGGCTGACCTCGAGGATCTCATCGGCAAGCGGCGAGTCGTCCGGACAGGCCCGTGAGAGCATGAGGGCGCCGACGACGTGGGCCAGGGTGTCGATCCGCTTGGCGCGGGCGGCGCGCTTGTCGCTTTCGCTCAGGGCCACGTCCTGGCTGGCCAGGGTGGCGAGCTCACTTTCGATGCCGGCGGCAAAGGCTTGCTTGATTAGGGCCGGCTGACGCGCGGCGTCGCCGGAGAGCGCGGCCAGGGTGCAGCCGCTGCCGAACGCATCGCGATGCGGCCGGGAGAGGTATTCCCGCACAAACGCGGCGGCATCGACGCCCGCCAGATTGGCCACGGCCTGCGCGAAACTGCGCTCGGCGGCCTCGGCCATCAGGTCGGCCTTGGAGTCAAAGTGCTTATAGAATCCGCCGTGGGTAAAGACGGCCGCCGCCGAGCTCACCGTTAAGTATACCGCACTCGACGCCTTCGTGTTAGCCGCGTATCTTACCGATAAACTTAAGCAAGGAATCCAACTATGGCCCAAAGCGTAAAAGTCTGGTTCGACAAAGAAGGCGATTTTCTGGAAGTCCGTTTTTCCGGAAAGCCCGGTTTTATGCGTGAAACCGACCACGATGCCGTGATGGAGCGAGTGAATGACCAAGGCGAAGTGCTCGGCTTTACCGTGATGGACGTGAGCAAACTCGACAAAGATCACCCCTTGGTCGCGCAACTCGCATCGGCCGGCTGAACACAAGCCAGCGGCCCCCAATGTCTTGGTGTCCCCATGGGCCTCACCCTCCACTACCGCCTCACCGCCCCCGCTGACGTCACGGCCCGGAGCGCAGCCACGCTCGTCCGCCGCCTCCACGCCACCGCCGGTAAATTCGCCACCGCCGGTCGTGTGGACGAAGTCCTTCCAATCAGCTCCGACCGCCCTGACCTCGACCGCTTCGCCCACGCCTGGCGTGCGCTGCCTCATCCTTCCGATCCCGACACCTGCGTCGGCGTCCAAATCCCCGCCACCGCCGGCTGGATTTTCCCCGTTGAGCTGGGCGACGACTGCGAACTCCTCTGGCTCGGCCTCTGCCGCTACCCCGCGCGCATCGTCCGCGATGAACGCCCCCTCGCCACCCGCCTCAGCCCGCGCTGGCAATTCGCCGGGTTCTGCAAAACCCAATACGCGAGCCTCCACGGCTGGGATCACTTCGCCCGCTGCCACACCGCGGTCGTCGATCTACTCCGCGCCGCGAGCCCGCTCGGCCTCCGCGTGAAAATCAACGACGAAGGCGGCTACTGGCCGCATCGCCGACTCCCGCTGCTCCGCGAGCGCCTCAACCAGATGAACGGCATCGTCGCGGCCCTCGCCGGCGCCGTGAAGGATGCCACCGACGAAACCGGCGGCCCGCCCGTGCAATCGCCCATCTTCGCCCACCCGCGCTTCGAACAGTTCGAAGCCGAAGGCCTCGCCGCCCAACCCGCCCACGTCCGCGCCGCCGTCGACCTGCTCCGGTCGTCGGCACCCGGGCCCCTGTAGCTGGCTCTGCCGTCCTCGAGGGTGAGCAAGCACAACTCGACGTGCCCAGACTTCCCTTCCGCCGATCAATCACGTATAAGCTTAGCCGTCGCTGCCAAGGGGGTTGCACGACGCTGTGTTTCGCCATCAAAAAGGACGACCTAGGCATGGTGAAACTGCTGCTTGAATTCGACGCGGACCGCCGTCTGTTCGTCGATGTAGCTGGCCGAACAATCTGGGCGTTCGAAATGTCGGAGCGACTGCGCTGTCAGATTCCCCGCCTTCCTCGGACCAAACGAGTTCGACCGATTGTAACCCCGGG
The DNA here is from genome assembly GCA_947453695.1 of Opitutia bacterium. Lineage (GTDB taxonomy): Bacteria > Verrucomicrobiota > Verrucomicrobiia > Opitutales > Opitutaceae > GAS368. The sequence goes on from CANGHW010000249.1 coordinate 2,985, forward strand.
CATAGCGATTGCCGAGTCTTCAGTTAATCGCCAGCTAGCCTTGGCAGCTAGCGCGCCTTCCGCTCAATCATCAGCCGGGTCTTTTCGAGCTCTTCGGCCAAGGCCTTCTCCTCCGGCAGCGCCAGCTTGTATTCCCGGGCCAGCACCTTGTTGGGTAATCCCTCCAACGCATATTTGGCCAGAGCATCGTCCGGCTTGGAGCAAAGGATCAATCCCACCGGCGGATTCTCGCCCTCCTGCATCCAGTGCTCCTTCGCATAGTTCAGATACATGTGCATCTGTCCGGCGTCGGCGTGGGTCAGCTTGCCAATCTTCAAGTCGATCACAATCAGGGCGCGGAGCTTCCGATGAAAAAACAGGAGGTCGACGCGATACCACTCCTCCCCGATGCGCAGTTGGCGTTGTCGGCCGACGAACGCAAAGTTCCCCCCGAGTTCGAGCAGGAACTTTTCCAGATGCCGCAGCAGCGCCTCCTCCAGGTCCGACTCGGAGTATTCGTCCTTCAGATTCAGGAATTCGAGGACGAGAGGATCTTTGACCTCCTCCTCAGCACTGACCCGGTCCTCGGACCGCGGCTTCGCACCCTTGGTGAGCATGGCGGACTTATCGCGCGACAACGCGGTGCGCTCGTAAAACACGGTGGCAATCTGGCGGTCCAGCTGCCGCACCGACCAGCCGCCGCGCAAGGCCTCCGTCTCGTAGAAGCGACGGGCGGTTTCCGATTTCACCGCCATCAGCCGCACGTAGTGCGACCACGGCAGAGGGAAACGTGCCTGCACAGGAGATTTTTCAGACAGCGTCTGAATAATTTCTCCCGACGATTTTTCAGACGGTGTCTGAAAAATCGTGTGAGTCGGCCAGAGGAGGTAGAAGCGCTTCATCTGGCTGAGATTCACCGCGCCAAAGCCCCGGCCAAACCTGGCAGTCAAATCAGCGGCAAGCGAATGGCCGAGTAACGCGCGATGATCCTCGATACCTGCGCGCTCCTGTTTTCCTCGGGGGAGAAATCAGACGTCGTGAGCCGGTCGCTTTCGTGTGTTTCGCGTATTTCGTGGGCTCCTCTTTGTCTGGGCCTGTCCGCCGTTCTCTCCGTTTGCTCCTGTAAACTCAGTAGCGGAGAGCTGAGGACCCGATCTTCGGAAGGTAGGATCTTCCGTGTATTCCGTGTGTTCTGTGGGCCCCATCCGACCTTCGTGTCTTTGGTGTGTTTCGGGGTTAATCTCATACACTGAGCTGAGGGTTGAGAGCTGAGAGACAGATCCTCTGAGGATAAGTCCTTCCGTGTATTCCGTGTGTTCTGTGGACCAGTCTCTTTCGTGTGCTTCTTCATCCCCCCTACAGCCCTTGGTATTGAAGTCTCCCCGCCACACGCCCAAAGAGCACGGCGCTCGCCGCCTGATACGAGCCTTGCGAAAGATCCCACCTGAGGGCAACCTACGCACATGAATTATCTGGAGCGCATCACCTTCAACCCTAACCAATGCGGCGGCCGGCCCTGCATCCGGGGGATGCGTATCCGCGTGCGGGATGTGCTCGACCTCGTCGCCGCCGGTGTCCCGGAGGCGGAGATCCTCGCTGACTACCCCGACCTTGAGGCGGACGATATCAAGGCGAGCTTGGAATACGCAGCCGCGCAGCTCGATCACCCCGTGCTCGTGGCCAGCCGGTGAATTTTTTGGTAGGTGCCCAGTTGCCCCCCGGCACTAGCGCGCTGGCTCATCGAAGCCGGTTGCGAGGCACAGGCCGTGCGTGAGATCGGCCTGCGCGAAGCCGAAGACGGTGCGATCTGGCGATACGCCGAAGCCTATAATTTCATCATCGTAACCAAAGACGAAGACTTTGCCACGCGCGTGCAGGCGACTGAGACCGGTCCGTGCGTCGTGTGGCTGCGCGCCGGTAACACCTCCAACGTCGCGTTGCGTGCCTGGTTTATGCCTCGCGTGCCGCAAATCGTAGGCCTGCTTACCCAAGGCACTAGGCTGGTGGAAATCCGCTAGCAACCCAGAGCCGAGAGAACGCATCCACCTGCCCGCTCCTTTTCTTGGCGGAAAATTTCTTCCGTGTAGTCCGTGTGTTCCGTGGGCCCCATCCGACTTTCGAGTCTTTGATGTGTTTCGTGGTTAATCTCATGCTCTGAGTTGCGAGCTGTAAGCCCGATCCTCTGATCTTCCTGTATTCCGTGGGCCACCCTCTTTCGTGTATTTCGTGTATTTCGTGGTTAATCTCATACACTGAGCTGAGGGTTGAGAGCTGAGAGTCCGATCTTCGGAAGGAATCATCTTCCGTGTAGTCCGTGTGTTCCGTGGGCCCCATCTGACTTTCGGGTCTTTGGCGTGTTTCGGGGTGAATCTCCTGTCCTGGGCCGGCCTCTTTGCTGCCGCTTTCGGCCGTATTGGTTGGCGAAAATAGCGATTAAGTCGCGGATGGATCGAGGAGTTAAGCAAGGCGGGGGCGTGGGCGAAAAATTGTCGGAGGGTGGGACCGTTTTTGACCCACCCTCTCAGATACAATGGGCGCATGAAACTCATGAACCCACCGCTTGCCGTTTCACGGGGGATCTGGCCGACCCGAAAATCGGCCCATTCCTGTTTAGGGACGTTTTTTGGGGACAGTTTACCCCCGCTTTTTGACCCCAAAATCGAGGCTAGCTCTGCGGCCTTCAGCGTAGAGCAGGAAAATCGCGCCGGACCGCAGATTTCTCTGCGCATGGGCCTGGTCTGACTCACCCCCGATAACGTGAGCGCAAACCAACCCCGCACGCACCGCGCGCCCCGCCCCGCACCGCCCCCCTCCGAATCTTTTTTCAAAAAAATCTCACCGGTTCGGCGAAAATCAAAAACTCACCGGTAGATAACTATAGACGCACCCGCGCTCACCACTCTCCCCCATCTCCGACTCCCTCTCTCTGACCCGATCTCTCTCTCCCATCTTTGATCTCCCATTTCCCATCTCCGAACGGCGTCCGCCGTTCCCCTTCCCTTTCGGGTCCTCGCGGGCCCGATGCAACGACAAGTAAGCACC
>CANGHW010000250.1 GCA_947453695.1 Opitutia bacterium
ACTTCCGAGACACCGCTCCCGACTTCCGAGACACCGCTCCCGACTTCCGAGACACCGCTCCCGACTTCCGAGACACCGCTCCCGACTTCCGAGAACGCTACCCGCGGCGGTCCGGGTGCATTCGCCGCCCGCCGGAACTGTCACCCACACAAAAAGCGCGGGCTTTTCAGCCCGCGCGAGTCTTCCGATAGAGATTTTTGACCGACCGCCTTAGCGCCGACCGCGGAAGCGGTTGAAACTACCCTTGTGTCGGATCTGGCCGGGCAAACTGCCACGACCGCGCTGCTGCTGGGGCTCTTCCGTGCGCGCGACGAATGCGCGATACGGGAAACCTTCGAGACGGAGCTCCGGAATCTTCGCGCCGATGAAGCGCTGGATATCGCGGATGTCGTTGGCGTTTTCCGGCGTCACGAGCGTGAATGCATCGCCGACAGCCTGCGCGCGACCCGTGCGGCCGATGCGGTGCACGTAATCCTCGGGCTTTTCCGGCACGTCGTAATTGATCACGTGCGAGACCCCGGCGACGTCGATACCACGCGCCGCGATATCCGTCGCGACCATCACTTCGTATTTGCCGGATTTGAAGCCCGCGAGCGCCTCGATGCGCTGATTCTGCGAGCGATTCGCGTGGAGCACCGCGACCGAGTGGTTGGCGGCCTTAAGGCGGCGCGCGATCTTGTCGGCGCCGTGCTTCGTGCGGGAAAACACGATCACGCTATCAAAGTCGGTCTTGGCGAGCAGCGCTTCGAGTAGTTCGAATTTCTGGTCGGCGGCCACCGGATAGAGCGCGTGTTTCACGGACTCGTTCACGGAGCGGGCCACGCCGATCTCGATCTTCGTCGGATTGCGCAGGGCAAACGACGCGATCGCGGCAATCTCCGGCGGCACGGTGGCGGAGAAGAAGAGCGTCTGGCGCTCGCGCGGGCAGCGGGCGACGATATCTTTCACGACGGGCAAAAAGCCCATATCGAGCATGCGATCCACCTCGTCGAGGACGAGGATCTGGATGTCGCGGAGATTGATTTCGCCGGTCTTGAGGTAGTCCATCAGGCGGCCGGGCGTGGCCACGATGATATCGACGCCACGTTTCAATTCGGAGCGTTGCACGCCATAGCCGACGCCACCGAAGACGGCGACCGTGCGGATATCCGTGAAACGGGCGAAATTACGAAACGAGGTCTCGACCTGTGCCGCGAGTTCGCGGGTGGGCTCGAGCACGAGGACGCGCGGGCGGCCATGCGTGCCGAGGCGCGAGAGAATGGGCAACGCGAAGGCCGCGGTCTTGCCCGTGCCCGTCTGGGCCGAAGCGATGAGGTCGCCGCCACCGATGACGACGGGGATGGCGCGGAGCTGAATGGGAGTCGGATCGGTGTAACCGGCGGCTTGGACGCCGCGGAGGACGGACTCGGAGAGACTGAGTGCTTGAAAAGGCATGGTTTTCCTAAGGATTCATTTCCGATGCAGCGAAGAATCCAGTTGGACATTCGTTGCGGAAGGCTCCCGACGATATCGGGGCTGGATTCTTCGCTGCGCCGGAAATGAAGGGCGAAGGAAGGCCCACGTATGGGCAAAAACAAAAAGGACGGAGCCCCAAAGGAGCTCCGTCCCTCGAAAATTCAGTTCGTGAGAACGAATCGATTAGTAGCGGCGCTCGCCACGATCGCGATCGCCACCGCGACCGCCGCCGAAGCCACCGCGACCACCGCCGCCGCCGCCGCCGAAGCCGCGACCACCGCCGCCGCCGCCGAAGCCGCCACCTGGGCGCTCTTCCTTCGGACGGGCTTCATTGACGGTGAGCTGGCGACCACCGAGGTCGGTGCCATTGAGCTTTTCAGCTGCGGACTTGGCCTCATCGGCCGTGCCCATGGTGACGAACGCGAAACCGCGGGGGCGGCCGGTCATCTTGTCCATGGCGACGTAAACGTCGGTCACGGCACCGAATTGACCGAAGGCAGAGCGGAGCTCGTCTTCAGTGGTTTTAAACGACAGATTGCCGACGTATAGTTTGGAGTTACTCATGTGATGTCTCGTAGATCCTTCGTCTGCTGCCAGTCCGTTCCCAACTTGGGTTTCGAAATCATCACTTAAGCCAAACGCTCAGCCAACGACTCACCAGTAACTGTCACCTAACGCTATCTCTAACGATCTGACCGCCTAAGACGCAGGAACGGAGTGACAAAGCAAGGTCAATCTTCCGCGCTGCTCCTCCGACAGCCCTCCCCGTCGCCTTTCTCTGCCTAATCGCCCGTCGGTTCTGTAGCTCATCCCGGTCTCCGAAAAGAACCAGTTAAACCCAGTCGCGCGCCCCGCTCCACCTGCTCAGATCTTGCGCCACCCCTCCGCCACTGCCCACCCCGCGCCCATGATCTTTCTTCGCCTCTCCCTCGCCCTTGGTCTGATCGCTTGCCTACGCGCCCTCGCCGCCGATACCGCTGCTGCCTCCGATCCCAACGCCCACAAACAAACCTTCAGATACCCCGCACGCACCGTCGACCTCTCTGGCGAGATCGCGCGTCAGGTCGTGATCGCGCAAGGCACCGCCGAGACCTACCAAGGCCACCCGACGACTCTGCTCCTCCCTGATGGCAAGACGATGTTCTGCGTCTGGACCACCAACCATGGTGGCCCCTGCGGCCCCCTCAAGCGCAGCGACGACGGCGGCCGCACGTGGTCCCCGCTGCTTGACGTGCCTGCGAGTTGGAAGACCACACGCAACTGCCCCGCGCTCTACCGCCTCACCGATCCGGCCGGCATCACGCGCCTCTTCGTCTTCGCCGGCTCCGGCCCCGGCGGCGACATGCACGCCTCCCACTCGCTCGACGACGGCAAAACCTGGAGCGAGATGCAGGGCAACGGCCTCGTCGGCGTCATGCCCTTCTGCACGATCGTCCCCATCGACGGCGGAAAAAAACTCCTCGGCCTCACCAACATCCGCCGCCCCGGCGAGGCCGTCGAAAAACTCTCCAACGTCCTCGCCCAAAGCACCTCCGCCGACGGCGGCCTCACGTGGACCCCATGGCGCGTCGTCCTCGATCTCCCTGGCCTCAAGCCCTGCGAGCCCGCCGTCATCCGCTCGCCTGACGGCACACAACTCCTCTGCCTGATCCGCGAAAACGCCAAACGCGTCGCACTCTACATGACTAGCGACGACGAAGGCCGCACGTGGTCCGCGTCGCAGCCGCTCCCGCCCGGCCTCTTTGGCGACCGCCACATGCCGCACTACACTCCCGACGGCCGCCTCGTCATCGCCATGCGTGACACCGGACCCGGCAGCCCGACGTCCACGCATTTCATCGCCTGGGTCGGCCGCTATGAAGACATCACGAGCGGCCGCGACGGCGCCTACCGCGTGAAGCTCCTCCACAGCCACCGGGGCGGCGACAACGGCTACCCCGGCCTCGAACTGCTCCCCGACGGCACCTTCGTCGCGACCACCTACCTCAAATACCGCGCCGGCCCGGAGAAAAACTCCGTCGTGAGCACGCGTTTCACCCTCGCCGAGACCGACCGCCTCGCCGCGCTCAAATCGAATACTTCACCTTAACATCGTCGGGAATCGGCGTCGCCCGTCCGGTCGCGAGGGTCACGAGCACGTAGTCGGTATAGCCGTCGCACACGCGTTTTCCCGTGGGGTTCTTTTCGATCTCAAACGCCACGCGGCAGCCAAAATCTGTAAAGTTCTCAATCCAGCACCGCACCGTCATGCGATCACCCCAGCCCAACGGCCGTTTGTAGTGGATGTTGGCCGTCGTCATCCACCACCCCAGACCCCGGTCCGCAAAGGCCTGCATGGACATACCATAATTCTTTTCCATCTGCTCAAACCGCGCCGCCAACACGTAGTCCAGGTAGCGGGTTGAGTGGACGTGTTGGTAGAGATCGATGTCGTCCGGCCGCACCGCCAGCTCGGTTTCGAATTTGGAAAAGACGTTCATGAAGAAAGAGGAGGCCGACATTTTGCCGACCCACTCGACGCACGCCAGCCGGAAGCCCGGTCGTTATTCGAACAAATCATCCAGCAACCGCCGGTCCTTCTTCGTCGGCCGGCCGCTTCCTTTTTCGCGGGCGAGCACTTGCTGCACACTGCGCTCGCGCAGGCGCTCAAACTCCTCCGGTGGCGTCAGATCCACGCAGTATTCCGGCAAGAGCTTGGCCCCCACCCGCGATCGCGGCACACCCACGACTCGCAGCGTCCGCGTAAACAGTCCCTGCCGCACCGCCACGATCTCTCCGGCCCGGACTTCGCGGGCCGGTTTCGCCACGAGCTCGTTCACCGTCACGCTCCCCGCCCGGCAAGCGTCGGTCGCCAGCGCCCGCGTCTTGAAGACGCGCATCGCCCACAGCCATTTGTCGAGCCGGTCCGCGGCGGGTGAGGAGGGAGGCGAAGTCACAGCGTAGAAACAAAAACGGCCGCGAGTCTGGGAGACCCGCAGCCGTCGGCAAACAGAGTTTCGGCCTTAGCCTTTCTTGGCCGCCTTGAATTCCGCGCTCAGCCAGTCGTCGAGCAGCGCTTTCTCATGCCGCAGCGGATCGTCGCGAAAGCCCATCGTCAGCTTCATCATAAAAGCCATGTCGCGCAGGTCGCGCACGCCTTCTTTGATCACCTTGCCCTCCGCATCCGTGAGGCGAAACGCCAGCACGACGCGCGGCGGGTAAATTTCCTTCACGATCCGCACGTCGTTCCACTGCGGACTGCGCCAAGGCTCAAAATCGCCCGCCAGATCCACATCGTTGACGGTGATGGCGAGCTTTTGCCCCGCCGCCAGCTCCCGGGCCGCGCGGCTGATCAAATACTCCTTCAACATGGCGAGGGTCGAGTCGCGGCCCTTGTCAGTGCCCATGTAGCCATCACGCACATCGGTGAATTTCTCCGGCTCAAAAAACACCACTTCGACCATCGCCGGACCCTTGACCGCATCGAGTGCCTGCGCGGCACCGGTGAGACCGAGCATCAAACCGAGCAAACCAAGCATTCGGGGAGTTTTCATGATAAGGGCTGAGACGAACGATAGCACAAAATTGTTCCCATGCGAGCGCAGGCACCTCGTTACATGCCAGACGCCACCGCAGCGATCGTCACCACCACAAACTTGCTCGTCGGCGTGTTGCTCTTCGCCGCCGTGCTTCCGATGGGCACAAGGACGTTGGCCTCGGGGAAATACGTCGCCACGCAGCCGCGCGGGATACGATACGGCGCCACCATGAACGCCCGCGCCACGCGCTCCACCCCGCCATGGCGGTTCGTGAGATCGACGTGTTGGCCCTGCATCAAGCCGAGCGCACGAATGTCCTCCTCGTGCATAAACACCACTCGCCGCCCGCCAAAAACCCCGCGGTAGCGGTCGTCGAAGCCGTAGACGGTCGTGTTGAATTGATCGTGCGTGCGGATCGTCATCATCACGAATTCACCCGGAGCCACCACCGGCCGCGGAATCGGCGCGACCGTAAACTGCGCGCGCTTCGTCACCGTGCGCCACTCCCGCCGGTCGCGCGGGGCATTCGGCAGGTAAAACGGCCCCACTCGCACGCGCGCATTGTAGTCCTCGAATCCCGGCACCACCCGTGCAATGCGGTCGCGAATCAAATCGTAGTTCCCGGCAAACTCCCGCCACGCCGAAGCGCGAGTCGTCCCTGCCGCGCCGGGCAATACAGCCGCCGCGATCCCGCACACGATCGCCACTTCACTCCGCAGCTGCGCCGAAGCCGGCGTCAGCCGCCCGCGCGACGCGTTGATGATCCCCATCGAGTCCTCCGTCGTGACAAACTGTTCGCCGCCCGCCTGCACATCGCGCTCGGTGCGTCCGAGGCAGGGCAAGATTAACGCCGTGCATCCCGTCACGAGGTGCGCACGATTGAGCTTCGTCGCCACGTGCGCTGTGAGCGCGCACTTCCGGAGTGCCGTCGCCGTGAATTCCGTGTCCGGAGTCGCGGAGAGAAAATTCCCACCCATCGCCAGAAACACTCGCACGCGC
>CANGHW010000251.1 GCA_947453695.1 Opitutia bacterium
CCTCGGTGAGATCGGCCTCGATCGCTGGATCCTCGATAGCGCCCGACCCGACGACCCGCGCCTCGCGGGCCTCCGCCGCGCGCCCATCGAGGAGCAGATCGAAGTCTTCGTCGCCCAACTCTACCTCGGCGCCGAGCGCAACCTCCCCACCTCGATCCACTGCCTCGAAGCCTTCGGCCCGCTCTACGACACCCTCCGCACCACGCCCCTCCCCGCCCGCGGATTTTTGCTCCACGCCTACAACGGCTCCACCCAGCTCGCCAAAAGCTTCGCCGATCTCGGCGCGCACTTCTCCTTCAACGGCGCCTTTCTCGACCCGCGCAAGGAGCGCCTCCGCGCCCTCTACACGATGCTCCCCGCCGACCGGATCCTCGTCGAGACCGACGCCCCGGCCATGCGGCTTCCGCCTGCGCGCGAGAAATTCCCGCCCCTCACGACCCCCGACGGCGCCGTCGCCAATCACCCCGCCAACCTCGCCGTCACCTACGCCGCTCTCGCCGAGCTCCGCGGCGTGTCGCTCGACACCTTCGCCACGCAAGTCTCAGCCAACTTCGCGCGCCTCTTCGGCTCCGAAAACACATAGCCCGCCAAATCGTTTTCGCCGCAATCCATACGGGAAATACGCAGCGGCGACTTTGCGCCTCGTCGCGCGTTGGCCGGAGAACTACTCAATTGAGAGTCGATTCCGTCCTCCCCCACGATGGCCTCTTTACCCGCGACCCTACCTCTTGCCGCCTCGAACGCGCTTCCCGCGATTCGCAGCGAATCGAAAGCGGCCCGACCGACCTACGAGTATCGCTGTGAAGATGCCTCCGTGATTGCCCCGTGGATTTCACGCTGTCTGGCCACCCGCATCCATGCCGTGTTGCCCCGGGCCTTGTCCGCCAATCACATTACCTTTCTCGGTTCCGTGATCGTGTTTGTGTGCGGCGTCGCCGTCTGGGCCCTGCCTTCCGCATTGCCGTTCGCCTGGTTCGGCCCGGTCGCGCTCCTGATCTGGATCTACTGCGTGCTGGATCACGTCGACGGCTGCCGCGCCCGCGCCTTTGGCACCAGCGGTCCGGTCGGCGAGTTCCTCGACCACTCCCTCGACGCGGGTAACACCTTCATCATTTCCGCTCTTGTCCTCGCCTGTCGCCCGACCGCGCCATGGATCGCTGCTTTGATCTTCGCCGCCAGTGCGCTGGTAGTCGCCGCTACTTGGTGCGAACAACACACCCGGCGTAGCATCCGGCTTCCCCTGCTGGGACCGGTCGAGGGCGTGGTGCTCAGTATTCTATTTATGTTGAGCCAATACATCCCGGCTCTGCGCGAGGCCTGGGTGTATCCCGCCTTCGCCGGGCTGACGGTGTTTGACCTCCTCGTGCTGGCCGGCGCTGCCGGGATGTTTCTCTCGGCTGCTTCCAGCGCCCGCGAAGCCCTGCCCGCCCAATCCGCGCTTTCAACGCTCGCGGCGCTGGGCGCAATTGGCGTCACGCTGGTCGCCTTGCTTCCGAGTGCACTCCCGCTGGTCGGCCTCATTTTAGGCGCGGCCACGTTCGAATACGCCGCCCGCGTCATCGCCGCCCATCTGAACCGCGCCGCCCTTCCCCGCCCGCCGCTCCTTTTCGCCTGTCTCGCCCTGGTGCCCGCCGCCGCGCCGTTGGCAGGCTTACCTGAATCGCCGGCTTGGTTGAATGCCGCGATCGCGACGGCCGTCTTGGTCCGCGCAAGCTGGGTATGGCGCAAGGCCCTGACTTCTCTCCAGTGAACACGCCCACCGCCCCCCGCAGCGTCATTTGGCAGGATATCTGGCAACGCAAGGCCAGCCAATCCACCGCCGCGCTTCATCACGTCAACGGTTACGACCTCCTCGATGATCAGGCCTGGCACGGCATGATCGAGGAACTGAGCACGATGTTCCCACTGCGCCCGCATGCCGCGGTGGCGGAACTCGGCTGTGGCGCCGGCGCCTTTCTCGCCACCCTTCGCCATCTGGCGCCCACGATCAAGATCGCCGGTATCGACTACGCCGCCGGTCTCGTCGAACTCGCGCGGCAGCGGCTTGAGGGGCAGTTCTGGGTCGCCGATGTCCGCGCCTGCCCGCAACTCGCCACCGCCTCCTTCGACGTCGCCTGCTCCTTCGGCACAACCATGTATCTCGACGCCGAAGCCGACGTCACCGCCATGCTCGGTGAGATGCGCCGCATCACCCGCCCCGGCGGCAGGATTTACGTCGGCGAGATTTCCGATCTCGCCCGCCGCGAGCTCGCGTTGAGTCTTCGCCCCACCACTCACGCCGCCAATCAACGCGTCTCCAACGCCAGCCCGGACCACCTCTATTTGCCGAAAGAGTTCTTCCTCGCCTACGCCGCGCAACACCGTCTCACCGCGGAAATCCGCGACCACCTCACCTTCAACTTCGGCCGCAGCAATCCGCTGGCCGTCTACCGCTACTCCGTTTGTTTACAGCTTCCCGCTGCTGCCTGATCTTTCGCGTCCATGCATCGCACGCTCTTAAAGCTCACCGTCACCCTGTGGAAACCGCTCTTGCTCCTGAGCGGGTTTATCACCGCGGCGGTGTTTAATCGCACCATCCTCGACACGCTCGGCCGCGATACCGTCGCCATCTACCAAGCCGTGATGCCCTACGCCATCGGCATCGGGCTCTGGGGCTCGGCCGCCTGGTTCGTTGACCACATCATCGGCCTGCTCGTGTGGGAGCCGCTGGGCCGTCGCACGTCGGTGCCCAAGCTGGTCCGCGATATCGTCAGCATCCTACTCTATTCGACCGCCATCACCGGCATTGTCGGCTCGGTCTTCGGTCAATCCGTTGGCGCCTTCCTCACCGCCGGCGGCGCCGTGGGCATCGTCGTCGGTCTCGCTCTCCGCAACCTCATCGTCGACCTCTTCATCGGTATCGCCGTCAACTTCGAGCGTCCCTTCGAGATCGGCCAGTTCATCAAGATGGCCAATGGCCCCTCGGGCAAGGTCACCGAGATCAACTGGCGCACCACCCGCATCGTCGATTCCTCCGGCGATATGATCATCGTGCCCAACAGCCGCATCGGCGATGCCGTGATCACCAACTTCTCCCGGCCCGAGCCGGCCAGCGCCCTCGAGGTCGTCGTCTGCCTCGATGCGGCCGTTCCTCCTTCCCGCGCGCTCCGCGTCCTCAACGCCGCCGCCCTGGGCCAGTGCGGCACCGCCCGCTGTCTCGAAAAACCCGCCCCCTACGTGCAGGTTCGCGCCATCAACAATCAGGGCGTCGAATACGGTGTCGTTTACTACATCGACTCCAACAAAGCCGGCCCGGCGTGGTCGCGCCACCTCATGCTCGTCTCCATTTTGGAGCAGCTCCACCAAGCTGGCATCGGTATCGCCGTCCCGAAGCAGGACGTCTTCCACACGCCGATGCCCCAGCGCATCTTCGACACCCGCACGGCCGAAGATCGTGTCACACTCCTCAGCCGCGTCCAACTCTTCGAGGGGCTCACCGTCGAGGAGCGCCAACACCTCGCCAGCGTCATGCACGAGCGACTCTTCAAGGCCGGCACCGACCTCATCAAGATCGGCGATCCCGGCGAATCCATGTTCGTCCTCTTCGAGGGTCTGCTGGACGTCTTTTCACCCGGTCCGGACGGTAACCCCCTCCGCGTCGCCCGCCTCAAAGTCGGCACCTTCTTCGGCGAGATGAGCCTGCTCACCGGTGATGCCCGCTCCGCCACCGTCACCGCCGCCTGCGACTGCGTCGTCTTCGAAATTTCCCGCTCCCACATGGCGACGCTCATCGAGCGACGCCCCCTCATCGCCCAGATCCTCACCGAGGCGATCGCCCAACGCCGCGCCACCGCCGCCGCCGCGCGCGCCAACGTGACCACCAGCCCGTTCGACGATCAGCGCAGCTTCGTGCAGAACACCGTGGCCCGCATCCTCAAGTTCTTCGGCGTCAGCGGCGCCAAAACTTAAAGCGAACCGAGCTCCGCCACTCACCACCACCCACGCGCCGCCTCGCTCAATGCCTCGTCGAGCGGCGGCAAATAGGGATGCCACAGGCGCTCCCATTCCAAGCTCACCGGCCCTGCAAATCCGTCCGCCCGTAACGCCGCGAGCAGCGCCCCCGCGGGAAATCCACCCCGCCCAGGCCGCACGTAGGTAAACGGATGCCGCGCGCTCGGCTCCGGCACGCTGTCCTTCACGTGCACGTGCACCACGCTCGCCCGGATCGCGCGCCACGTAACCAGCGGATCCTCGCCGCCCTTTCTCCACGTGTGATGCGCGTCCCACAAGATCGCCGCGTCCGGCACCACCGTGAGCAGCCGCCGGATCGCCGCCGCCGTCCATAGTGAATCGTGCGTCTCGATCATCCAATCCGTCGCCCACCCGCGCGCCGCGCGCTCCTCGCGCCACCACCGCAGCGTCTCCGCCGCGTGGGCGAGTTCGCCGTCCTCTGCCGTTTTCCCGCCGTCAAACACCCGCAGCCATTTCACGCCGAGCGCCTCGGCCCAAGGGACGATATCCAGCACTTGCTCGCGGTCTGCCGCATTCCCTCCCACGAGCTTCATGGAAGTATTAAACGCCACCACCGGCACTCCCGGCCACTCGTCCCGCAACGTCGCCGCCAGATCTTCCGGCGTCCCATACCGCGCCCGCAAATACCCCGCCACATCCGTCGTCCCGCCGAGCGCCCGCACTTCCACGCCGCCGAGCCCATGCCGCGCGGCCAGCGCGCACGCTTCCTCCAGCGAAAACTCCGCGCACCCGAGGGTATTTAGACAGCGAAACAATCCCATGCCGGCCACGTTGCACGATTCCGCCCGTCGAGCGAAGCGCGGAAATTCAGCGCCATATGCTACGCTCCCTCGGATTTCCTCTTGCGACCGTCTCCGCCGACGGCGAAACCCATAGCCCGTCAGTTCACCCCGTTTTCGTCACCGAGTCGTCAACCAAATCATCCCCCGCCTCACATGCCTCGTCCAGTCACCCTGTTCACCGGCCAATGGGCCGATCTCCCACTCGAAAAACTCGCCCCGCTCGTCAAAAAGATGGGCTACGATGGCGTCGAGCTCGCCTGCTGGGGCGACCACTTCGATGTCGATGCCGCTGCCACCTCGAAGAAATACGTCCACGAAAAGTGGGCCATGCTGAAGGACCACGGCCTCACTTGCTACGCCGTCTCCAGCCACCTCGTCGGTCAGGCCATCTGCGACAACATCGACGAGCGCCATAAATCCATCCTCCCCGCCGACGTCTGGGGCGACGGCGACCCCGAGGGCGTCCGCAAGCGCGCCGCCAAGAAGATGATCACCGCCGCCAAGGCCGCGCGCGCCTTCTTCGACGCCAAGCCCGGCAACAACGGCAAGGACGACTTCCCCGCCGTCGTCAACGGCTTCACCGGCTCCTCCATCTGGCACTCCATCTACGCCTTCCCGCCCACCTCCCAAGCCTACTGGGACGCCGGCTACGCCGACTTCGCCAAGCGCTTCGGCCCCATCCTCGAGGCCTTTGATAAGCTCAACGTCAACTTCGCCCTCGAAGTTCACCCCACTGAGATCGCCTTCGACATCGCCAGCGCCCAACGCGCCATCGACGCCGTCAAGGGCCACAAGCGCTTCGGTTTCAACTACGACCCCTCGCACCTCGGCTACCAGGGCGTCGACTACGTGAAGTTCATCCGCGCCTTCGGCAACCGCATCTACCACGCCCACATGAAGGACGTCTGGTGGGGCCATGGTGACGGCACGGTCGGCGTCTTCGGCGGCCACGTCAGCTTCGGTCACCCGAGCCGCTACTGGGACTTCCGCTCCCTCGGGCACGGCGACATCAACTTCGAAGAAATCATCGTCGCCCTCAACGATGTCGGCTACCGCGGTCCGCTCTCCGTCGAGTGGGAAGACAGCCGCATGGACCGCGTCCACGGCGCGACCGAGGCCTCCGCCTTCGTCCGCAAAGTCGACTTCCCCTCCAGCAACATCGTCTTCGACGCCCA
>CANGHW010000252.1 GCA_947453695.1 Opitutia bacterium
GACCATCGCGGCGTCGGTTTCCCAGAACATCGTGTAGAGATTCTTGATGAGCTTGGCGGCGTTCTTGGCCTCGTTGCCGGTGAGCTGGAGAGCCGAGATGAGCTGGCGGAGCTGGAAGTCAGCGATGCCGTAGCCGGGATCGATCACGATCTTGGTGATCTTCTCGGGGGTGTCGTGGGCGACCTTCTCGATTTCGACGCCACCCTCAGTGGAGGCGACGATGACGGGGCGGGAGGAGGCGCGGTCGAGGAGGACGGCGAGGTAGTATTCCTTCTTAATATCGCTCGCGACGGTGAAGTAGACGGTCTGGACCTTGCGGCCGGCGGGACCGGTCTGGATGGTGACCAACGTGTTGTTGATCATTTTGCCGGCGATTTCTTTGGCGTCGGCCTTGGTCTTGCAGAATTTCACGCCGCCCTTGTAGCCATCGGTGAAGGTGCCCTTGCCGCGGCCGCCGGCGTGGATCTGGGATTTGACCATCGTCGGTCCTTCGGGGAGTGAGGCGAGCGCCGCGTCGAATTCGGCGGCGGATTTAGCAGCGGCGCCCTTGGGGACGGGAACGCCGAATTTCTCGAAGAGCGCCTTGGCCTGATACTCGTGGATATTCATGATTGGAAAAGAAAGGGAGAGGAGCCGCAGTAAGCCAGAGCGGGCGCGGGGGACGCACGAAAAAAAGAAGGCCGGAACGCGATGTTCCGGCCCCGGGTGACGCAAGAAAGGCGGGCTAATGCCGCGGATGGGTGCTTAGCCCTCCTTCTTCTCCATCGCGTTCTTCAGCGCGGGGACCTGCTCCATGAGTTTTTCACCGCCGAAGTCCCAAATCGCACCACCGGCGCATGAAAAATCGTCAAAACAAATCCTGCGCGGGCCGTGCGGGGTGACGGGGAGGTCATGCGGCAGGGGATAGGAGATCAAATGCCCCACGGAAATCACTTACAATGTTGCGCCGCGTTTCCAATCCCGCAGGCTCGCCCGACCATGGAATCCCACGAGGTGATGAAGGAGGTCTTGAAGAAAACGAGCGCCAAGCAGATCGCGGCGGAGATGAATCTTTCGCTCTCCCTGATCTATAAGTGGGCGGAACTTCCCGAGGATGACAGCGGCAGCGGCACGGGCAGCCCGCTCGATCGCGTCGGGCAATTGATCCGGATCACGAAGGATGCGCGCGTCGCCCAATGGGTCTGCGAACAGGCGGACGGGTTCTACATCCGCAATCCGATCAACCTTTCGCCCGACAAGCCTCTCATCCCGATCACCAATGATATCGTGCAGGAGTTTGCCGACATGCTCGCGACGATCGCGATCTCCTCGGCCGACAGCGTGATCACCCCCGTTGAGGCGAAGAAGATTCGCGCTCGGTGGGAGGAGTTGAAGAGCGTGACGGAGGGCTTCGTGCAAGCGGCGGAGCAGGGGAATTTCGGGGCGCCCGTGGTGCCGGTGGCGACAAAAGAAGCGCCCAAGAAGTGACCAGCCCGGCCGCAGGATCCGAGCAAGGGATGAGCGAGCGGGAACAACTGCTTGCCTCGATCAATGCGAATCTGCGCGGCACCTGCGTCTACCGGACGATCGTGCGCCGCAACGGGCGGATCGATTGCGTCTACGTCAGTCCCAATGTGGAGGAGCTGATCGGGGTTCCGGCGGTCGATTTCCTGGCCGATTCATCCCGTTTTTTCACGGTCTTGCATCCCGAGGACGTGCCGGGCTTCCAAAAGAGTCTGGCGGAGGCCATGGCCGGCGGAGGAACCGTCGATGCCACGGTCCGGGTGCGGCACAAGCACGGCCGGGAGGTCTGGGCGCATTTTCGTTCGCAATTGACGGAAGTCCTCCCGGATGGCGCCCAAGTGCGCGACGGGGTGGTGATGGACATCACCTCGATCAAAGTCGCCCAAGCCGAGTTGCAGGCGGTGCGGCAGCGGCTCGAGTTGGCGCTCGACGCGTCGCGCACCTGCATTTGGGACGATGACCTCGCGGCCAACCACATCGTGATCGATCCGATGTGGGCGAAGATGCGGGGGTATCCTCCGCAGGAAACGATCACGACCTGGCGGCGGCTGATCGCCGGGGCGCATCCCGATGATCGCTCGGCCATCATGCGCGAGACGCGGCGGGCCGTGGGCGGCGAGACCGACGAATACCGGATCGAACAACGGATCGCGACGGCGGAGGGGCGCTGGATCTGGATCATGAGTCACGGGCGCGTGGTGGCGCGGGACGAGAAGGGGCGCGCCACCCGGATGATCGGCACCAATACGGACATCACGGCCCGCAAACTCGCGGAGGAGCAGGTGTGTCAGATGAACGACAACCTCGGGCGGCTGGTCGCCGAGCGGACAGCGGAGCTGGCGGCCCGCACTGAGGAACTCGCCAAATCAGAGCGGCTCTTTCGCAGTCTCATCGAAGACATCAATCAGGGCTACTTCGTGGCGAGCCCGCGCAGCCGGTTTCTCTACTGCAGTCCCGCAGTGGTCGCGTATGCGGGGCGGCCGGCCGAGGAGCTCCTCGGGCAATCCGTGTTCCGTATCGTGGCGCCGGAGGATCGACCGCGGGTGATCGCGACTTATGGCGAGTGGATGCGGTCTGGCGAGTCGGTGGGAAAACTGGAGTTCCGGCTCGCTGATCGCGGGGACGACGTGGTGTGGGTCGAGCAGACCTCGGTGTTTGTGCGCGATGCCGCCGGAACGCTGCAGGAAATCCGCAGCAGTGTGCGCAATGTGACGGAGCGGAAACTGGCGGAACTCGCCCGCCAGGAAAGCGAGGAGCGCCTGGCCTTTGCCCTCGAGGCCACGGCGGATGGATTGTGGGACCGGAACCTCGTCACCGACACGGTCTACCGCAGTCCCCAGTGGGCCCGATTGTTGGGCTATGCGCCCGAGGAGGTGCCGCCGACGGTCGGATTTTTCTATGACCTGGTCCACCCGGACGAGCGGGCGGTGGTCAGCGCGAAGTTGGCCGCGCATGTTTCCGGCCAGACGGCCCAGATCAGTTGCGAAGTGCGCCTGCGGACCAAGTCGGGGGAGTATCGCTGGTTCCTCGATCGCGGGAAAGTCGTGGCGCGGGATCCGGCCGGTCGGCCCCTGCGGGTGGTCGGGACCATCACCGACATCACCGAGCGAAAGCGGAGTGCGGAGGCGATCACGCACACGGCGGCCTCATTACGGGCAACCCTCGAATCGACGGCCGACGGCATTCTCACGATCGGGCGCGACGGCAAGATCGCGTCGTTCAACCGGCCGTTTCGCGAGATGTGGCGCATCCCCGTTGAGGTGCTCGATTCAAACGACGATGAAAGGGCGCTCGCCTCGGTGCTCGGGCAATTGCGGGATCCGGAGCAGTTTCTCGGCAAGGTCCGCTACCTGTATGATCACCCGGACGAAGAGAGCATCGATCTGCTCGACTTCAAAGATGGCCGGGTCTTCGAACGCTACTCGCGGCCGCTGCTGGTCGATGGCCGGCCGGCCGGGCGCGTGTGGAGTTTTCGCGATATCACGGAACGCAATCGGGCGAAACAGCGGGTGGCGGCATTTGCCCGGCTCGGCCGCGAGCTCAGCGCGACGGACGAAGTGAAGGAGGCGGCCGAGGTGATCGCGCGCATCGCCGATGAACTGTTTACGTGGGACTCGGCGACCTTCGACCTCTACGACGCCGCGACCGACGAGTGTCAGTCGATCCTGAACTACGATCTCGTCGAAGGCCGTCGGCAGTATGTCCCGCCCAGCCGCCCGGTGGCCCCGCCGACGCCGCGCATGCGCCGCGCGATTCTGGGCGGATCAGAACTCATTTTGCGCGAGCCGCCGCTGGTGCCGATCCCCGGCACGGTGGTGTTTGGCGACGTGCAGCGCCTCTCGGCCTCGCTGATGATCGTGACGATGCGCCACGGATCGGAGATTGTGGGCGTGCTGTCGATTCAGAGCTACCGCTGGCACGCCTACACGCGCGAGGATCTGGAGGCCATGCAGACGCTCGCGGATTATTGCGCCGGTGCGCTGCATCGCATCCGGGCGGCGCGGGCGCTGCGGGCCAGCGAGGAGCGGCTGCGGCTCGTGTGGGAAAATGCGAGCGATGGCATGCGGCTGGCCGATGCCAACGGGATCATGGTCGCGGTGAATGGGGCGTATTGTGCCATCGTCGACCGGCCGGCGGCGGAGTTGATTGGGCGGCCCATTTCCGAGAGCTACGCCGCGGCGGATCACGAGCGCATCATGAGGCGATACCGGGAGCGGGTGGCGGGGCGCGAGGGAGCGCACCAGCAGGAGCGGTCGATCATCCGCTGGGATGGCAAGTCGCTGCGCCTGGAGGTGTCGAATGCCTTCATCGAGACGGATCCGCGCCATCCCCTGATGCTCAGTGTATTTCGCGATGTCACCAAGCGGTATCTCGAAGAGCAGGAGCACGAGAAGATGCAGGCGCGGCTTTTCCAGAATCAGAAGTTCGAGGCGCTGGGCACGCTCGCCGGCGGCGTGGCGCATGACTTCAACAATATCCTCACGAGCATGATGAATTACACCGTGATGGCGCGGGAGGATTGTCCGCCGAGTCATCCGGGGGTGGCGCGGTTTCTCGACGAGGTGATGAAAGGCAGCCAACGGGCGAAGGAACTCGTGCGGCAGATTCTGCTGTTCAGCCGCTCGCAGGAGACCGTGCGCAAGCCGCTCGAACTGGCGCCGATCGTGCGCGAGGCGCTGTCGCTGCTGCGGGCGTCGTTGCCGGCGGCCGTCGAGATCCGGCCCGAGCTCAACGAGATTTGCCCGGTGGTGCTGGCGAACTCGACCGAGGTTCATCAGGTCGTGATGAACCTGTGCATCAACGGCGCGCAGGCCATGGGGGAGCGCGGCGGCGTGCTCGATGTGAGCGTGCGGCTGCGCCGGGTGGATGCAGTGCTGGCGGCGGACCTGCAGGACATCGCGCCGGGGGACTTCATTTGCCTGCGCATCGCCGACAATGGCATGGGCATGGCGCCGGCCGTGCTCGCGCACATCTACGAACCCTTTTTTACCACCAAGAAAGTGGGCGAGGGCACGGGCCTGGGCCTCGCCGTGGTGCGCAGTGTGGTGCGCAATCACCAAGGGGCGATCGCCGTGCGGAGCCGGCCGGGCGAGGGCACAACCTTCGAACTGTATTTCCCGGTGCACCGGGTCGTGCCCGCCACCGCCGCCGATCTTCCACGAGCGGTGCCAGCGGGCCGGGGGCAGCGGATTCTCCTCGTGGATGATGAGTCCATGGTGGCCCGCTCGACGCAGATGGTGCTCGAGCGGATTGGCTACTCGGTCGAGATGTTTCTCAAGCCGACGGCCGCGCTGGAGCGGTTCGCGGCTGCACCACAGAGCTTCGACCTCGTGATCGTGGATTTCCAGATGCCGGGGATGAACGGTCTGGAGCTGGCCGGGCAGATCCTTGCGCTGCGACCGGGGATCCCCGTGCTCGTGGCAAGTGGCTTCGCGCCCAACATGACCGAGGAGAAACTGCGCGAGCAGGGCGTCCGCGGTCTGCTGCGCAAGCCGGCGGAGTTGTCCGAACTCGCCGGGCTCGTCGCACGCACGCTGCAGCCGACGCCGTAAGCGGCGCGGCGCGGGCGGGGGAGCGGCGGCGTTATCGCTTTACCAGCGGAACGAATTTCCACTGCAAGACGTAGCCGAGCACCAGCGCCACGGCCAAGAGCGCCACATTGGTCGCGATGCCGGTAGACAGCGAAGTGAGGCTGATCACGCCAAACATGGGAATGAGCGTGAGTAGCGAGGTCCACGAGACGCTGACCTTGTGGTTACAAGCGCGACACCTGGTGGTGACGGCGGGACCGAGGGTGGACTTCCGCCACAGCGGCACGGCCGGAGAGTGTCCGCAGTGCGGGCAGGTGGTGGCTTTCATGGTGGGTGGGGTAGGC
>CANGHW010000253.1 GCA_947453695.1 Opitutia bacterium
GAAGCGCTCTGGGCCAAGGGCTACAATCCCTGGGACAAGTATCACGCCGACGAAGAGCTCCGCGCCGTCATCGACTGGCTCGGCAGCGATTACTTCACGCCCGGCGAGCAGGGCGCCTTCGGCCACGTCCACGGCAGCCTTCTCCATGGCGGCGACCCGTATCTGCTCCTCGCGGATTTCCGCTCCTACTGCGATGCGCATGCGCGCGTCGATGCCGCCTACCGCGACCGCGCCCGCTGGGCGAAGATGGCGATCCTCAACACCGCCCGCGTCGGCAAGTTCTCGAGCGATCGCACCATCCGCGAATACGCCGAGCAGATCTGGCGCCTCCCGGCCGTCGGCGTGCCCTGACCCGCGGTCGTTCCGTCGTTTCTCACTTGCCCGCAAGCTTGCCAATTTGGGCTGTGCGGGCACTCTGGTTGCCATGAGCTTGGCCGAACTAAAGGCAAAGTCTGCCGAACTGACGAAACCGGAGCGCGATGAGCTTTCCGCCTACCTGCGGGCTTTGGAGCTGGCCAATTCATCAGAATGGAAAGCGAAGGTCACCGCCCGTGCGCGTCGTCTCGAGCAGGCGCCTGGTCTTGCCATTGAGTCCGTTGAGCGTGCGGCGGCGCCCTCTGCGTCGGCATGAAGTATTCGTGCGTGTTGGAGTTCGAGCTGGCGGAAGAACTTCGGACGCTCTCGCCCTCCCGCTATGCGAGCGTCGTCTATGCGGCGGGCATCGTTGTGGGTAGCCCGCATGTAGATCCGGATTTTAGCTGTCGAGACGACGATGGCCGTCTGGTTCGCATCCGATTTTTTGGCCGTCTGCTCCTCGGCTATCTGGTCGATGAAGCGGCTCGCGAGATCCGGATCGTTTCGATCGAGTGGGCCTGAGCCGCGGTCGTTCGACCGTAGGCGCACCGTTTCCGTAGCCCGCCTCGTGAGCGGCGGGACTCGTGGGCTGCCGCCTCGCGCCCGGCACAACAAGTCTGGCCACCGCCGCGCTTTTCCCGCACCTCTCCGGTCATGCGCCGCCTCCTCGTCCGCCCGCTCCTCGCCACCGCTCTCGCGGTCGGAGCGGTCGCCGCCGAGCCTGCGCCGTCGCCTTTGCCACCGCTCGCCGGTGAGCTCGCTGGCCAGCTCACGCTGCCGAAGATCCCCGGCCTGCCGGCGCTGACGTGGCGGGTGGCGGTTCGCCCCACGGCCGATGCGAGTCTCGCGTTCGATGCCACCGCCTCGGCTCCCGGACTTGACCTCACTGTCGCGCTCACGCTGCCCCGGGGCGATGCGCCCGGCACCTGGCGCATCGTTCGCTCGAAGTGCGATGCCTCGGCCTGGTGGCATCTCTCCGCTGAGCAAGCCGGCGCCAAATCCTTCCCGCCCGATTTCGAGCTGACGGGTGAACTCGTCGTCACCGGGGCAGGGGAGTGGCGCGGGGCCGATTACTCCGGCGCGCTCCACGTTGCGCTCGCGCAGGGCACCGCCGCCAGCGTGGCGCAGCATTGGTCGGCGACGGGTTTCTCCCTCGAGGGCGATGTCGACCTCGCGCCTGCCCGCACGGCTTTTCGTCGCGCCAGTCTGCGCGTCGACACGGTGGTGGCCGCCGGTATTACGGCCCGCAATTTTCTCCTCGATGCCACCGGGGCGCCCGGCGGCCGTCTCGCCGTCACGCGTGCAGAGGTCGCCGCCCTCGGCGGTCGCATCACGCTCGCGCCGTTTACCCTCGATCCGCTCGCGCCGGCGGTGGCGAGCGAGGCCGATTTCTCGCAGGTCGGTCTCGGTGAGATTGCCGGTCTGCTCCCGCAGGCCCTGGCCGAGGCCCGCGGCCAGATTGCCGGTCGCGTTTCCGTTAATTGGAGCCTGAAGAGTGGCGTCGGCCCCGGTCACGGTGCCCTCGCGATTTCGCCCGACCAGCCCGCCACGCTCCGCCTCGCGCCTTCGCCCGGCCTGCTCACCGGCCGTTCCCCCGAGCGTATCGCACTGTTGCCCGCATTCTTCGGTCCCCTCCGCAAATGGACCGCCATTGAAAACCCCGCCCATGCCATGCTCCGCCGCATCGAGCTTGGGCAGGTGCCCCTCGCGGTCGAGAGCCTGGAGATCAATCTTTACCCCGATGGCACCGCCGGCACCCGTTCCGCTGCGGTCCGGGTGGTTGCCCGGCCCACCGGCGTAGGCGACGTCGTCGAAAAGGTCACGTTCAACGTCAATGTCTCCGGCCCGCTCGACCAGGTCATGCGTCTCGGCTTGGACGATCGCGCCAAAATTCGCGTCAATGCCGCCGCTCCCACGAAACCCTGATTGCGCTTTGCGGTCCATTCCATGCAATCACCGCCCATGACCCGTTGCCTCCCGCTCCTCTGCCTCGCCCTCGGCCTCGGCGGTTGCATCCACGTCAGCATGGATCCCATCCAGGTCCACGCGACCATCGATGTGAACGTCAAGGTCGACAAAGCCCTCGACGACTTCTTCGGCGATCTCGACAAAAAATCCGCCACCATCAACGCGCCTGCCACCAAACCCTGATTTTCCCATGAAAACTCCGCTTTTCCGTCTCGTTTCCTTTGTCGCCCTCCTGGTGTGCGCCTTCCCGGCCGCCGTCCTCCACGCGCAGGACTTGGGTGCGGTGAAGGCCCGCATGTCGCAGCGGCTCGCCCAGCTCGACCCCCTCAAGGCCAAGGGCGCCATCGGCGAAAACAACCGCGGCTTCGTCGAAGCCCGCGCCGCCGATCCCGCCGCCGGAGCCGTGATCTCCGCCGAAAATTCCGACCGCGAGGCCGTCTACGCCGCGCTCGCGAAACAGACCGGCACCTCCTCCGACCAGATCGGCCGCGCCCGCGCCAAACAGATTGCCGCCGGCAGCGCCCCCGGCGTCTGGGTGCAAAAAGAAGACGGCACCTGGCAAAAGAAGTAAGCAGCCCACCGGGCGGACCGCGGTCCGCCCTTTTTTTGTTTCCGGCTCCTGGATGGTTGTGTGGGGCAGGCTTTACGCCTGCCGATCTTCATCGGCCGCGGCCTCCGCCTTGGCCCGGCGCTTGCATTCCCGGCCCACGCCGCCTTCCTTTTTTCCATGAATCTGCCCCGCTTCGTCCGCGCGCTCCTCGCGCCTGCGCTTCTCTCCGTTGCCGCTCACGCCGCCGATTTCTCGCCCGCCATCATCTTCGATATGGGCGGCAAGTTCGACAAATCGTTCAACCAGTCCGCGGCCGATGGCGCCGCTCGTTTCAAGAAAGAGACCGGCATCGAGGTCCGCGAGTTTGAGGTCACCAACGCCTCCCAGCGCGAGCAGGCCATGGCGCGTTTCGCCCAGCGCGGCGCCCAGATCATCGTCGCCATTGGCTTTTCCCAGGCCTCCGCCGTCGAGGCCGCCGCCAAGAAATTCCCCAACGTCAAATTCGCCATCGTCGACGGCACGGTGAATTTGCCCAACGTCCAATCGATCAACTTCCGCGAGGAGCAGTCTTCCTTCCTCTGCGGCATGGCCGCCGCGCTCGCGTCGAAAACCGGCAAGGTCGGCTTCGTCGGCGGCATGGACATCCCGCTCATCCGCAAATTCGCCCAGGGCTACACCGATGGAGCGAAGTTCGTAAACCCCTCCGTCGAGGTCTTCCAAAACATGACCGGCACCACCGCCGCCGCGTGGAATGATCCCACCAAGGGCGGCGAGCTCGCCAAGAGCCAGATCGGTCGCGGCGCCGACGTGATCTTCCACGCCTCCGGCAACACCGGCAGCGGCGTCATGCAGGCCGCCAAGGATGCCGGCAAACTCAGCATCGGCTGCGACGCCAACCAAAACTACATCCACCCCGGCAGCGTGCTCACGTCCGCCGTGAAGCGCGTCGATGTCGCCGTCTACAAGACGATCATGGATGCGAAGAACGGCACTTGGAAACCCGGCCCCATCGTCCTCGGCCTCGCCGAAGACGGCGTCGGCTACTCCCTCGACGAGCACAATCGCAAGCTCATCACCCCCGCGATGGAAACCAAACTCTCCACCGCCAAAGCCGACATCATCTCGGGCAAACTCAAGGTTTCGGAATACAAGGCGCAGTGAGGTGCAGTCTTCATCCGGAAAACTAAATGATTCCGCAGCCGCTTTTGAATCTGATTAAGGCGTGCGAGACGATTTGTGTCGCGGGATGCTGTGGTCTGAGCGCGTTCGATTTTTCTCCGATACACATGGCCTCGTATCTCATTCGCGGATCGGGTGAGGTCTGCGACGTGGATGTCACAGAGATTCGGGCGGCACTTGAAGTATGGCGGAAAACCTATGGGAGCGCATCCGGGACTGGGTATACCTCAGATGAGAACGAATTGAACGCGATCATGGGACCCGACGATGTGGATGAATTGTGTAATCGCTTAGAATCATGCCTTCAGCGGGCAATCGATCTCGCCAGAAGTGTCGAAGCGCAAGACGAGGTTCGCGCGAACTAGAATTGCGACGACACTTCCCCGAGGGCCATCCAGCCTTGTTTCCCTCCTCCCAATCTGCGTCCAGCCGTTCCTGACCACTCCGCAGCTCCGGCGCGCGAAACCGCTCTTGCGACGCCTGCCTCCTCACCTACACTTTCCCCATGAGCCTCGCTGAACTTCGCCAACTGCCCCCCGGTGAGAAACTCAAGATTATCGAGACCCTCTGGGGCGATTTGGCGGACAACGCCGACGACTCGTTTGCCAGTCCGGCGTGGCATGCCGATGAATTGCGCCGCACCGAAGCCGATCTCGCCGCCGGCCGCATTGAAACGCTCGACTGGGAGGAAGCGAAGAAAGAGCTGCGCCAGCGCTTCGAATGAAGCTGCGCATTCTTCGCCCGGCGCTCGAAGATTTGGCCGCCGGCCGACTATTCTACGACAGCCAGCAGCGGGGAGTCGGGGCGTATTTTTTCGATCATCTCTTCACCGAGATCGAATTGCCTGTCCGCTACGGCGGCATCCATCGCGTAGTGTTTGGCTATCATCGATTGGTCTCTCACCGCTTTCCCTACGCCATATACTATCGCGTGTCGGGCGACGAAGTCACCGTGCATCGCGTGCTGCCGTGTCGCCGAAATCCTGCTTGGATTCGCACCGCCCTTAAATCGTAGTCGTCGCACGTCTTGTTTTCCTTGCTGAATCCATTTTCATCCGTGTCCACCCGTGGCTGAAAACACCGTAGCTCCCGCGCTCGAACTCCGCGCCATCGACAAGCGCTTCGGCTCCGTCCACGCCAATCGCGCCATCTCGTTCGCCGTCGCCCGCGGCAGCATCCACGGCCTCATCGGCGAAAACGGCGCGGGCAAGTCCACGCTGATGAACATCGTCTACGGGTTTCATCGCGCCGACTCCGGGGAGATCCTCGTGCGCGGTCAGCGCGTCGATATCACCTCACCCCAGGCCGCCATCGCCGCCGGCATCGGCATGGTCCACCAGCACTTCATGCTCGTGGAGAATTTCACGGTGCTCGAAAATGTCATCCTCGGCGTCGAGGGGGGCGCACGGCTCTCCGGCGGACTCGCCCGCGCGCGCACGGAACTCGAGAAACTCGCGCGCGACTACGCGCTTGATGTGCCGCTCGACACCGTCGTCTCCGAGCTGCCCGTCGGCCTTCAGCAGCGCGTCGAAATCCTCAAGGCCCTCTATCGCCGCGCCGAGATTCTCATCCTCGACGAACCCACCGCCGTCCTCACGCCGCAGGAGGCCGATGCGCTCTTTCGCATGCTCCGGCGCCTGCGCGACGAGGGAAAATCCGTCGTTCTCGTTACCCACAAGCTCCGCGAGATCATGGCCATCACCGATCGCGTGACGGTCATGCGCCAGGGCGCCGTCGTAGGCGAGGTCGCTACCGCCACCACCTCGCCCCGTGAGCTCGCGGAAAAAATGGTCGGCCGCGCCGTCCTCCTGCGCGTCGACAAATCC
>CANGHW010000254.1 GCA_947453695.1 Opitutia bacterium
CCCCCCCCCCCCCCCCCCCCCCCCCCGCACGCAGAGCCGGCCAGCGTTCGCGGGTTTCGGCAAACGAACAGGAGATACGTTCGCGGGTTTCAGGCCCGAGGAAGCGTTCGCGCGTTTGGGAAGGCAGTCGACGGCGGTGATCTGCCCCGAGTAGCCTTCGGCCTTTCTTCATTCATTGGTTTGATAGGTTCGGCGGCGATCCGATCCTGGATGAGATTTGTAATTAAATATTAAGCAATAATTTGAGAAGATGAGGATGGTGAAACTGGCGAGCGGTCCCCCTCAATGTGGATCTATTGTTCTCGCACCGTGGCCCAACTGTTCATGTTCCGTTGCCAATGCCCGGTGGGGAAAGCCCTTCTTATTTTTGTGGACTATTAGTCGGTCAAACCTCGTCGATGAAGGTAGAGGGGGAAATGTTCGCGAGTTTCGGCCTCGTGCAGGGAATGGGGGGATCGTTCGCTGATTACCGCCCTGCTCAAGGGCAGGTGCGTTCGTGGAACCGCTGGGATACGGTGGACGCCAAGGGCGGGCAAGCGTAGGGGACGCCAGGTCGGTAACGGAATATCCCTCGAGGGGCCTGTTCGACGATGGTCGCGAAATACTCCGGTGTTTCCGGCGCCCGCGCAGGCCTTACGGATTTCCAGCCGCACCGCCGGTATTCGCTGCTGATGCCCGCGGATCTGCCACCTCGAATTCCGATTTCGCCTTAAGCGCGGCAAATCCGATCACAAGGCCTACTGCGCAAATACATACCCAAAACAAATGCCACACCTCAAACTCAGATGACCTCTCAGCGGCTTTCTCGATCTGTTGGCAGGTGGCTTCATCGAGATCGAGCCTTGGCAAGGAACGGAACCAACGACCGGCTGCGATAAGTTCCCCGCGGAGCGCCACCAGACTTTCGAGGTCGTCAGAAAAGTCCGCATTGTGAGCGAGCTCCTGCGCGATGGCTTGGCGTTCTTCTACCGACATCCCATATGCGGACCGCCGTGCGGCCGACTCCTCGCGCTGCTCAGCGGATGTTAGACGCCGGAGACCAACAAGCCCTGCGAAGTGCAACTGATGGACTCGGTTCGCTCTCAGCCCGAGCACCTCGACGACCTGCGAAACTTCCAGTCCTGCCATGTAGAACAACCGGATAACCTCAGCATCATCTTCCGGTAACTCGTCGAGTCTCGATAAGAGTAAATTGATGCAGTCGCGATGCCGCACATTGTCCGATCCTTCTTCGGCGCGATCTTCGGTCAGATTTTGCCAAAACACCTCAGGCCGAAATACCGCCCGTCGCCTACGTGCCTTCGATATCTCTTTGCCGCACGCTCGGAAGAGCCACGCCTGAAGATTCTCGATGGAGGCACAGTCTTGTTTGGCGAGTCGCACGAGGGCCTTTCGCACGGCAAGCTTGGCCGGCTCGAGGTTACCCAGAATCGAACTCGCCATGGCTACCAGCTGGCGCTGGTTTGCATGGACCGACGTGGTAACGCAGTTATAGTGGCTCTGAGCCATGCCGATAAATCTGACTTGCCTCTAAGAATTTCCGCGCCGTCGAGGTGGCAACCGAATAGGCTATCGCGCCGTATTAGATGCAAAAAAGAGCACTACTTAGTATCAAACCACACTCTCCGGAACGGTAGCTCGCCCGCATGCGTTGTTTGGTAATGGCGGGAGTGGATTTCGTCGGGGCACGGCCCTAGTCAGCTGTTCTTGAAGAAATCATCCTGGCGCACGTTTTCTTTGGCTTGAGCGCGACCAACCTGATGGCTTTTGCAGGCGACGTGGTGCAGCGACTGAGATCTCAGCGGGTGCGGCGTTGGCTGTGGAAGACTTAGGTGCTGCCTCCCGTCCCGGTTTGCCGCGGACCAAGCCGCGCAGTTCTGCGGTCGCTTCCTGCATCGCAATTGTTGGGGCCGAGCGCAATCTCCATGTCGTTTGGAGGCGGGGGCATCAGGGGGTCGAGTGCAGGGCGGTCAGTCGGCCAGACGGGTGTCGAGTCCATGGCGGAATAGGCAGCACCGGATTTCGACGGTCCTGGCCTCGATGCGCTACGGCGGCGACACCTTGAAACCTTCAAGGTCGGCGAGCTTCTTCGCGCGTTGATCAAAACTGAAAAAGTGGTCGCAGCCGAGCAACCGGGCGAAGGCGACATGCAAAATATCGTAAGTCCTGAAACCATGTCTGGCTGTATGGCGATTCACGGTCTTCTCGAATTCCGCTTGGAGATCGGAGAGTTCTACGGCTGTTCGCCGGATAAACATCTCTTCCCTGAGATCTGAATGAAACGTGTGAAGAGCGACCGCCGCATTTTCAGGCGTCACCCGCGGCTGGCCACCCTGTTTCCCCGGCCAGACCGAAAGCTCGAACGCGTTCGCAAGTTCCATCTGGTGCAGCCACGTGATGGGCAACTGAGGGCAATCGCCCTTGCGCGCGGACTCCAGCAACCGGTCCGCCGCGTCGCTTTCTGGCAGCGCCAAGTAGATCCTCGAAAAGAAGTTCGTGTCGGCGTACGGGATCATTCGCTGGCCAGCGCTCGGTCAAATTTGCGGGCAAATTCACGCGACAAAGGTTTGGAAAGCAAAGCCGCCCGGCGCGCGGCAAAATTCGGCAGCCCGGTGATGCGCTGCGGCGGAGCCACTTCGGGCATGATAATGTAGGTCTGGCCAGCGCGCGCCCGAATGCGTGCCTTTCCGTCGATACGGGAGGCTTCCAGTACTTCCCCGGGCGACCGGTCCAGTTCACGAACGGTGAAAGTCTTCATGTCGGACATGATGTCGGCGCAGCCGGAAGTGTCAAGTTGACCTCTGCGGTGGGAGCCTGTCCCGCCGATTCAAATCTCAAGAACCATCCCAAGCTGGTGAACTGTGAAACCCCCGGCGCATCGCAAACTGGAGTGGAGGCTGGTTTGGCGCTGTAACTTTTCACCCCAAAATCATCACTCCCTTTCGCCACAGGCCGGAGAACGGGTGCCGAAACTCGAAATCTTATTGTTGGTTTCGGGCCGCTGTGCCTTCGACACCCATGGCAGGAACTTTCGGCCAGCAAGTGAGAACGAGTGCCGAAAGTTCGACGAGTAGGGTAGGATCATGCGATGATTTGCGAGAAGCGTCCCGAACGCGACTTTCGGCAGGTCCGGGAAAATGGGTGCCGAAAGTCTACGCGTAATGCTGTGTCGACGAACCCATTCCTTCCGAATGATTCCGCGTTCCTGGTCCACTCCAAGAGTGGGCCAGGAACGGTTTCGCCCACCCTCGGACGGTCCCTCGTCAGCGTTTCGCCGCTGGCCCCTTGTTCAGATAGGCGCCCACCTCGGCGGCCGTGATTTCGGGCACACCGGCGGCCGCGGCGAACTCCCGCCACTGCGAAACCGCGTGCCGGGTTTGTTCGATGATGGCGTGCGCCTGCGCGCGATCCAGGGCCTCCGTTTGCGCCAGTCTCAGGAGTTCGGGTATCCCGGCGGTCCGGCGTTCGCCGGCAAGGGACATGCCACGCTCCGGGAGCATTGCGTGGCTCGTAAAGGTGAGATCGTAGGCGGGCCCCAGTTTCCATTGGCGATGGGCGTAAAGGAATCCGTGGTTCTTACCGTGATCGTCCCGGTTGCTGGCGAGCACGTTGAACACTGCGCGCCGAAAGGCCCGCCAGACCTCGGCTTCATCATGGGTGATACGGCGCGTCGCGCGCAGCAGCGTTTCGTAGCTCAGGTCGCCACCCAGCGCATGCGTCAGGCCGGCGAGCGTGTGATGATGGGTGCGCTCGTGGCCTTGGCGGTCGAATCGCTTGACCGCGAAATGCAGCGACTGCACCCCCTCTCGTTCGGTCAGCAGGAGGCGGGTCTCCGGCACCTCGATCCCAGCGGCGCGGGCCATCAGCGCGTAGGCCTGTTCCATCGATCCGGCGTGGGGGGCGCGGGGCCCGCTGAACTTTACAAGCCACGCATCGTAGCCCGGTGGAATCGTACCGTCCCCGGCGACCACGAGGCCTCTGCCGTCCGCGGCCATGGCGATGAGCGCTTTCGGCCGCGCGCCGCCCGCTGGCGAACCCGCGGGGGCGAGCACGTTGAGATCAATCGGACCGCCCCTTTCCGCCACCTCCGAAGCTTCGAACAGCCGACCGAGGGAAAAGGGTTCGTGGTCTGTTTCCGTGATGGGCTGCGCGGGTTCGTAGGTGAGGGCGCCCATGCCGCGGGAGCCCACATACGCGAGTTGGGCGAGGGGAGTGATGGCATGTTCGGGGACGCCGTGTTTCCGGAACCACTCCGCCATGATTTTCGAGCCCCACCGGTCCGGAAGCGAATCCTCAAACAGACCGAGCAGGCGCGCGCTCCCGAGGCCATCCCTTTGGTGGAGGCCTTTTCTTAAGGGGAGATTCAAGGGCGAGAGGTCGTGGCCCGACGCGAGAAAAGTCGGGTCAAATTCGAACGCGATGCCTTGGCGCGTTTCCGCCAGGATTCCGACCGGAGCGTCGAGGTATTTGACCGTGAGCGTGTTCATCTTGATGTCCGGGACCCGCGTTGGCGCTCTGGCTTCAAGTCGGCGAGAGTGAACGCCTGAAGGTCCTTTATTTTTCCGAGTTCGCCGATCTCCGTCATCAGGTCGAGAGTATCGAGAATCTTGAGGAAACGAAGGAGGGAAATACGGCCCGAGCGCTCGAACACGATGTAAGTCGGAAGTTTGAGTCCCGCGCGGCGGGCCATTTCGGCTTGGGTCCATCCACGGTTCAAGCGCCGCATCCGAATCATTCGCGCGAGTTCGTCGAGGACTTCAGGGGCGGATTTAAGTGATACCATTTTATCGATTTAGATCGATTGGAGGACTTAGTCGATAATATTGCATTGGTTGAATCGGCGACGTGGATCAGCGATTCAGGCATCGCGGGCTGTGTCATCAGTATAACCGTCGCGTAATTGTTCAGCCCAGACACCGCTTACAGAGACCTGTAGTTTTTTTTGCCGACCCGATTGCACGAGTCTGGCGGTGATCAAAAGGATCCAGCGCCCACTTGGCAGGAACGTGTCGGAACTAAAATCTGCTGTGCCCAAAACGGGGGCCCTTTCGGGATGAAACCCCTACTCCGTAGTTCCGTCTTCCGCTGGGGCGTTGCTAAAACGGTTATTTCTGAAACAGAAAATCCGCGCCAATCTGGCGCGAATTGCGACCGCTTCCACGCCGATCTCGCGATCCTGTATCGACGGTAGATTAACATTGGGTTTATCCCACGACAGTTGTTCCTCCGTAAGCTGCTTTTCGCCCGCGACGATTTCCGCGGCTATCAGCATCACGAGCATTTTATATCGCTCCGTGAAGGTGAAACCCTTGGGGAAACACGTAGCAAAGGTGAGTCCGCCGGCCATCGGACGGCGCGCGGACTCGAGCCCTTCTCAGCTTGACCGAAAAAGACACCTCAATCGACACTATCCAGCTTGACCCGAAAATTTCGGGTGCGTGAAGTCAATCGCCCTAATCACGACCGTATCCCCCTCTCAATTCCGCCATGCTCGACCAGCCAAACCAGTTTACTCGCAGCCAGAGCACCGAGATCAGGACCGAATATCTGATGACCTATCTGGCTCCTCTCGATGCGCCAACGCCGATCGACAGCTCGTTGATGATCGTCAACGTGAAGCCGACGGGGGGATGGGCCCAGGGTCCCGCGATCAAAGGCACCTTCATTTCACCCGGCGGCGACTGGTTGCGGATTATGCCCTCCGGGGCGATGCGCCTAGATGTGCGTGCCACGCTCAAGACAGACGACGGTGCGCTGATTTATTTGTCCTATTCCGGCATCGTGCAGCACTCGGCGGAGAGCACCGAAAAGCTCAACAAGGGCGAACCGCTGACGATGCAGGAAATGCCCTACTTCATAACTGCCCCAACTTTCCA
>CANGHW010000255.1 GCA_947453695.1 Opitutia bacterium
ACCGTGAAGCGAAGTATAGAAAGGATCGCCGGGAACAATGCTGCCACGAATGACCGGTTGTCCGGTCGAAGCGCTTTTGTAGAGCGAGGTCAGTAGGTCGATAGTGCGGCGCGCATCGGCTCCGCTCGTGAGTGGACGGCGGCGGGCGTCGAGGTCCGTGATGAACTCGGTTAATTGTGCGGCATGGGTGGAGCCGGCGTCGGGCGGAAAACTGTGCCAGGCTTGGGCGAGGATATTGCCCTCATCGTGAGCGTGGGGGGCGACCGTGAAGCGCCAGTTGTCGCGCGTGTAACCGTAGAGATGCGTGAGCTCGAGAGTGGCGCGCTGGTAGTCGAGGCGGAGGTAGGTTTCCTGGCGCGGGCTGAGGGCGCTGTTGACGACGGAGGCGAGCGTGCCGTTGGCAAAGCGGAGGAGGGCCAGGGAGACGTCTTCGACCTCCACGGCGCGATCGAGCGTGGCGGCATGGGCCCGGATTTCGGCCCAGTCGCCAAGCAGGTGGAGCAAGTGATCCATCGCGTGGATGCCGAGGCCCATGGTGGGGCCGCCAAACTCTGTGGCCCATTTCCCACGCCACGGCACAGCGTAGTAACCGGCGTCACGAAACCAAAGGGTGTGGCAGACCGCGACGAGCGGGCGGCCGAAAAGGCCTTCCTCCGCGAGACGGCGGATATGGGCGGTCGATGAGCCAAAGCGTTGTTGAAATACGCAGGCGGCGAATCTCCCGGTCCGGTGTTCAGCGTCCTCGATCTGGTCGAGCTCGGCGAGCGAGGCGCAGAATGGCTTCTCGCAAAGGACCCACGCACCGGCCTCAAGCGCGGCGATGGTCATCGCGGCATGGAATGACGGCGGGGCGGCGATGAGCACGACGTCGGGGCGTATTCCCCGCAGTGCGGCGGCGTAGTCGGTGAAGAGCGCGGAAAGTTTGTGGCGGATGCCGAAGGCCCGGAGTCGCTCATCGTCGACCTCCACGGCGCCAGCCAAGAGCATGCGGCCCTGAGACGCCTCGATGGCGCGCACATGCGAATCGGCGACGCTGCCGGTGCCGACGAGGAGGGCGCGATACGTCTGGCTCATGGGGTGAAGCGGTGGGAGTGCCGCTCGCGAATGGCTCGGTCAACGGACAACCCCGCGGCCTGCGGTCAATTGTCGCCAGACAGTCCGAAGTAGAGGGCGGGATGGGGCAGCGAAAGATTTTTTGACGAATGGGCGATCGGCAGTAGGGTGATCGCACCATGAACTTCTCCCGCGTCTTTCCCCTTGTTGCAGTCGTCGCAGCGTTTGGTGCCGGTTCGGTGAGTCACGCGGAAGATACGAAGACAGCTCCTGCTCCTGCTCCGGCCGCTGCTCCGGTGGGTGATCCAACGAAAGTGGAGCTGGAAAACGGCTACTTGAAACTCGGTTTCGAGCAGCTCGCCTCGTATGCGTTTACACCGCCCCCGTTTGATCCGAGCGCCGATCCGAAGGCGACGCCTCCGACCGGCGAAGAGCAAATCCCGGTGGCCGTGAAGGGCTGGAATGGAAAAAAGGCCGTGGTCACGGGCTTCATGGTGCCGGTGAAAATGGACAAGGGGCTCGTCACCGAATTTCTGCTTATGCGCAATACGATGGCCTGCTGCTATGGCTCCGTGCCCAATATGAACGAGTGGGTCGTCGTCAAAATGCGCAAGGGCGTGGCCCCCATGATGGACGTGCCGGTGTCGTTTTACGGTTCGATCAAGGTCGGCGCGATGTTCGAGAACGGCTACATGACCGGGCTCTACGAACTCGACGGCGAAAAGATGGGCGAAGTGAAGGGCTAAGTGAGGAAAACTGGAAGGTTGGGGGCGGGAAAAGGGTAGGGTGGTTTGTCCCCAAACCGCCGCATCAACGCTTGCCAAGCTCCTGAGCGTGGTGCTCGCGACGATGCGCCCGACCGACTGGGTCCACCGTCCTACCGCGAAATATCCGTCTGCGTCAGAGTGCGGAATCCGCGTTGGCTGAGGGCCTGGGTCGCGACGTCAGAATCTTCGGCGTTGATCGCGAGGGCGGATTTACCCTCGGGGCGTTTCATGAAGCTGTAGACGTAGTGGACGTTGATTTCGGCTTCGTAGAGGGCGGCGAGCACACCCTTCAGCTCGGACTCGTCGTTGATCTCCACCGCGAGCACATCGCACTCAGTGTAGGGAAAATCATTGTTGATCATCAGCTCGCGGGCTTTGTCGGGGTCGTCGACGATCACCCGCACGATCGCACTGTCGGTGGTGTCGAGCACCGTCATGGCCATCACGTGGACATTGTTGTCCTTGAGGAGGGCGGTGAGATCGAAAAGGCGGCCAACGCGGTTTTCGCAGAAGACGGAAAACTGCTTCACGGGATCGTTGGACGAAGTGCTGATTTGCGCGGCCATGGTGCGATCTTTTTGGCGCGCCGGCCGAGTGCGGTCAATTGCGAGCTGGCGGCGGGGCCGTGATCCGACCTTGCTGGCCACGTGCCCACCCCGTCGACCTCCACTGATCATCACGCGGCCATCCAGCGCCGCGCCCACGCGAGCGCGCGACTCGTGCTGCGGGGGATCGCGCTGAACGCGGTGTTGGCGGCCGTGAAGTTTGCCGGCGGAATTTTCGGTCACACCTACGCGCTGATCGCGGATGGGGCGGAATCGTTGCTCGATATCCTTTCGTCGCTGTTGGTGTGGGCGGGATTTCGCGTCGCCGCCAAGCCGCCGGACGCCGATCACCCGTATGGCCATGGCAAGGCAGAGCCGCTCACTGCGCTGGCCGTGGCGGTGTTTGTTTTTATCATGGCGGGACTGATCGCGGTGCAGGCGGTGAATCAAATCATGACGCCGCATCAGGCTCCGGCGTGGTGGACCTTGCTGGTGCTGGCGGGTGTGGTCATCACAAAGATGTGGTTTTCCCGTCGCATGGGGATCGCCGGCGAACAGGCCGGCAGCACAGCGCTCGGAATCGAGGCGCTGCATCACTACTCGGATGCGCTGACCTCGGCGGCGGCATTTGTCGGTATTTGTATCGCCCTATGGGGTGGCCAGGGTTGGGAGACGGCCGACGATTGGGCGGCGCTGTTCGCGTGCGTTATCATCGCGTTCAACGGCTTTGGGATGGTGGCGAAAGCGTTGGGCGACGTGATGGACACGGCGGCGCCCACGAAATTTGAAAACGAAGTGCGGGCGATCGCGCTGGGTGTGATGGGCGTGCAGGCGCTCGACAAGGTGCGCGTGCGCAAGAGCGGATTATCGCACCTCGTGGACATTCAGGTGCGGGTAAACGGTGAGCTCACCGTGCGCGAGGGCCACGATATCGCTCATGCGGTAAAGGATGCATTAATCGCTTCGGCGCCTCACGCGATCAGCGATGTCACGGTGCACGTGGAGCCCGCAGGGTAGATGGACCGCGGCGGCGGCGGTCCGCGTGCGACCAGTCTGAATTAATCCTCGAAGTGCCGGGCTGTTTTCCAGCCCAGCCAAACCCCGACCGCGCTGCCGACCCCGCTGAGCAGGAAGCAGCCGAAGAATTCCAGGCCAAACAACTCCCCGAGATACCAAAACGCCGTGCTGCCGATGGCGGTGCCGACGAAGATGCAGAGTTTGTTCACAGATACCTACTATAGGTGCGATGGCGGCGGAGGCCATCGCCTAATGCTGGATAGAAACCAACTTCTTCTCCTCTGAGCTGATCGGCTTTCCGATTTACTCTCCGTGGCGTGGTCCTACCGTGGGGCCTAACATGAAAAAGCGAAATCCCGCCACGCCCCTGAGCTCGAACAAGAATTTGCTCCGCTGGGTTGAGAAGATGGTCGATCTCTGCAAACCCGACGCGATCCACTGGGTCGACGGTTCGCAGGAGGAATATAACGCCCTCTGCGCGCAACTCGTTGCCGGGGGCACGTTCATCAAGCTTAACCAGAAGAAGTGGCCCAATTGCTACCTCGCCCGCTCCGATGCCGGCGACGTGGCCCGCGTCGAGGACCGCACCTATATCTGTGCGCTCTCGAAGGAAGCGGCCGGCCCGACGAACAACTGGGTCAATCCGTTCGAGATGCGGAAGACGCTCAAGGGACTTTTCACTGGCTGCATGAAGGGCCGCACGATGTATGTGCTGCCCTACAGCATGGGCCCGATCGGATCGCCCATGTCGCAGATTGGCGTGCAGCTCACCGACTCGCCCTACGTAGTGGTGAATATGCGCATCATGGCGCGCATCGGCAAAAAGGTGTTCGAGCTGATCGACAAGGACTTCAAGCGCGTCGTGCCCTGCGTCCACTCCGTCGGCGCTCCGCTGGCGAAGGGCCAGCAGGACGTCGCTTGGCCGTGCAACAAGGAGAAGTATATCGTGCACTTCCCGGAGACCCGCGAGATCTGGAGCTACGGTTCCGGCTACGGCGGCAATGCGCTCCTCGGCAAAAAATGTTTCGCGCTCCGCATCGCGTCCGCCATGGCCCGCGACGAAGGCTGGATGGCCGAGCACATGCTCATCCTCGGCGTCGAGAATCCGCAGGGGAAGAAGACCTATGTCGCGGCGGCCTTTCCGAGCGCGT
This sequence comes from Opitutia bacterium, assembly GCA_947453695.1. Taxonomy (GTDB): domain Bacteria; phylum Verrucomicrobiota; class Verrucomicrobiia; order Opitutales; family Opitutaceae; genus GAS368. The sequence goes on from CANGHW010000255.1 coordinate 4,534, forward strand.
GCGGCAAGACCAACTTCGCGATGCTCATCCCGCCCGCTCACTTCCAGAAGCAGGGTTGGAAGGTGTGGACCGTCGGTGACGACATCGCATGGATCAAACCCGACGAGCATGGCCGCCTGCGGGCGATCAATCCCGAGGCGGGTTTCTTCGGCGTAGCCCCGGGCACATCGATGAAGACCAACCCGAACGCGATGGCCTCGCTGGCGAAGAATACGATCTTCACCAACTGCGCGCTTACGCCCGACGGCGGGGTTTGGTGGGAAGGCATGACCGATACGCCGCCCGAAATGGCCACCGACTGGCAGGGCAAGATCTGGACGCCGGAGATTGCGAAAGCCACCGGTGCCAAGGCCGCGCACGCCAACGCCCGCTTCACCGCGCCGGCGAAACAGTGCCCGACGATCGATGCCGACTGGGAAAATCCCAGCGGCGTGCCGATCAGCGCGTTCATCTTCGGCGGCCGACGCGCGACGACGATGCCGCTGGTTTACCAAGCCTTCAATTGGTCGAGCGGCGTCTATGTCGGCGCGACGATGGGTTCCGAGATGACGGCGGCCGCCGCTGGCACAATCGGCAAAGTCCGCCGCGACCCTATGGCGATGCTGCCTTTCTGCGGCTACAACATGGGCGATTATTTCCGCCATTGGATCTCGATGCAGCGCAAGCTCAGCGAGACGCCGCGGATTTTCCACGTGAACTGGTTCCGCAAGGATGCCGACGGGAAATTCATGTGGCCGGGCTTCTCGGAAAATATGCGCGTCCTCAAATGGATCGTCGACCGCGTGCGTGCGGGCGGCCGCGCCAAGGAAACCCCCATCGGCTGGGTGCCGCGTTACAAGGACATCGACTGGACCGGTATGGATTTCCCGGAGGCGAAGTTCGAGGAACTGCAGGCTTTCGACCGGGCCGCGTGGCGCGCCGAAGTGCTGGGCCACGAAGAGCTCTTCCTCGATCTCCATGCCTCGTTGCCGAAAGAGCTGATGTTCGAACGCGAGCTGCTCATCTGTCGCATGTAGGCGGAGCGGAGATTAATCCTAAAATCCGCAGTTGGAAGGCAGGTTTAGGCGCCAGCGGGGGCGGACTTCGTGGTGTTTTGGCGGTGATCTGGAACAATATACTTCAACTGCGGCGCAGTTGTGCGGATCCACTCGTGGAGGCGGAGATAGCCGTCGCGTAATTGTTCAGCCCAGCCACCGCTTATAGAGACTTGTAGTTCTTTTTGACGACCCGATTGCACGAGTCTGGCGGCGATCAAAAGAAACCAGCGTCGAC
>CANGHW010000256.1 GCA_947453695.1 Opitutia bacterium
AGCGACGAACGCGCCGTTGACGGGGCCGGTGAGCGTAACCACAGGCACGTCGGTTCCGACCCGAGGACTCTCAGTGAAATTCACCGCAGCGGAATCGAAGGTCGCGCCAGCGGAGGATGTGACGCGGGCGATAATCGTGTGGGCTCCAGTTCCGGCGGCGACAGTGTAGGCGACGTTATAAGGGGCTTTGTCTGCGGTGCCGATGAGGGTGGTGCCATCAAGATAGAACTCTACTTTGCTGATGATACCGTCGGTCATCGAAGCCGTGGAGCGCAGGAAAATCTGCGAATCCGCGGCGAGGACAGAATTATTGGCGGGCGCAACGACCGTGACAGCACGGGCAGCGGTGACACTGACGATGCTATTGATCGTGGCCGTGTTGGTGGAGGCTCCGGCGCCTGTCGTAATGGCGGAGGTGTCGTTGACTGTCGCAGCGATGGTGAAATTGCCGGCCGTGGTAGGCACCCAGTTGACCACAAACGGCGAGGTGCCGGTGGCGGAACCGATGCTAACACCGTTTACCGTTACACTGACCTGCGTGATCGTCGCGCCCGCGGTGGGAGCGGCTGTGACACTGATGTTCAGCCCGGCGGGCGTGCTCGCGAGGGCGACCGGCGAACCGGTGGCGGGGAAGGCGCCGCCGGTGAATGAAATCGTCGGGGTCGCAAATGCGAGGGGCGCGACGAGCGCGGCGCCGAGGAGCGCACCGGCTGCGAAGATTCGCCGTAGAAGTTGTTTCATGAGGTGGCCTCCGGAGGTTGGGCTGCTCACTTGTTCGTGCCGCTGCGGGTGCGGGACTCGGCGCTGGCGGGAGTCACGATGGTCGGATTCTGGAAGAGCGACTTCGCGGGCGTGCTCTTAAGATCCTGCTTCTTCGGCGACCCACCTGGGCTCACGAGGTTGGCCGTGACGAAGATGAGAAGGTTGCGCTTCTGTGAGCTCTCGCCCTTGGACCGGAAGAGCCGGCCGACGAGCGGGATGTCACCAAAGAACGGCACCTTGTCGTTGACCTTCTTCACTTCCTCGCGGGTCAGGCCGCCCATGACGAGGGTGGCGCCGTCCCAAATCGTGACCTTGGTGGTGACTTCGCGGACAGAGAAGATCGGCTGGTAAAAGCCGGGCGGCACAGTGACGGTAACGCCCGAGGAAATTGCGACGGACGGGCCGCCGTATTCGACGAAGCCTTCGAACTCGGTGACCTTGGGGTTGAGGTCGAGGCTGATGGAGTAGTCGTCTTCCTCGACGGTGGGAGTGACCTTCATCTCGACGCCGACGTTGCGGGAGGTGAACTCCTGCGGCGTGCCGGCGGTGATCGTGACACCCGCGGAGCTCAGGCCAGTGGCACCGGCGGCAGCGCCAGAGCCGACTTGCGATTGGATTTCGCCGTAGCTCTGCGGATAGCGGAGCTCCTGGGCGACGACGATGTTGGCGGGATTGCCAGAGAGGACGGTGACCTTGGGCGAGCTAAGGAGGTCGGAACCCTGTTTCTGGGAAAGCGCGCGGATTGCGGCGGTGACATCGAACTCACCGACGAAGCCGGTGATGTTGGCCAGTGCGGCCGCGGTCGAAGCAAGTTGGACGCCGCCCGGGATCTGGGCGGGAGCGACCGGGATGGCGAAGCTGGCGGCCGTGCCGTCGGAAACGTTGATGGAGCTCGTGTTGGTCGTGCTCGGGAACGAACTGACGAGCGAACGCGTGATGCTGTCGGTGGTGTAGGTCTCACGCGGGGTGAAGACCTGGCGACCGTTGGTGTCGAGGATCGGCGCGCCAGTCGTGGGATTGATCTGTGGGACGCCGCGGCGGGAGAGGTTCCACGTCACGCCGAGCTCTTCGAGAGCGCCCTCTTTGACCTCCATGAACTTGGACTCGATCTCGACCTGACGGACGTCGTTGTAACGGGCGAGGATGTTGCGGATGCGCTCCACATTGCGAGCGGTCTGGGTGACGATGATGGCGGAGCCGTCGTAGGCAAGGCTTGAGCCGGGGACGGCTTCGAAGTTCACGCCGGCTTGCTGGAGGAAGGCTTTCATCGAGCCGGCTTCACCACCGGAAACAGTGGATTCGGAAGCGGCGCCACCGGAAGAGAAGGGATCGGCCTTGGCGCCAGCGGTTACGCCCGCAATGCCCGTCATGCGGAGAACAGTGGCTCGAGTGACAGGGAAAAACGCGGTATCGAGCGTGGAGGTCTCGCCGCCGGGGCGGACGATCACGGCGTCGGCCTGAACCTCATATTGGTAACCGACGGACTCGGTGACGAAGTCGAGGACTCGTTTCAACGTGGTGTTGCGGAGCGTGATGGTAACAGCCGGGTTCTTATTGCTCGGGTCGAGGAGGACGATGTTCACGCCTTTGGGGCCGGCGACAGAAGTGTCGAACTGCTCGGAGATTTCATTCAGCGCGGTAACCACCTGCTGGATCGTGGCGGCGGTGAAGCTAAACTGCGGGACGATGATTTCGTTGAGCTTCTTGGCGAGCGGCGCGGCCGCGGCGGCCTGATCGGCGTCACGCGGGCGCTCTTGGTAAATGCCGGGACGCTGCCAGCCCTTGGCGACTTCTTCGAGGAGCTGGGCGCGGGTCTTCTCGCGGTTGAGCGCGCCGGTTTCGATCTTCTCCTGCGCAATGCGAATGAGGAAGCCCTTGGCGACAGTGTTGTCGGGCTCGTTGGCCTCGATGGCGCGGAAGGTGGCTTGGGCACCGTCGATGTCGCCGGCGACGTATTGCGCCCGACCTTTGGCGACCAGCGCGGAGGTGGCGGCGCGGTCGGCGGCGAACTGGGCGTCAACGCCCGGAGTCGGGGCCGCCTTGGCTTCCGCAGTCGCGATCTTTTTGGCGATGCTTGCTCCACGCGTATCAGTGGGAGCGAGTTCGGCGTGAGCCGCGAGGGCTGCACGGGCACCGTCGTTGTCACCGCGACGAAGGAGGATCTGCGCGCGCTCGAGCAGCGCAGACGCCTTTTCCTTCTTCAGGTCGGCGATGATTTTTTGGGTAAGAACATTGGAGGGAAGCGAGGCAAGAGCGGCGTCGATGGTGGCAATCGCGTCATCGGCCCGTCCATCGCGCGATTGAGAGCGGGCGGTGGACAACTGGGCCTGAGCTGCGGCGATCGCTGTGCTGATACGTCCGGCTTCGGCGCGGGCGATCGCCTCGGCCTCTTCTTCGGGAGACGGCGCGCGACCAGCCGGGGGAGGTGTTTGACCCGGCTCGGGAATCTTGACGTCGATCATCGCGGGGGCCGCAGCCGGCGCGGCGGCCGGGGCGTAACTCGCGGGAGCGGGAGCGGGTGTCGCAGCAGCGCGGGTCGCGGCTTCGGCCCGCAGAGTGCGCTGTGTCTCGATCTCGGAGCGCAGCCGGGCGACGGAGGGGTCGTTCGGAGAAAGAGCGGCAAGCTGGCCGAGAGACTTGAGCGCGGCATCGAGGTCGCCCGCGTCGCGCGCACGCAGCGCTTCGGACATAAGGCGGATTTTCACGTCGGTCTGACCTTGCGCGATCACGCGGCCGGCGGGCACGGCAAGCGCGAAGAGCGCGGCGGCGAGGACGGCAAGCGACGTGGAGAGGGCGTGTTTTTTCATTGCGGGGAAACTTATTGGCTGGAAGGGGCGGCGGGCGCGTCTGGCGAGGCGGGAGCATCGTCGGATTCGCGGGGAGAAAGGGTGCGGCGGTCCGGCTGGGCGAGCGAAGGCGACTCCTTCGTCATTTCAACCGCCGGAGGACTAAGCGTGATCTTCTCGATCCGGTAGGTCACATCACCGAGCACAAAGCTTTCGCCGGTGCGCAGTTCGCGGGAAGCAGTGTCGCCCGACTTGGCGATAAAGGCGGAGAGACCACCGGTAAATGCACGCTCGCGATGGGTCAGGGTGATCTCACGCCCCGTCTTTTCGTCCCGGACCACGGCCGTCGCGACGCGCTGGCGCGTGCTCATGCTGTTGGCGACCTTCACCTCGACGTAGCGCACATCAAAACTCTGCACGATCAAACCGAGCTTGGCCACGCGGTGGCCGGCGGAGGCGAGGAAGACCTCACCGGTCTGAAGATTTTCAAAGGTGCCACGCAACGAACGATCACTGCCCACGTAGCCGATCAGTTGCAGGCGGTAAGGCTCCGGACGAACCGACACGAGCTCGACGCCGAATGGCTCCTCGACCACTGCGGCATCCTCGGTCACGATGGCAGGGGGCTTGACGGTGAAGTGCCTGGTGCGGGAATTATAGAATATCTCGGGTGGGGTGAAGGTATCGTAGATCCAATCACGACCACGGCTCTGGGCCGCTGGCGCGGACCATGTTTCAGTCTTCACCACCTCCGCTTCCGCGACGACCGCGGCGTAAGGCGTATTAGGAAGATCCACCGCGGCGACCTGAGCGCGGGGGGCGGTCATTTGTTGCCACGAAAAATATCCGCAGACACCGACCGAGGCGACCGCGAGCAACGTAGCGATCGTGACGTAAAGCTTATCTTGGGTAAGGGGTGCGGCCATGGCTCAGGTTGTCGGTTTTGCGTCGGCCGCCGGGGGCTCCGCCGGGGCTGCCGGCGCGGTCACGAGATCGAGGTATTCCAGGGTGACAGTAAACTTGGAGAGTGGCTTGGCGATGATCGGCACAGCATTTGATTTTGGCGCAGGTGCCGCCGCAGGTTTCGGCGCAGCCTTGGGCGCGCTGTTCAAAACCACCGAGGCGTTTACGCCCTCGGTAGACTCATCGGTCGGGGAAGCTGCGACGGTCGCTGACTCTTCAGCGCTGGCACTGTCGACCTCGACCTCGCGCACCAGCACCGGCAGCTCAAATGATGCGAGCTTGTTGAGAAACGCACGCAGCGCCGACGTCTGGCCGGTAAAGACCACGCGCACCGGTGTGGTATCGAGATATCCGACGGCGCGGGCCGAGACGCGGGGATCGATCGTGAAGAAATCAGGACCCTCCGGTTCGGGTGTAGAACCGGCGCCCGGGGCGGGCTCAGGGGCGGGATCAGGGATTGGCCCACCGGAGGCGGCAGCAGCGGCCGCCGCCAGTTCAGCAGAGAGTTTATCCTTTTCAGCCTTGGTGAGGGCCCGTTCACGCTGGACCGAGAACAGCGCGCGGGGGCGAGCCTCCAGCAACGAGTCGACAATATACTGCACGACCTGCCGCTGGTGAAACACGGAGGCGATCCGGTCTTCCTTCGGCCCTTCATTGGCATAGAGGGAGAAACCGAAGCGCGCGGCTTCGGGCCGAATCTCCACGTCGAGCTTCTTGGCCTGCTCGCGAGTCTTTTCCACAAACGTCGCCAGATCGAAGTAAGCCTCGGTGCGCGCCGCTGGCGGCTTGGCTCCCGCCAGTCGCTCGGCCGCCGGACCACGGCCCTTAAGTTCGCTCTGCATGGTCGCTACGGCGCGTTGGGCCCGGGCGAGGTCCTCTTCGATGGCAGCGGCGACGGCCCGCGTCGGCACCGGCGTGAGATCGCGCATCGCCATGAGCTCTCCCTCTTTCAGCACCATCTTCGCCGCGGCTTCACGCGACGCGGCGAAACGATCGTAGATAAACCAACATTCTGCGGCAGCGAGCACGCCACACAACGTGAGCAAAGACGAGAAAACCGGGTGTTTGCGAAAGGCACTCATGCGCGCTCAGAGCGTTTTCTTGGGGTTGATCACGAGTGTGAAGTCGAACCGGAGGAGGCCGTTCTGACTATTGTCGAACTTTTCGTTCTCCACCGAGGCGATGAATTGAGAGCCGGTGAAACTGGCGAGGAGCTGCTGCACGCGCTGCCGGGCCTCGGCACTAACCTTCGATTGGGGATTGGTCACATCGAGCAGACGACC
>CANGHW010000257.1 GCA_947453695.1 Opitutia bacterium
CGGCGGAGAAACTTTGGGCGGCCTCCTCCGCGAGCACTGGATCGGGGAGGCGGACCATGAGTTCATAATTTATGCCGAGCGAGCGAGCATCGAGGTTCGACGTGCCGGCGAAAACGGTGCCGTCGATCAGAGCGAGTTTCGCGTGGAGCACCTGCGGCTGATATTCCCAGATGCGCACCCCGGAACGGAGTAGCGGACCGTAAATTGAGCGAGCTGCGGTTTGCGCGATGGCGACGTCGGTCTTGCCGGCCAAGATTAGTTCGACTGTTCCGCCGCGATGCGCGATGCGGCGCAGCGCGCGGCGCAGGCGGAACCCGGGGAGAAAATATGCCGACATAATCTGGACGTGTTTGGCGTGCTTCAACTCGCGGAGTAGGTGCAGGCTGAACTGATGACGCACCACACGGGGACCGCTGAACAGCACCGGGCCAATGCGGCGGAAATAAAGTGGCCAACGAAGTGCACCCTTGCGAAAGGGGCGAAGCAGCCAGCGGCGCAGCCGGTGGTCGCGAAAGAGGCTGTCAAACGACTCTGCAAGTTGCCCGAGTGCCTGAGGCTGGTGTAATTCGAGCCCGAGGTCACGCCATCCATTGGTGATGCCATCGCCGTCATACTCCGTGCCGATGTTGAATCCACCGACGACGGCGACCGCGTGATCAACGAGGAGCAGTTTGCGATGATCGCGGAGCGCGAGATGACGCCAGGAAAGTGGGTTGAAGATACGCGCCTGCCCGCCAGCTGCAGTGAGATCGTGCCAATATTGATTGGGGAGAGACGCCGAGCCGAAACCGTCCACGAGCACGTGCACCCTCACGCCGCGCTTGGCGGCTGCGACGAGCGCTGCGCGGAAACGATTCCCGACAGAGTCCGCTCGCCAGATGTAGGTTTCGAAACGAATCGACTGTCGGGCTCCAGCGATCAGCTCCAGCATGCGCTGGTAAGCGATGGCCGCAGTGGGCAGCCACGCTGTGCGTGGTGCAAAGGCTGGAGCAGCGACGGGCGCAGTCATGCGGACATGCAGCGCGACCGGGGCGACGCGCTTAGGCTACGCTCAGCACCGCGTATGAGCGTTTGCCCTTGCGGAGCAAAATATGCTTTCCGAAAAGCAGATCGCCCTCGGTGAGGGTGCGGGCGATTTCCGCCGCGCGGACGTTGTTCACATATATGCCGCCGCCCTCAATATCTTTGCGGGCCTGACCCTTTGACGGGGCTAGTCCGGCCTGCACCAACGCGTCGGTTAGGGCGTAACCTTGAGCACCGAGCTTGGCGCATTCGAGCGGTTTGGTGGGAATTTCGCCGACCACATCGCGGAAGGTTTCCTCCGTCGTGTCGCCGATCTCGGCGCCGAAAAGAATGTCGCTCGCTTTGAGCGCAGCGGCGAGCGCGGCTTCACCGTGCACGAGTGCGGTCACGGCGCGGGCGAGGGCCTTGTGCGCTTCACGCGCCCCGGGATTGGCCGCATGTTTCGCCTCGAGGTCTTCGATTTCGGCGCGGGAGAGGAACGTAAACTTCCGCAGGTATTCGCCGACCTTGGCGTCCTCGGTGTTAACGAAAAATTGATAGAACTTGTAAGGGCTCGTGCGCTTGGGATCGAGCCAGACGGCGCCGCCTTCGGTCTTACCGAACTTGGTGCCATCGGCCTTCGTGATGAGCGGAAACGTCCAGCCCCACGCGGGCACGCCGAGTTTCTTGCGGATGAAATCGGTGCCGGCGGTGATATTGCCCCATTGGTCGGAGCCGCCGATCTGCAGTTCGCACTGATGGGCGTTGCGTAGGTGGTAGAAATCGTAGGCCTGTAGCAGCTGGTAGCTGAACTCTGTGTAGCTGATGCCGTTGTCACCCTCCATGCGGGACTTCACCGAATCCTTGGCGAGCATGACATTCAGGGAGAAATATTTTCCCACGTCGCGGAGAAAATCGAGGTAGCTGATCGGCGCGGTCCAGTCGGCATTGTCGACGAGGCGGGCGGGATTGCCGGCAGCCTCGAAGTCGAGAAGGCGGGCGAGTTGGCCCTTGATCGAAGCGACGTTGTGCGCGAGCTGCTCGCGGGTAAGGAGGTTGCGCTCGGCAGATTTGCCCGAGGGATCGCCGATCATGCCAGTGGCGCCGCCGGCGAGGGCGATAGGGTGGTGACCGGCGAGCTGGAAGCGACGCAGCGTGAGTTGGCCCATCAGATGGCCGACGTGCAGGGAGTCGCCCGTCGGATCGAAGCCGCAATACAGCGCCAACGGCCCTTCGCTCAGGCGCCGGTTGAGCGCATCGAGGTCGGTGCAATCGGCCAGGAGGCCGCGCCATTGGAGGTCTTCGATCAGGTTCATGCGGTGAGTGGACAGTAAACGGCCCGGGCGCGTCGGCGCGCAAGAGTGTTTCTAATGGCGGGCGCTGCCGAAATAGAATCACCGCTTTTACCCGGAAAAACGGTTTGCGGCGGCGAGAGCGCGCTCTCAACGTTACCAGTCTTTCCCGTGCGACGGTCGCGCGGACACTGTTAACCTATCCAATCCTTCCTCCCATGCCTATCCCTGTTGGCTCCAAAGCTCCCGATTTCACCCTCAAGTCCAAGACTGCGGACGGTCTCGTCGATGTTAAGCTCAGCGCCAACTTCGGCCAAAAGCAGACGGTCATTCTTTTCTTCCCCCTGGCCTACACCGGCGTCTGCACCCAGGAAATGTGCGATCAGACGAGCGGCCTTGGCGAGTATGAGAAGCTCGGCGCGACGGTTTACGCCATCAGCGTCGACAGCCCGTTCACCCAAGAAGCGTGGGCCAAGGCCAACAAGATTGGCATCACTTTGCTCTCCGATTTGAACAAAGAGACCACCAAGGCCTACGGCGTGCTCTTCCCGATGCTCGCCGGTATCGGCGACACCTCTGCCCGTGCGGCTTTCGTCGTCGGCAAGGACGGCGTGGTGAAATACGCCGAGCAGACCGCGACGCCCAAAGATCTCCCGAACTTTGCCGCGATTAAGGCAGCTCTCGCCAACTAAGTTTCCCTGAGGCGGGCCCACGGTGGCCCGCCTAGTGTGTTTTTACTCCGCATTCATTCTCCATGAGCCTTCCGAATCCCTTTAACACGCTGCAGACGTTCTCGGCCAACGGCACGTCGCACCACTTCTACTCGCTGCCCGCGCTCGAACATGCCGGCTTTAAGGTCTCCCGCCTACCGGTCTCGATCCGTCTTGTGCTGGAGTCGCTGCTGCGCAACTGCGATGGCAAGCGCGTCGCCGAGCCCGCGATTCGCGACCTCGCCGGCTGGGGCGCCAAGGCCCCGCGCACGGAGGAGATTCCCTTCGTCGTGGCGCGCATCGTGTTGCAGGACTTCACCGGTGTGCCGCTCCTCGTCGATCTCGCCGCGATGCGCGCAGCAGTTTCGCGCCTCGGTAAAAACCCGAAGATCATCGAGCCGCTGGTGCCCGTCGATCTCGTCGTTGACCACTCCGTGCAAGTTGACTTCGCCGGTTCGGCGGACGCGCTGGCCAAGAATCTTGAATTGGAGTTCTCCCGCAACCGCGAGCGCTACCAGTTCCTAAAGTGGGGTATGCAGGCGTTTGACACCTTCAAGGTCGTGCCCCCGGGCATCGGCATCGTGCACCAAGTTAACCTTGAGTATCTTGCCAAGGGCGTGCTTAGCGACAGCGCCGGCGTCTATTATCCAGACACCCTCGTCGGCACCGACTCGCACACGACGATGATCAACGGTATCGGCATCGTCGGTTGGGGCGTTGGCGGCATCGAGGCTGAGGCCGGCATGCTCGGCCAGCCGGTCTATTTCCTTACGCCCGACGTCGTCGGCGTGCATCTCACCGGCGCGCTGCGCGAAGGTGTTACTGCGACCGATCTTGCGCTCACGCTCACGCAGATGCTGCGCAAGGCGAAGGTCGTCGGAAAATTCGTCGAGTTCTACGGCCCCGGCGCCGCGGCACTCCCGGTTGTCGACCGCGCGACGATTGCTAACATGGCGCCCGAATACGGCGCGACCATGGGCTTCTTTCCCATTGACGCCGAGTGCTCCAACTATCTCCGCGCCACCGGTCGCGATGAAAAGGCCGTGGCGGTTTACGAGGCCTACTACAAAGCTCAAAATCTTTGGGGTATTCCGCAGCGTGGCTCCATCGACTATTCCCAGGACCTTGAGCTCGATCTCGGTTCCGTCGTCCCGAGCGTCGCTGGTCCCAAGCGTCCGCAGGACCGCATCGAACTGCCGAAGATGAAGCAGGAGTTCGTCACCGCGTTCTCAAAGCCCGTCACGGAAAATGGCTTTGGCAAGAAGGCTGAAGAGTTCTCCACCGTCTCCGCCGAAGTCGGCGGCACGAAGGTCGGCCATGGCTCTGTCCTGATCGCTGCGATCACCAGCTGCACCAACACCTCCAATCCTTCCGTCATGCTCGCCGCGGGTCTCCTCGCGAAGAAAGCGGTCGAGAAGGGCCTCAAGGTTAACCCGATCGTGAAGTCCTCGCTGGCCCCCGGCTCGCGCGTCGTCACCGACTATCTCGAGAAGACCGGCCTCGCGCCCTATCTTGACCAGCTCGGTTTCCAGACCGTCGGTTACGGCTGCACGACCTGCATCGGTAACTCCGGCCCGCTCGCGGCGCCGATCGAGGAGGCCGTCGTAAAGAACGATCTCGTCGCCGCCTCCGTCCTCTCGGGTAACCGCAACTTCGAGGCGCGCGTGCACCAGAATATTAAGAGCAACTTCCTGATGTCGCCCCCACTCGTTGTGGCCTTCGCGCTCGCGGGCCGCGTCGACATCGACATGTCCAAGGAGCCGATCGGCACAGACAAGGCGGGCCAGCCGGTGATGTTGAAAGACATCTGGCCCACCTTGAAAGAAGTGCGCGACCAGATGCAGGCCGCGCTCAAGCCCGAGGTATTCCGCAAACTCTACAGCAACTTTGCCGAGCAGAACCCGAAGTGGAACGAGATCCCTTGCTCAACGGGCAACGTCTACTCCTTCGATGTGAAGTCCACCTACATCCAGGAGCCGCCGTTTTTCTCGAATTTCTCGCTGCAGCCCGGCACGATCCAACCGATCACCGACGCCCGCGCGCTCGGTATCTTCGGCGACTCGGTCACGACCGACCACATCTCGCCGGCCGGTGCCATCAAGAAGTCCTCGCCCGCCGGTCGATTCCTCATCGAAAACGGCGTCACGTTCGAAGACTTCAACTCCTACGGTTCGCGCCGCGGCAATGACCGCATCATGACGCGCGGCACCTTCGCCAACGTCCGCATCAAGAACCTGATGCTTGGCGGTGAAGAGGGTGGTAATACGATCTACCAGCCGACAGGTGAAAAGCTCGCGATTTTCGACGCTGCGGCGAAGCACATCGCGGCCAAGACCCCGCTTATTGTGGTCGCCGGTCAGGAATACGGCACGGGCTCGTCCCGCGACTGGGCGGCGAAAGGCACGAACCTCCTCGGCGTCAAAGTCGTCGTCGCGCAGAGTTTCGAGCGCATTCATCGTTCCAACCTCGTTGGCATGGGCGTGCTTCCGTTGCAGTTCAAGGAAGGCACGACGGCGCAGACCTTGAAGCTCGATGGTCACGAGACCTATGACGTCGTGGGCCTCAGCCCCGACATCAAGCCACAGCAGGACCTCGTGCTGAAGATCACTCGCAAATCCGGCGAGGTGCTCGAAGTGCCGGTGCGCTGCCGCATCGATACGCCGATCGAGATCGATTATTACCAGCACGGCGGGATTTTGCCCTACGTGTTGCGTCAAATCGTCGCGAAAAACTGATTTCACCCTGCCGCCC
>CANGHW010000258.1 GCA_947453695.1 Opitutia bacterium
ATTCGGGAGGTCGTGTGCTCGATCACGCCCAACTTCAGCTTGGCCGAAGTCGATGCTGGCCGGCTCATCTGCCTGTCGGTGCCGCAGACTTATCAAGTCGAACGGCGCTATTTGAACCTGCTCTTCAAGCAGCTCTTTTTCCTGCACGCCTTCCGGCGCTTCGATCTCGAGCCCGAGGAGATGCGTCGACGCAACCTCATCGCCCTCGTCCTGGATGAAGGCCAGAAGACGACGCTCGTTTCCGAAGACGGATTCTCGGATCACGCGACGGTGGACGAGCTCCGGGAAGCCGGCGTCAGTCTGATTTCCGCCACGCAAACACCGCTATCGCTTTACGCGGCATTTGAAACCGAGCGGAAGGCCGATGTCTTCATGGCGAATTTGCGGACGCAGATCCACTTTCGGGCGGCGGATGAAAAAGGGGCGAAGATTCTCTCCGAGAAAATGGGTGGGCGGGAAATTCGCAAATACAGCGGCGGGGTGAGCAGCGGCCGGACCTCGCGGAACTGGCAGCCGATGGACGAACCGTGGTTCAAGCCGACCTCGTTCCTTTCGCTGGCCGACGGCAATGCTGTCGTAAAACATCCTCGGCGAACCGGAAAACCACTCTTGCGGAAACTGCCGTTCACCTCGTTTACAAGCGCGAACGAGTCCCGCGTCCGAGAAGTCGTGGCCTGATTTTTCGTGCGCAGACTCAGCCGGAAGGAGAGGCTCGCCCACGCATCATGCCTCACTCCGAACTAAATCACCGGGCGGGCCGGAGCGCACCGCCTAAGTTTTTGTCGTGATCGCTAGAGACAATACTCACGCGACCAGGCGAACGGATCGACTATTCGGACTATTCGTTTTTCTCCGTCCTCTCAGGGAAATGACCCGACCCGCTGCATTGGGCCAGCGAACGGCATCGAGGTAGTCGTCAGCGATGCCCGTCGCGTCACGGCCCTGCAGGTTGAATTTGATAAGAGCTAGAACACCGGGGGCGCTACGTCCCATGATGCGCCGCAGTTGACGAGTGGCGTTTACGAACACGCCGTAATCGGCGGCGGCGAACGGGATGGTTATTCGAACGGGCAGGGTGGGTTGAGGCATGGTGCATTTTTAGGGGACGTTGACGCGGCGGAGTTCGCCGCGGTGTTGGGGGTTGGAAACGCGGCCCGCTCAGGCGCACCGCGGTCAGACTTAAACTGAGTTAGACTACCACACCGACCGGCTGGCCGTATCGGCTGGACGCGCGAAAAATTCGGCAAATTTCACGACAGACGCTGCGCCCGAATTTCACTCGGTCGGCATTGTAATGTTCTACGAAACCACCGAGCCATCAGGGTCTCGTCGGAGAATCCGCATAGGCTCGCAATTTCGATCTCCTTTTTGTCGGTGCCCAGCAGGAGTTGCTCTGCTTTCGCCACCCGCCGTTGCAGCACATACGCGTGCGGGGCGAGATCGGTGCTAACTTTGAAGAGCCGCCCAAAATGGCTGGAACTCATTCCCGCCACGCGACCGAGGGCGGCGAGGCTGAGCGATTCGGCGAGATGTTCTTCAATATGGTAAACTACCCGTTGCAGCACTTCGTCCTTCAATCCCATCGGCTGAGCAGGCGGCGCTTCGTCGCGCAGTAGCGCGTGAAGCAGATGTGTGCCGAGCATCCGGCCGATGGATTCGACGTAGGCCGCATCGTGAACGATTTGTTCACGACACATCTGCCGAAAGCGACCCGCCAGATGCCCGATAAACGCGTCACGAACGATCAACTGCGCCAACGCCATGACCGTAACGGCGGAGGCCGCACCGACCTTGAGGTCAGCCTTGAATTCCCGTTCCAGAAACATCGTCACCATTTTCACCTCTCCAGGGCAGACCAGAGCGTGCGGCGTGCCGGAGGGAATCAGCCACACGCTCGGTCCCTGGATTTTCACATCACGCCAATCGCCGTCGGCCGGTTTCCATTTCAGACGAACCGTGGCTTCGTTCAAAATAGCCGAGAGTTGCTCCTGTTCGCGGCTATGTTCGCCCCACTCGTTGCTGGCATGGTGATCATATTGGACGCTGAACGCCCGGCCTTCGTAGAGGCGACGACGATAGCCATTGGCGGCCGGAAACAGGACGAGCGGATTGGACACGGTTGAGTCCGCGCGTCCGAAGGCCGGAATGTCGGGCACGCTTTGGGCCGAGGCCCGCGTGGCCCGGCGCGGGGATTTCTTCCAGCCTACCGACAAACTCGCCGCGCGTATCGGCTACCCCCGCTATTCTATCGGCTAAACGCGCTGAGAAAAAAACCGCCCGGCCGTCTGTCGTTATCGTGAGAACCTCAAAACTAAACGGGAGTGCCGCTAGTCGTTGGCACAGAATAACGGTAGACTGCGAATCTTCGGCGTTGAATAACATGCCACCAAACTCCCCGGACGCGAAACACCCTCAGACCTCGCAACAACACTTGTTCGGGGCGAAATACCGCCGCGCTTTTGGACTGAGACGTTTTTCGACAAGGCCTGACGATGGCCCTTTGGCTTATTTGGGACAAGGCAGACGGCAGTAAGTGACTCGCTCCGGAAATCCCGCGAGGTTTCATCCCTCGGTTACTGATCCCTTTCGAGAAGATGCCTGCTTGCCGCACTTTAACGCTTCACTCATCACTTCTTGCATCGCGTGATGAAATCCAACCGCTGGCAGGCCATTTCCCCCTCCGCCTACCCATGGGAGCAAGAAGCTCTGGACTATCTCGCGCGTAATTTGCCAGACCACGAACCGTTCAGGGGATGGTCGAATTTCGAGTTCATTGCTGACGATGGCACCATCAACGAGGTGGACTCCCTCATTCTCGGCCCCTCCGGCCTTTACCTCGTCGAGATCAAGAGTCGCCCTGGCGAAATTTCGGGTGACACCCATACTTGGACATGGCGCAACGACGGTCGGCCCTACACCGACGACAACCCGCTGTTCCTCGCCAATCGGAAGGCACGCAAACTTGCTTCGCTCCTGAAGCGACAAAAGGAGTTTTCGCGGCACCGCCTGCCGTTCATCGAGGCCGTCATTTTCTGCTCTGCCTCCAACAATCGACTGCGGCTGCCCGACGCCCTCGCTCAGCGGGTCTTTGTTCGCGATCAAGGCAACCCGCTCAAGGGTGGCATTATTGATGCAGTCACACAGCGACGCGACGGCGATGCCTACCCGGCAGTTGACGCCCCGATTGCTCGTGCCGTGGGACGTGCGCTCGATCAAGCCGGCATCCGCCCCGCCAACCGATCCCGACGCATTGCGGACTACTCGCTCCAAAAGGTAATCTACGAGCATGCTTTGGGCACCTATCAGGATTGGCTCGCGACTCATGCATCATTGAAAGACGTCCATGCGATGGTGCGCATCTATCCGCGCGCTCACGGTCAGAGCGCGGAGCAGCAGACCCTCGCGCTGCGAGCTGCCGAGCGCGAATACACTCTCCTCCGTCCGTTGGAGCACACCGGTATCCTTCAAGTCGAAAGCCACACGTTGCACGAGTCCGGCCCGGCCTTGGTGTTCCGGTTCGCCGCCAACGCCCAGCGACTCGACCACTTCATGCGCGAACGTGGTGCCACTCTGACATTTGATCTCCGCCTTGGCTTCGTGCGCCAATTGGCCGAGGCCCTTCAGTTTGCCCACGGCCACCGGGTCGCCCATCGGCAACTCTCGCCCCAAAGCGTCTTCGTTTTCGAGTCCAAGCCGGGCGAATACCAGCTCAAGATCTACAACTGGCAGCTTGGCCAACGGCTCCATTCATCCGCTTCGGGCGCTTCGTTGCTCAACCCCACACTTCACGTCGATCAACTGTTCGATCATGGCGGCGCCGCTTTTCTCGCACCGGAGGGTTTGCGCGATACCGAAGCCGACGGTGAAGCGCAGGACGTGTTCGCCCTTGGAGCAATCGCGTATTTCATTTTCAGCGGTCAACCTCCGGCTGCCACCTCGCTCGAAACCGCCCAGCGCGTCATCGAGCAACGCGGCTTGCAGCTCTCCGCCGTCCTCGATGGCGCACCGAAGGTGCTGTGCGACCTCGTGCAGCAAAGCACCGCACCTGCCGTGCTCGATCGGACCGAAAACGTGCGCGAGTTCCTCAAACAGATCGATGCGGTCGAGGATCACTACACCCGGCCCCAAACGGAGACCTTGGTGCCGCCGCTCGTTGCCAAGCCTGGCGACCGCATCGCGGCCGACCTGATTCTAAAACACCGTCTCGGTTCCGGGTCCACCGCCACCGCCTTCCAAGTCACTTGGAACAACGACGACGGCTCTCGCGAAGTGGTGCTTAAGCTCGCTTCTCGTCCCGATCATTCCGAGCGACTCCGCAGCGAGTTTGAAATTCTTCGAAAGCTACGGCACCCCCGGATCGTTGAGGCATTCGAAGTGCGCGACTTCGACGGACTGGCCGGCATTCTTCTCAGCAGCGCCGGGGCGAAGACTCTCGCCCAACACCTGCGTGACGAGGGGCCGCTCGCTCTCGACTATCTGGAGCGCTTCGGCACCGACCTCATCGAGGCCGTCTGCCACTTGGAGGAAAAGGGTTACCCCCATCGCGACCTGAAGCCCGAAAACATCGGCATTCGCAAAGCCAACGACGGCACGGATCACCTCACACTTTTCGACTTTTCGCTTTCGTCCGTTGCCGCCGACAATATCCGCTGCGGCACCACCGCCTACATCGATCCCTTCCTGACCGACCGGAAGCCGCCACGCTGGGATAGCGCCGCCGAACGCTATGGTGCAGCTCTCACACTCTATGAGATGGCCACCGGCGATCTCCCCAAGTGGGGATCGGACAACAGTCACCCGGCCGCTCTCAAAAACGAGATTCTCCTAGAACCCGAACGCTTCGACGCCGGTATCCGCGATGAACTCCGGGTGTTCTTTGAGCGCGCCTTGCGTCGCGACTTCCGCCAGCGCTTCGACAACGCGGTGGACATGCTCGCTGCCTGGCGTCGGGCCTTTCATCTTTCCGATTCGATTCACCCGGTTGCCTCCGGCATCGAGGTGCAAGATTCCGCCAGCCTCATCGCGGCGGCCACGCTCGACACACACCTCGTCTTCCTCGGTATCTCGAATCGCGGGGTAAATGCCCTCGACCGCGCCGGTTTGGTGAATGTGCGCGACTTCTTGGTGTTCCCGGTTTTCCGACTCAACCGTCTCCGCGGCATTGGCAAAAAGACGGTGCGCGAGCTTGCCGCGCTGCACGCCGCGCTGCGCCCCCGGGTCCCGGACCTCAAGGCCAGCACGCGTAGTCGCTCCACAGAAATGAGTGGTGATGCTGCCGGCGCAGAACCCGAAGTCACCACTATCGACCTTCTTGCCGAGCAGCTCCTCGCGGTCGGAGGCAAGGGCGAGGGCGCGGCCGCGCGGGAAGTCATCCGTGCCGTCCTCGGTCTCCCTACGGAACGCGTGGCCGACTCCGGCTTCTGGCCCAGTCAGACCGAGGTCGCCCGTCTGCTCGACGTCTCTCGCCAGCGCATCGGGCAGGCCGTCACCGCCGGTCGCGAGCGCTGGCGACGCAATCGCTCCCTCACGTCGGTTCGCACCGCCATTGTCGAGTTTCTCCAAGCGCAGGGCGGAGCCACCACTCCGCGCGAGCTGGCCCAAGCACTCCTTGCTTCGCGCGGTTCCACCCTTGAGGAACCGATGCGCACCCGCACGGCGCTCGCCGTTGCACGGGCCGCCGTGGAAACCGAACAAGTGAGCCAAGAGGCTAAATTTATCGAGAGCCGAAACCATG
>CANGHW010000259.1 GCA_947453695.1 Opitutia bacterium
CGCCCGACCAATCTCCTTCGGGCTATACCAACTTGTCAGCAAACGCACGCACGGCGGCACGCCCGCGCCCTGGAACAGATTGTTCAGCGCCCACATCGCGATGAAGAAACCCAGCCCCGCGCCGAACCCGAAAAACAGATTCACAATCGCGGAAAACAACAGCCCTAGCGCCAGTAGATAGCGCGGATTCGCCCGGTCGCCTACCACTCCGCTCAGAAATTTCGACGCCGCGTAGACAATGGTCGCCACGCTCAGCACCACGCCCCACTGCGTGTTGGAAAAATGAAACTCATCGGTGATCGCCTTCGCCGCCATCGAAATGTTCTTCCGCACGAAGTAGAACAGCGCGTAGCCCGTCGTCATCGCATACATCACCCGCAGCCGCCAGTGCCGGTAAAGCCGGTCCACCTCCGCCGCCTTGGCCGTGACCGGCTGCGGTGGTTGCGCCCGAAATGCCGCGGAAATTTTCGTGATCAAACTCATGCGCTTCGGATCAAAACTGGAGATGCTTCACCGTGAGCCCGCGGTTGATGAGCTGTTTCAGCGATGCGATCCCGATGCGGATGTGATCGTCGACAAACTTCGCGTCGATCCGCCGGTCGCTCTCCGCCGTCTTCACGCCCTCCGGCGTCATCGGCTGGTCCGATACCAACAGCAGCGCGCCCGTCGGAATCTCATTGTAGAAGCCCGTCATGAACACCGTCGCCGTCTCCATATCAACCGCCATGGCGCGGATTTTCCGGAGGTGTTTCTTAAACTCTTCGTCATGCTCCCACACCCGCCGGTTCGTCGTGTAGACCGTCCCAGTCCAATAGTCGCGCGCATGGTCGCGAATCGTCGTCGAGCTCGCCTTCTGCAAAGCGAATGCCGGTAGCGCGGGCACCTCGGGCGGAAAGTAGTCGTTACTCGTGCCTTCGCCCCGGATCGCCGCGATCGGTAGAATCAAATCGCCCAAGTTCGCCCGGTGCTTGAGTCCGCCGCACTTCCCGAGGAACAGCACCGCTTTCGGGTGCACCGCGCTCAGTAAGTCCATCACCGTCGCAGCTGTCGCGCTGCCCATCCCGAAATTGATGATCGTGATGTCGCCCGCCGTCGCACTCGGCATCGGCTTGTCGGCCCCGCGCACCGGCACACCGTGCCACTCCGCGAAAAGCTGCACGTAGCGGTCAAAATTCGTCAGCAGCACATACCCGCCAAACTCGGCCAGCGGCACTCCCGTATAGCGCGGCAGCCAGTTCTCGACGATTTCCCGACGAGATTTCATGTCCGCAGCCCTCTGTGTTTCACTTTGGCTTCTTTGTCGCCGCGCGTTCTTGCACAAGCCGTGCGCGAATCTCCATCAACTGTTTCCCCAGGAGATTTTGTCCTTCGCCTTGGTAGACGCCCCAGATCTTGTCGCCCCACCAATTTGTCTCTTCAAGCAAACGGTCGCCCGTCGCGATGAGTTTCTCGGCCAGTTCCGGATTCTGCGAAAACTTTGCCCACAGCACCTCACGCATCGTGCGCTCCTTGCGCGTCTCCCATGCCGCCGTGTCGTAGGGTTTCGTCCGCGAGAGCTTCTTCGCCGGATCGGGAGCGAGCGTCGTAAAAACGTCGCGCTCCGCCGCCGGGTATTTTCCTGACTGGTAGGCCGCCTCGGCTGATCCGTAAACGCGCCCCTCCCATTCGACGCGTGAAAGGTAGAAATTGCTTAGCCACCGATACTCGGCGACGAACCCACCAATCTTCTTCGCATCGTGCACCACGCCCTCGAAAGTTTCGTCCCAGTTGGGCTTCTTGACGGGTGCAGCGGCAGGCGGCTGCGCCCAGCTCACGGTTGCGGCCAACAAAATCAACCAGATGGGAAGACGGATCATTTTCATAGAGATGAGAGCACTTCAAACACCCAAAACTGGGTCTCTTGGTTAGGTAGAAAATTATCGTCTGATACCACGACGAGCGTCGCGTGCCCATTCACCAACCGCCGTCCCCACGCCAAGCCTTCGAGGTTATCGACGTGCGTTTGGCCGGCCTTCGCGAAATCAAATATGAGGCGCTTTGTTGCCGGTTGATACTTCTCACCTGCGCCCACCAGCGCAGCCCACTCCTTCACATCGGTCGCCCCGCTCAAATCAACTTCGTAAAGTCGCGCGGCAAAAGCCCAACGGCCCGCGCTCACCTCGGCCCCCGTGCGTTCCAGGGTCAGCAGGCGCCCGTCGGGCAAAGCGAGCATCTCCGACAACCCGTTGTCCCCTTCGCGTCCGGGCGCCGGCATGAGCTGCCACGCGTCGAGCCCATAGGCGTATTGAGCGAGCACCTTTCCGTCGCGCCCGAGCCGGGTCAGCCGCGTCGTGCCGCCAGTCTTCTGCGTGGACACTGCGCCATCTTGCTGCAACGGCGCCTCCAGGGCGATCCACAGCGAATCGCCGTTGGGTGAAAACGTCAGCGATTCCAGCGATAGATTGTAGCGCGGCCCTACCTTCGTCTCAGCCGAAAACCTACACGACCCCGGCAACGGCAGCTCTGCTGTAAACGCCCCGTCGCGCGTCGCCCTTCGCACGAACGGATTCAGTTTCAACCGACTGTCTCCCTCGCTCGTATACCAGACGGTGCCGTCTCGCGGATCGAGCCGCAGCGCCTCGAAGTCCGGCACGTCGCCACCGCGCTTCATCGCGGTCGGTCGATCCGGATACTCCGAGCCGTCTCGCTGCCGCAGCACCGTCACACCCGACACCTCAGCCGCGCGCACCGACTTGTCGTCATAGTCCAGTTTCACGGTGTAGAAGCGTGCCGGGCTGTGTTCGGAACGGTCATCACTAATCGCAAGCCAACGGTCGGCAGATGCATCGTAGTCGATCCCGGAAAACCCACCGACTCGTGTCCCGCCCTCCGCTTGGCCCGCCGGCAAGGCCCGCACTCCGATGAGCCGGAGAGCGAATCGCTCCGCTGCCTGCGCATCCACGAGAACGCCGACAGCGAGGAGGACGATCCGGAGAACATGGATTGGGCGCGACATTAGACTGCGCTGCGAGACGGCAGCGCCGGGGTCAGAATTCCTTTTTCACGCGCAGATAGACAAAACGCCCGAGCGACCACGCCGAGTAGGTGGCGATGTCGAAACCGTAGCTCGGAATCGCTTTACCGTTTTGCGGCGGCTCGGAGTTGAGGAGATTGCTGCAACCGAGCGTCACGCGGGTGCCCCACGGAGCATCGACGGAAAAGGTGCCGTTGAAGAGGAACTGCGCGTTCTCCCGCCACGCCGGCGCAAACTGGTCCATCAGGCAACTGCCCTTGAACTGCGTGCCGAGTGTTGCCGCGACCTTGTCCTTCTTCCAACCGATCTGTCCCGAGCCCGCGAGGCGCGGCGTGTTGTAACGGCCGGCCGAGTTGACGTATCCCGCGCCGCTGCCGGCGTTGAGCGCGAAATAATCCGTGTAGGTCACCTGCGCGCTCACGTTAAAATCACCGAGGCGCGAGCCGCCCAGACGATAGTCGGCACCAATATCTAGCCCCTTCCACTTATAGCCCGCGGCATTGATCGTCTTCGCGTCGAAAAAACTGGATCCCGCCCGCGGCGTTACGCACGACGCGCTCCGGGAAGAAATTGAAAAACGTCGTCGGTGTCGTGAACGACGTGATGACGTTCGTCAGGCCGATGTCGAAATAGTCAGCTGAGAAGCTCAGTCCTTTCACGAGCTTGCCCGCATCGAGCACTACGCCGCCATACCACACTCGGCCCTTCTCGGGCTGGAGCGCGCGATTGCCGGCGGCGACAAACGGATAGGTGTTCAAGCCCGCCGCCGGATTGCGCGGATCGGCCACCGCCGCCGTGAAGGTCGTGATCGCCGGCTGATATAGTTGGCCAATGTCTGGCGCCTTAAACGACGTCGAGTAGGAGCCACGGATTTTCAGAAAATCCACGGGCTGCGAGACCACGGCGTATTTCGGATTTACCGTCGAGCCGAAGGAATCATAGCGGTCGTAGCGGCCCGCGAGCTGCAGGGTGAGATACTTCGGCAGCACCGGCACTTCGAGCTCCGCGTAACCGGACGTCACCGTGCGATTCCCCGAATAGGGCAGGTCGCCGATCGTCACCAGGTAGCCCACCGGATCGGAGTGGTTGTCGAGGTTGTCCTTGCGGCGCTCGACACCGACGGCGAGCGCCACATTGCCCGCCGACTTTCCTCCGAGCAGTGCGGGCATCTCGAACAAAGGTCCCGTCGCCGAAGCATCGTAGCCGACCGTCGTGCTCTTGGAGTTCGCCGTCGACGACACAAAGAGGCTGTTCACCAAGGCCTGATTGGCCGATTGGCCGAACGGGTTGAAAAACTGGCCCGCGTAACCAGCGAGCGTGCCGTTGAGCGCAGCCTGCATGTCGGAGGTGCGAATCTGGTTACCGGCGACTTGGTCGAACAAACTCGTGCCGTAGATGAAGCCCGTGTGCCACGTCCAGTCGGCCGGGAGTTTTCCGTCGAGCCCAAGAATCGTCGTCGTGCCCGTCGTCTCGACGTCGAAGAGACGCGTCGGCCCGAAGTTTCCGCGACCGCGAAAATTATTCAACGCGACGCCGAAGGGGTTGTAGGGATTGTTCGCCGGGATCGTGAGAAACGAACCGTCGGCGTTAGTGATCGACTGGCTGTTGATTGAAATCGGCGTGTAGACTATGCCAGTCTGGTTCTTGTTCGCGAGGAGCTGCACCGAGGCACGCACCGTTTCCGTGAGTTCTCGCTTCGCGCTCAGCATCGCGGAGAAATTTTCCTGGTCAGGTGTGAGCTGGGTCGTCGGCGCGAAATCGTAGCGGTTGGCGTTCGTCGCAGCATTTTGGTTCGCCCCCGCGTAGGAGAAGTTCGCGACCCGCGGACTCGCCGTCGGCGCTCCCCCGGTGATCACGTAGAATCCCGCTCCATTGGTGAAGCCCGCTGCCGTCGCCTGCGCGGCGGTGAGGGTGAGGTTGAAGGGAAAATTCGACGGACTGTTGTTGTTCTGGCCCTTCACGGTGCCGAACGCCGCGAGGTAATCGGTCGTCTTCGAACGGTCGTAGTCGCCCGCGAAATTGGAGTTCTGTTTGAACCAATTCACATTGAGCAGATACGAACCCTTCGCGGTAGTCTCGCCTGTGAGGAGACTGAGGCTGCGCGTCCCGGTGTCGTGACCGCTGGTGTTGCCATACATCGCACTCGTAGAGAACCCACTATAGTTGGAGCGCAGTTTGATATTCATCACGCCGGCGATGGCGTCCGTGCCATAGATCGCCGACGCGCCGTCCTTCAAATACTCGATGCTCGCAATCGCCTCGGTCGGGATGCTGTTCAGGTCGAAGACGGCGCCGCCGCGATTGTCAGGTAGGCCGTAGCTCGAGGGGCGTTTGCCATCGAGGAGCACCAGAAAACGTCCAGCACCGAGACCACGGGGATTGAGTGTCACCGCCCCGCGCGCGAAGGGCACGCTGCTCACGGGATTCGCGGCCGGCACGCCAATGGAGTTGGTCGTTCCATTGTTAAACGAAAGGCTCTGCAGAAAATCACCCGTCGTCTGGAAGCCGCGCGCATCGATATCTTCTTTGGGATAAGCCGCAATTGGCTGCGGACCTTCGCCCTCAAGGCGTTTGATGTGCGACCCCGTCACCTCGAAAGCCGCCATTTTCACCGCCGGCCCGTCAGCGGTCGCGTTGCGCTTCACCTCCGGGCTTGGGCCGTTTTTTTCC
>CANGHW010000260.1 GCA_947453695.1 Opitutia bacterium
GGGCACTGGATTTCGTCTTCCTGCCGCACGAGTGCCGCCTCACCAAGTGCGAGGTCGTGCGCTCGATGCTATCCGATCACCGACCGGTCGTGGTGGATTTTTCGATCGGTTAAAGATTCTCTTTGCGCCGTCCGGAGAAATTTGTGGACGATGCGCCTTCTAATGTCGCGTCTCGCCAACACGTTTGCCCTCACCCGGTCTCAGAATCGCGCAGCGTTTGTCGCCTATGTCTGTGCGGGCGACCCAGACTTCGAGACATCGGTCGCGGCCTGTCAGGCGCTGCTGAAGAGTGGCGTCGATGTGCTCGAGCTCGGGGTGCCGTTTTCGGATCCGCTCGCCGATGGTTTGACCAATCAACTGGCGGCCCAGCGGGCGCTCGAAGCGGGCATGACCGGGGCGCGGGTCTTTGAATTGGTCCGTCGCCTGCGGGAAACAAGCGATGCGCCGATCATCTTTTACACCTACTACAATTTGGTCTTCGCCAATGGCGTGGACCATTACGTGCAGGCCGCCAAGGCGGCGGGCGTGGACGGCATTTTGACCCTGGACCTCCCTCCGGAGGAGGCCGGCGAAGTGCGCCGGGCCTGCACCCAGCACGGGGTGGACACCGTGTTCATCGTGGCGCCGACTACGCCCGAAGACCGCATTCCCGTGATTGCGCAGGCGACGACGGGCTTCATCTACTACGTGTCGCGCGAAGGCGTGACCGGCGTGCGCGATCAAGTGGCGGGAAATATCCCGGATGCCATTGCCCGCATCCGGCGGCATACGAATCTCCCTATCGCGGTCGGTTTTGGCATCGGCACCCGCGCGCAGGTCGCCCAAGTCGCGGCCCAGGCGGACGGTGTGGTCGTGGGCAGTGCGCTGGTGAATTGCATTCGCGACCACCTCAAGGATCGCGGCAATCTGCCGGCGGCCCTGGCGGCCAAGGCGGCCGACCTGTCCGCCGGCGTGGGCCGGACTTGAGCTCGGTTTAACTCTCTTTTATCGCTGAAGAGTCTTTACCCATGCCGCGCAAGATTCTGCTGATCGACGACGATCGCCTGCAGTTCCACCTGACGAAGGCCAATTTCGGGAAGTTCCAAGGCGAGCACTACGAGCTCGATTGGGCTTCGACCTACGAGCAGGGCATGGAAATGCTCATGTCCGGCAACTACGTCGCGTGCTTGCTCGACTTCCAGCTCGGCGAGCGCGATGGGCTGCAGTTGATTCGCGAGGCAGTGGCGTCGGGCTCCCGGACCCCGATCGTTTTCCTGACGGCCGAAACCGCTGAGCGCGTGGATTTGGCCGCGATGGAGGCGGGCGCGCTGGACTATTTGGTCAAGGGCGAGATCACGCCTCGCACGCTGGAGCGTTCGCTGCGTTACGCGCTGAAGCTGGGCGACACCCTGGAAGCACTGCGCCGCCTCGCGACCCGCGATCAATTGACCGGACTCCTCAATCGCCGGGAATTCGAGCGCATTCTGACGGAAGAGGAAGAGCGCGTGCGGCGCTTTAAGCACTCGCTGGGACTCGTGATGATCGACATCGATCACTTCAAGGCGGTCAACGACACCCACGGCCACACCGCCGGAGATGTGGTCTTGCGCGAGGTCGCACGGCGCGCAGCGGCCCAGGTGCGAACCGTGGACCGCGCGCTCCGCTACGGCGGGGAAGAACTCGCGCTGATTCTGGTGCAAACCGATCGAGCCGGCGCCTTGGATCTGGCGCGGCGGGTGTGCCAGGCGATCGAACGCGAGCCGGTGATCGTGACCGATACGCTCGCGCTCAATATCACGGTGAGCGCCGGAGCCGCGTCGATGCCGCAGGATGCCGACTCAGGCATGAAACTTCTCAACGCCGCCGACAAGGCCCTCTACGCCGCGAAGGGCCGGGGGCGTAATCAAGCGGTGGGGTTCAGCGACATCTGAGGCGCTCGCCCCGCGCCCCGGCGGTGCGCGGCCCGTCCGGCGCCAGCGGGTGAATCGACCGATTTCACGGTGATTGCTCGGGGCGCAAACTTGTCTCAGCCTGTTGTTTTTCCCTGTGCGTCCCCAGATGAAGCCCCTGATCCACGTGCTCACCGGTCCGACCGCGGTGGGGAAGACGGAGTGGGCGCTACGGTGGGCCGAGGCACAGGGGGCGGAGATCGTTTCCTGCGACTCGCTGCTCTTTTACCGCGGGATGGACCTCGGCACCGCCAAGCCCACCGCAGCGGAGCTCGCCCGCGTGCCCCATCACTTGATCGATATCTGTGCGCTCGCGGACCGGATGGACGTCGCGCGGTTTGTCGGGCTGGCGCGCCGAGCCGTGGAAGACATCTGCGCGCGGGGCCGGCCGGTGTTGGTAACGGGCGGTAGCGGTTTCTACCTCAAGTGCTTTTTCGGTCCAGTGGCCGACGATGTGACGGTGTCCGCGGAGTTGCGCGCGGAAGTGAACGCCCTTCCGGCGGAGTCGGCCCTGGCTCGGCTGGCCTCACTCAATCCCGCGGGGCTGGGTGAACTCGATGTCGCTAATCCCCGCCGCGTCACCCGGGCGCTGGAGCGGTGCCTGGCCTCGGGGCGGACGCTCGCAGACCTCGCGGAAGAGTTCGCACGCAAGCCCGGACCCTTTGCCGACTTCGCCGTGGTCGCCACGCGACTGGACCGGGACTCCGACGACCTGCGGAACAGGATTCTCGCCCGCGTGGCCGTGATGCTGCGCAGCGGCCTGATCGAGGAAGTGCGTCGCCTGCGCGCGGCCGGCCTCGAGCTAAACCCCAGCGCCGCGGGTGCGATCGGATATCGGGAAGTGCTCGCCCTGCTCGATGGCCACCTGCCCGAGGCGGCGCTGGCGGGCACGATCGCCCGCAACACCTGGGCCCTGGTGAAGAAGCAGCGCACGTGGTTTCGCACCCAGCTGCCCGCGCACCGGCTCATTCCGGCCGGAACGGACTTCGGCGTCGGTGATTTGTTTCCGCCCGTGACGGTGAGCTGACCTGCTTAAGCGCTGGAGGTGCGCGTCGACACTTCGATCACGTCGTGCGGCGAGGCCTCTTTCTGGCCGGCGGGACTGACGCGGATGTAGCGGGCGTTTTCCCGGAGTTGGGGCAGTGAGCCGGCGCCCAAGTAACCCATACCGCTCTGGACTCCGCCGATAAGCGTTCCGAGCACGTCGTCGACCGAGCCGGACACTTCCTTGAGCGCCTCGATGCCCTCGGCGGCGACCTTGCGGGTCTGGTCATTCTTGTCGTGACCGTAGCGCGCCGCACTCCCGGCCTTCATCGCAGAGAGGCTGCCCATGCCGCGATACTGCTTATAGACCTTGCCGCTGATCTCCATAATTTCTCCCGGCGCCTCGCGGCAACCGGCGAGGAGTCCGCCGAGGATCACGGCATCGGCGAGGGTGAGCGCCTTCACGATATCACCGCTCTTCGTGATGCCGCCGTCTGCGATCACGCGCACGCCTTTCTTCTTCGCCGCGAGGCTGGCGACGTGCAGGGCCGTGAGCTGCGGAATGCCGACGCCCGCGACGATGCGCGTGGTGCAGATGGAGCCGGGACCCTGGCCGACCTTGATCGCATTGGCCCCGCAGTTGGCGAGAAACTCGACGCCGGAGCCGCTGGTGACATTGCCGGCGACCAATGTGAGATCAGGAAACGCGCTGCGGACGAGCTTCACGACTTCGCCCACGCCCTTGGTGTGGCCGTGCGCCGTCGAGACGGCGACGAGGTCGACGTGCTCGGCGACGAGCTGGCCCACGTGCTCGAGGATCTTGTCGCGATCGAGTTCACCATTGGGCTGGCGGATCGTGGAGAGGGCGGCGCCCACGATGAGGCGGAACTGGGAGTCGCGTGCGGGTTTCCGGCGCGACTTGGCCTCGGCCGTGATCTTTTCTACGTCCGAGCTGGTGATTAAACCACGGAGCCGGTCGGACTCATCGACGACCAGCATCTTGTTGATGCCGATGTGGGCGGTGAAAAACTTGTCGGCGGCGGAGATCGGATCCTTCGCGACGGCGCGCTGCTTCTCGGTGATCAGCGCGGCGCGGGGCGTCATGACATCGGCGACCTTCTTGGTCTTGTAGCGATCCTTGACGACGTTGCCGGACAGCAGGCCGACGAGTGCACCGCCGGCGTCCACGACCGGGAAGGTGGAGAAGGAGAAGCGCTTCGTCTCGATGAGCTTCAGGACATCGCCGATCAATTGATCCGGGGCGACGGTGATGGGGTCCTGGATCAGTCCGTGAATGTGCCGCTTCACGCGCGCGACTTCCTTCACCTGATCGCGGGCGGGCATGTTGTAGTGAATCAGGCCCAGGCCGCCGTTGAGGGCCATGGCGATGGCCATGCGCGACTCGGTGACGGTATCCATATCCGAGGAGATCACCGGGATCTGGAGACGCAGGTCTTCGCTGAGGGCGGTCGAGGTGTCGGCCTCCTTGGGCAGGATGTCCGAGTAGAGGGTGGCGAGGGAGACGTCGTCGAACGTCAGGGCCGTGGGCAGATTGGCCCGGAAGAAGGCATCGGCCGGCAGGTAGAACTCGGCGTCGGCCGACGCGGAAAACAAAGAGGGCGACTTGGCAACCTTGGTCATGATTGCCGAGAACGGAGTAGGCGCCACAACACCGAGCGCAAACAGAAAGTCGGGGTTTCGCTGTCAGCGGCGGAGCAGAGAGGCAATAGGTCAGGCCTGCCGCTGGCAGGTCGCGGCGAGATACTCGATGTCCCGATCGCCTTCGCCCTGGGGAGCGGGCGAAAAAAAGGCTGCTCCGCGAAGGAGCAGCCTGGAAAGGACGAGAGTCCGGGTGACCTGATTAAGCCTTGCCGGACTTGGCGGCCTTCTGGCGGGCGTTATTGTTCAGGATGCGCTTGCGGAGGCGGAGGCTCTTGGGCGTGACCTCGACGAGTTCATCGGCGGCGATGTATTCGATCGCGCGCTCGAGCGAGAGCTTCGAAGCGGGCGTGAGGCCGGTGGCGACACCAGAACCCTGCGAACGGAAGTTGGTGAGGGCCTTTTCGCGAACGGCGTTGACGGCGATGTCTTCGTTGCGGGGATTCTCGCCGACGATCATGCCTTCGTAAACCTGCTCGCCGGGGCTCACGAAGAGCTTGCCGCGCTCCTGACACATCACGAGAGCGTAGGAGGTGGTCTCGCCGGCTTCGGTCGCGATGAGCGTGCCGGTGATGCGGGTGAGCACTTCGCCCGCGTAGGGGCCGTATTCCTTGAAGAGATGGCTCAGGACGCCGCGGCCGGAGGTGGCGTTGACGACGTCGATTTCCATGCCGATCAGGCCGCGCGTGGTGATGGTAGCCTCGATCATCGTGGAGTGCGGGAGCTTCTCCATGTTGGTGAGGAGACCCTTGCGGTTCGCGAGGTTCTGCATGATCGAACCGACGCACTCGTCCGGCACTTCGATCCAGACGGTCTCATAAGGCTCGAGACGGGTGCCGTCTTCGGCCTTTTTCTCGATTACGGTCGGACGGGAGACGAGGAGCTCAAAGCCCTCGCGGCGCATGGTCTCAACGAGGACGGCGACTTGCATGGCGCCGCGGGCCTTGACGTTGAAGATACCGGCCTTGTCGGAGTCTTCGATGTAGATGGAGACGTTGGTCTTCAACTCGCGCATGAGGCGCTCGCGGAGTTGGCGCGAGGTGACGAGCTTGCCTTCCTGACCGACGAGCGGGCCGTCGTTGACGCAGAA
>CANGHW010000261.1 GCA_947453695.1 Opitutia bacterium
CCAGGCCGCGGGGATTGATCGTGACGGCGCCCGTTACGAAGCTGCCCGTCGTATATTCGGAGTTACTGGTGGAATTGTTGTAGGGCAGGCTCTGCACGAACTCGCCGAGCGTGGTGTAGCCCTTGTCCTCAATCGCGGCGGCGGTGAAGGTGACAACCGGCGAGGCGGTCTCGTAGTCGAGGCGTTTCACGCGGGAACCAGTGACCTCGAAGGCCTCGAGTTTCTGCGCAGACTCGGGCGGCGCTTCCGACGTCTTCGCCGGATCCGTTTTCTTGGGCTCCTGGGCGGCGAGCAGGCCGAGCGAGAGTGTAGTGAGTATTCCCAGACGAGCCGTCGCGGTAGCGACGGCGATGCAGCGGTAGTTCATGGTAGGTGGCTGGCGGTTTACAGATCACGCGCCAGCTATTTCAGGCCAACGGTGGGTTTTGGTGGGACGCAAACAGAGGCAGTCGAACGCCGATTGGCAATCTCTCACGAGGTATTTCAACCCGTCCGGGCATAAAAAAAGCGGTCCCGCCGAAGCAGGACCGCCTTGAGAATCTATTGCGCGATGAGAGCGCGCAGTTGAACCGGTTAGAGCGATTTACGGACTGCGACGAAGAAGAAGCGACCCTGCGGGCGACCGACAAACGACTGGTCGTAGCCGACGGAGCTGCGATAGAGCGAAGGCTCGCGATTGAGGGCGTTGTCGACACCGACAGTGATGCGGGTGTTGTTCAGCAGCGGCATGAAGCCGGCCGGGAAGTCGTAGCCATAGTTCGCGTTGACCGTGTAGTAAGGATCCACCTCAAAGCCGTCGCGGACATAATCACCGTAGGAGGGAATGTAGTTCACCGCGATCGAGGCATTGTGCTCCTTGCGATTCCAGCCCAAATTTGCGGCGCCGCGCCAACGCGGGAAGCCATCGCGACCAGCGGTCTGCGGGGGATTCACGGTGCGGGTCGTGCCACGGAACTTGGTGTAGGATACCGTGCTGCGAGCGACGAAGCGGCCGAAGTTCAAGGTGCGCTTGTCATAGGTGAGGTCGAAGTCATACCCCTCAACTCGCTGCATCGCCAAGTTCACGACGCGATCGAGAATCGCGACAATACGACCAGGGACCGTCGCCGTGGCGCCGGGTGCGAGCGGCGTCACAGTATTGTTCGCGCCGGTGAGGATATTAATCGGATTCGCGGTGCGGTTGGTGAACGTCTCAGTGCTGGCATCGCGGATTACGAGATCAGCGGTGCCACCGCCGACTTCATTCTGGCGGATGTAGGCGGTGCCGGTGGTGGTGATGATGTTCGTCTGCTCGATATGGAAGAACTGCGAGCCGAAGGAGAGGCCTTTGAGCGCCTTCACCGGGATGTCGTAGACAAAACCGTAGCTGTAGATTTGGGCGGTCTCAGGCGTGAGGTTGGGGTTGCCGCCCTGACGGACGAGACGCTGAGTCGTGGAGCCGTCAAACGGATCGCCGGTCAGAGCCTGCGGGCGCCGGAGGTCGGGCAGACCGCTGGGCAGGGATTGCAATTCACCGCCAAATAGCTGCGGAAGTGTGGGGGCGCGGAACGCACGCGTCATCGACGCACGCAGCACGAGATCTTTGAATGGCTGGTAGCGCAGGCCATAGTAGGGCTTAACGCCGGAATTGTAGCCTTCGCTGAAGCTCTCATAGCGGGCGGCCACGCTCAGGTCAGCTTTGTAGACAAACGGGAGCGAAGCGGGCTTGGCGAGCGGCACGCGGACTTCGGCCGCGACAGATTTCACCTTGCGGGAAGCCTGAGTCGGGTCGGAGAGGCGGACCTGACCGATGATATCGTCGAGCTTCACGGAGATGTCGTCATTCGCGACATTGAACTTCTCCTTGCGCCACTCGGTGTAAAACGCACCGCCGACGGCGCCAGTCGGGATATTGAACAATTCGCCGGAGACCTTGGCGTCGAGAAGATCGATCGAGCTGTCGCCACCCTTCTGCGTCTTTACGCGGAAGGAATCGAGCGTGCTCTGGGGCACGTGGTAGCCGGCGCCGCCGAACACGTTAAGCGCGTCTGGCGTGCTCTTCGCGAGCGAAGCCCGCAGACGGCTCTCGCTGATGGCATTGGTGGTAACGTCAGTGAAACTGTCGTTACCATAGAGGTAGCCAATATCCCAATCGAAACGATTCAGGAAGGTGCCCTTGGCGCCAAACAGAAGCGAATAGGTGTTGTTGGTAATATCGGCCTTGCGGGCGCCGATGTCCACCGGGCGATAGTCCATGGAGACATCGACACCGAAGGGATTCCAATAATTGGTCTTCGGCACCAAAATACCGTTGTCGCTCGCCGTCGAAATCGGCGAGGGAGCGAGTTCGATGTGCGATTTGTTCTGCTGATACGCCAACTCTGAGTAGAGATTGATATTCTTGGTCAAATCGTAGCGGAACGTCGAACTGAAGCCGAGCCGCTTGGTCTCCGGCGTGAGCCAGACAAACTCCTGGAAATTGTAGAGATTGGAGGGACCAGTGGCGCCGGCCGTTAAACGCTGGGCTTCGTAGGTGGCGGCCGCCGCGGCGTTAAACTGGCCGCCGGTGCCGGTGAGCGAGGGCGTGGTAAAGTTGGGCGTGGCCGAAGCAAGCGTGCCAGCAACGGCGCCACCTGTGCCGGGCAGACGGGTGACGACCGCACCGACCGCGAGGCCGGGGATGTTCACGCCGTTTTGGCCGTTGATCTGGCCGGCCGCAAGACCGGCAAGGGCGACGCGGGCCTGCGGGCCGGTGCCGGAACGCTGGTCGAAGAAACCCACCGGAATCTGCGTCGGGTCACCATACTTCGCGTCCTTGGCGAGGTAGCGCGCGGTGAGATCGGCGTAATTGGAGAACGTGGTGTCCTTGGCGGTGAGGGCCGCGCGATCAAAGTAGGAAACACCAATGGTCGCACTGGCCTTGCCGGAAGCGGCGCCGGCGAAGAGCGAGTAAGTCTTCTCGGCGACGTCGGTCTTGAAAGAGTTGCCGTAGGAAGTCGTAACTTCGGCGCCGTTGAAATCTTTGCGCAGAATGATGTTCACGACACCGGCGGTCGCATCGGCGCCGTAGATGGCGGACGCACCGTCCTTCAGGACTTCGACGCGCTCGACCATCGCTACAGGGAAACGGTTGAGGTCAACAAACGTTGTGCCGCCCGAAGGATTGCTAGTGAGCACCGTGCGGCGACCGTTCACGATCACGAGCGTGTTATTGGCGCCAAGATTGCGGAGGTTGAGCGCCGTAGAGCCGCGGACCGCGGCAGTGGTGCCGCCTTCATTGATGCCGATCGAGCTCGATTCCGGCAGGTCACGGAGAAGCTCCGTGAGGTTGGTGCGTCCCGTCGATTCGATCTCGGCGCGGGTGATGATCTTCACCGGCGACGGTCCTTCGACCTCGACTTGAGCGATGCGGGAGCCCGTGACCTCGAATTTCTCGAGTTTCTGGGTGCCATCGGAGTTCTTTTGATCTTCGGTCTTCTTCGCTTCTTGCGCGGCGAGAGCGCCAACGCAGACAAGCGAGGAGAAGCCGTAACGTGCAGTCGCGCGAGCGACCGCCAGCAGCGGTTTGTTCATGGTGTGGTTGTGTTGTGTGGGAGTCACCGAGGGCACGATGTGCCCCCGGGTTGTGTTGACGGGTTATGACATAGGTGGCCGTCTTTCTGCAGCGCAATGCCGAATTCCCTTGAGTTGCGGTGCGATTGACACGCCTCCGGAACGCGGCTCAGTGCCCGCCTCACACACATGAAAACTATGCTACCCCGCTGGTGCGCAGTAATCGCCGCAATCCTGTTGACCTCCCTCCATGCCGCTCCGCCGCCGCCCACCGCGCCGGAGCTGATGTTTGCCGATCCGGAAATGCAAACGGTGAAGATCTCGCCGACCGGCCGCTACATCACGTGGCTCGCGCCGAAGAACAAGCGCATGAACCTCGCCATCCTCGACCGCGAGACCAAGCAGGTGAAGTGGCTGACGAACATGAAGGAGGAGAACATCGTCAACTACACTTGGGCCAAGAAAGACCGCCTGCTCTTCGCCCAGCAGTTTGGCGGCCGTGAGCAATTTGGACTCTTTGCCTGTGACCCCGACGGCGGAAACTTTGTAATCATCAATCCGCTCGAGCGCGTCGAGGCCGATGCCGATGGACGCGGCCAGGAAAGCGCCCCGGGCAGCGAGCGCGATCTGCCAAAGACGCTGGTCAGCCTGATGCCGAAAGATCCCGACCATATCTTGATGAGCCGCAGCCGCGGGAACTCGGGCCTGAGCGATGTGATCCGCGTCAATATCCGCAACGGCAAGGAAACCATCGAGGAGCGCAACTACATCAACGCCCGCGCCTGGATCGCCGACAGCAATGGAGTGCTCCGCGTCGCGATCTGCACCGACCTCGAGGAGCCCATCCGCATCAAATACCGCAAGGACGAGAAGAGCGAGTGGCGCACCATCGGAGAATTCAGCAAAGATCTCTCGCTGCTCCAGGAGGAAGCGGCGCCGATCGAGAAACACTGGCGCCCGAGCGTCTTCGCGAAGGATAACCGCACGCTCTACGTGAAGTCGTTCATGGAGCACGACAAGTCCGCTATCCGCACCCTCGATCCCGAGACGGGCGAATGGGGGCCCGTGCTCTTCACGCACCCGCGGGTCGAGCCCGGTGATCGCCTCGCCAACTACGTCCTCCGCACCGGCGGCATCGGCTCCCGCGCCGCTCCCGACGGCCTGATTTTCAACCCCGCTGGCGAGCTCGGCGGCATTTCTTACACCGACGAATATCCCGAGGTGCAGTGGCTCGACCCAAAGATGGCGAAGACCGCCAAGGACATCAACGGCGCGCTCCGCGGCACCCGCAACAGCATCATCAGCACGACCAGCGACGGCACACTGATGGTCGTCCGCGCGACGAGTGACCGGGACCCGGGAGCATTCTACCTTTTCGACGCCGCCAAGCTCGAACTCAGCGAACTCGGCCGCGTGCGGGCCAACCACGACCCGAAACAGTATTCCGAGATGCGCCCGATCCGCTTCAAGGCCCGCGATGGCTGGGAAATTCCCGGCTACCTGACCTTTCCCGTGGGCCGCCCGGCCACGAAGATGCCTATGCTGGTCATTCCTCACGGCGGTCCTTACGGCCCTCGCGACTCCTGGGGCTACAGCGACGAGGTGCAGTTCTTCGCGAGCCGTGGATATGCGGTCCTCCAAATCAACTACCGTGGCAGCGGTGGCTACGGCCTCGAGTTTCAGCTCGGCGGCTACAAAGGCTACGGTCGCAAGATGCAGGATGACCTCACGGACGGCGTGAAATGGTGCATCGAGCAGGGTCTCGCCGATCCCGCTCGCGTGGGCATTTACGGCGCCAGCTACGGCGGCTATGCGGTCCTGGCCGGACTGATTTTCACGCCTGAGCTCTACTGCTGTGGCGTCAACTATGTAGGCGTGGCGGACATCGAGGGTCGCGGAGTGCCCCGCAGTTTTGTCGGGCCGCGCGTCATTCGCGAGAGCCTCGCGATCCGCAACGTCGACCCGGTCAAGGAAGCCGACATCATCCGCGCCACGAATCCGGTTGCACACGTGCAAAACATCCGCGCCCCGCTCTTCGCGGCCTACGGCAAAAACGATCCCCGCGTGCAGTTCGACCAGTGGTTGATGCTCGAATCGCGCCTCAAACAG
>CANGHW010000262.1 GCA_947453695.1 Opitutia bacterium
ACTCCTTCACCGACCCCGCCCGGGCCCAGACCGCCATCCAAATCGTATTGAACGAAAAAAAGGTGACGAACTATGAGCTCACGGCTCACGCCCGCGACGGCAAGGAGACGATGGTGTCCTACAATGCCACCACTTTCTATGATCGAGAGCGGCGTTTGCAGGGCGTCTTTGCGGCCGCCCGTGACGTCACTGAGCGACACCGCGCGGACGAGAATCTCCGCCGGGCGCTCAACGAACTGAACAAAGCCAACGCTGAATTGGCTCAGACCTCCCGGCTTAAGGATGAGTTCCTGGCCAACATGAGCCACGAACTACGGACGCCTTTGAATGCCATCCTCGGCCTCAGCGAATCACTCCTCGAGCAGGTGTCCGCCACCCTCACCCCCAGACAGGTGAAATCGATCACGACGATCTCCACCAGCGGCCAGCATCTGCTCATGTTGATCAACGACATCCTCGATCTTTCAAAGATCGAAGCCGGAAAGCTCGAATTGGTTTACGAGACGGTTCAGGTGGAAGATTTTTGCCAGAGCTGCCTCGTCTTTGTGCGGACGCAGGCCATGCAAAAGAAGATCAACGTCGCCTTCACGCATGACGACGGCGTCGCGACAATTCCGGCTGACGCGAAACGACTGAAGCAAGTCTTGGTGAATCTTCTGACCAACGCCGTCAAATTCACCCCCGAAGGCGGCCGCATCGGCCTCACTGTCCAAACTTCGCCAGCGGAGGCTGTCGTGCGCTTCACGGTTTGGGATACTGGGATCGGCATTGCCCCCACCGACGCCGCCAAACTGTTCCGGGCATTCACGCAAATCGACTCTGGTCTCAGTCGTGCGCAGGAAGGCACCGGCCTGGGGCTGGCCCTCGTCGCGAAGCTCGTCGAACTCCAAGGAGGGAGCGTGACGCTCGAGAGTGAACCCGGGACCGGCAGTCGATTCATCGTGACGCTCCCCCTGGTCGCCGCTGCCTGCGAGGCTTCCAGCGCTAAACCACCGGAGTCCTCCGCCAATCACCGGATCTATCAGCGCGCCCTTATCATCGAGGATGATCCAACGTCCGGCTCGATTCTCGAGAACTTCCTTTTGGACTTTGGCATCACGAGTTTCTTGCACCTCCAAGGTGAGGCCGCCGTCGAGGCCGCACTGCGGGAGCATCCCGACATCATTCTCCTGGATATCTTGCTACCGGGTGAAAGTGGTTGGGTCGTCTTGGCAAAACTCAAGGCCCATCCGGCTACTCGTGATATCCCCGTGATCATCGTCTCCTTCGTCGACGAGCCGCGAAAATCACTCGCGCTAGGAGCGGTGGCCCACTTCACCAAGCCGATCACTCGGGCTCAGCTCGCGAGCTTCTTCACCCCTGGACTGGTCGGACCGAGCGCTACCGCTTCACCCTTCCCCCTAACACAGCCCGACGAGCGACCGCTCATCCTGCTCGCGGAGGACAATCAGGCTAACATTGATACGATCGGGGACTATCTAAAGGACCGGGGCTACGTGCTGCACTACGCCATGAATGGACTGATCGCCGTGAACCTCACGCGCCAGCTCCACCCAGCGCTTATTCTGATGGATATCCAAATGCCGTTGATGGACGGCCTCACGGCGATCCGCGAGATCCGCGCCGATGCCCAATTTGACGCGACTCCAATCGTCGCACTGACCGCCCTCGCCATGCCCGGAGACCGCGAGCGCTGCGTTGCCGCCGGCGCGACTGACTACATGAGCAAGCCGGTGAGCCTGAAATCGCTGGCAGAACTGGTGAAGCGGCTCCTCCCCGCTGCGGTGAGAACCGACCCTTCGCCCCATCCTGCCCTATCGACGAAATGAAACCACTCCCAGTCATTTTGATTGTCGACGATTTGGCCGCCAACCGGGACATCCTCCACGAATTGCTGGGCGAAAAGGACTACGAATTCATCGAGGCGGCCGATGGACCGCTCGCGCTTGCCTTAGCCGCCTTTGCACCGCCCGATCTCGTGCTGCTCGACGTGCTGATGCCGGATATGGACGGATTTGAGGTCTGTCGTCGCATGCGGGAAAATCCGCGACTCGCCGAAGTTCCGATCATGATCGTTACGGCGCTCGATGATCGCGCTTCGCGACTCGCTGGAATCGAAGCGGGCGCCGACGATTTCGCCAGCAAGCCGTTTGACCGCCTGGAACTTCGCGCCCGGGTTAGGACCATTACGCGCCTAAACCGGTATCGACGACTGTCCGAGCAACGGGATCAATTCGAATGGGTCGTAGAACATGCCCGTGACGGTTACGTATTGGTAAACTCCAGCGACGAGATTCTTTTCGCCAACGCCCGCGCCAGGTTGTGGCTCGGGCTATCCCACCCAACCGACACGACCCGCGAAGTCTTCCTCACTGCGGCCCGTCGGACGCTCCTCCCACAACCTGCCGAGGCGTGGCTGGACTGGCCAGCCATCACCCATGAGGATCACGATTTTCCCCGCCTGCTGGTGCGACCGGAAACAACGGGAGACAATGCTCACGTCATCGACGTAACCGTTCACGAGAATACCGGAAGCCGGCTTCTGCGCTTGGCGGACGTCGCTGACCGAATCTCGGTCCAGCGCGATCAGCGCGCATTTCAGACCATGGTGCAGCACAAACTCCGCACGCCACTGAACAGTATCCTTGGCCCGCTTGAGCTCCTGACGTCCGCTGGTCCCACCAATGCCGGGGAGACAGCCACCCTGCTCTCGTTCGCACTTCAAGGCGCCGAGCGCCTTCACCGCGCCGTCGAGGACGTGCTGCATTTTGCCAATGCTACCCAGCATCCGACCCTAGGCGCTAGTTTTCCTTTGCCTGAGCTTACCTCGCTGGTGGGACAGGTGGCAGGCACGCTGGGCATAGCCATCGTAACCGTCCAAATCGACACGGCAGCCTCGGCACGAGAGCTACCGTGCAGCCGTGAAACCGTAGAGTGGATTCTCTTCGAATTAATGGAGAACGCCCGAAAGTTTCACCCCCGGCATCAACCTACGATTGAGATCGTCGCCCGCTCGGATGAGGAAACGTGGATCGCCCTTTCGGTGAGTGATGACGGCGTCCTACTTTCACCTGAGCAAATCGACCACCTCGGCCGGCCGTTCTTTCAGGGAGAAAAGCTCTTCACCGGCGAAACGCCTGGCATGGGGCTCGGTCTTGCCAGCATCTTTGCGCTCGTCTGGCAGACCGGCGGTTCGTGCGTCGCGCACAGCCGCCCCATCGGTCCTGGGCTCCGGGTCGAGTTGCGTTGGCCCCACGCTCCTGCGGCGCGAATCGACCGCCCTCCTGCTGCATCATCCGTGCGCCATTTGGATCTGGTTGCGTTATGAAGACGCTACTGCCCCTCGTCCTGATCGTCGACGATAACTCGGCCAACCGCGAAACCCTGACCGAATTGCTGGGCGTGCAAAACTATCGCCTGGTCGAGGCGGACGATGGTCCAACTGCCCTCCTCCTTGCTGCCGTCACCCCACCGGACCTCATTTTACTCGATGTCATGATGCCCGGGATGGACGGATACGAGGTGTGTCGACGGGTGCGGGCGGATAGTCACCTCGCAGAAGTGCCAGTCATTATGGTGACCGCGCTCGACGATCAGGCATCGCGCCTCCTCGGCATAGAAGCCGGAGCCGATGACTTCATCACCAAGCCATTCAACCGCGCCGAGCTCCGTGCCCGCGTGCAAACCATTACGCGGCTCAACCGCTACCGCCGACTGGTGGACACGCAGGCAGCCCTCCGCGAGAGTGAACTTCGTTTCCGCACGCTGGCTGAGCAGTGCGACGAGGCCTTTCGATTTTCGACGCTCTATCCGGAACGCATCGTCTACGTCAGTCCGGCGTTGGAGAAAATCTGGGGGTTGCCGGCCGCACGTTTCTTCGGCGACGCGCGCCAATGGGAAAAATCCATCCACCCGGATGATCAACCCCGGATTCACCTCGCCTACGAAGCCGTGCTTGCGCGCCAGGCGGACCGATTCGCGGAAGAATATCGGGTTGTCCGCCCCGACGGCACGATTCGCTGGGTGCTCGATAGCGGAACTCCCATCCGCGATTCCGGAGGCGTCGTCGTGAGCATTGGCGGTGTCGCCCGGGACATCACCGAGCGAAAAGCTGCCGAGGAAGTAATACTTCGGGCCCAACGCTTGGAGAACATCGGGATGCTGGCAGCAGGCATAGCCCACGATTTCAACAACGCGCTCGCGCCATTGGTCATGGGATGCTCGGCGTTGAGGCAACACGTCGCAGGGGCCGTTGCGGGCCTGCACCTGCTCGATCTTATGGAAAAGAGTGCGGAACGGAGCGTAGCGCTAGTTCGGCAACTCCTGGCATTCGCGCGCGGCGCCAGTGGACAGCGTCAATTGCTCCAGACCCGGTATATCCTGCGCGAATTGGCGGAACTGTCTGAGGCGACATTCCCGAAATCGATCCGCATCTCTACTAATTTACCGCGGGATCTGTGGCCGATCGTAGCCAACCCCACCCAGATTCATCAGATCTTTCTGAACCTTTGCGTGAACGCTCGCGACGCCATGCCGCAGGGCGGCGATCTCACGATTACGGCCACGAATTGCACCCTCGATATCACCGCCGCGGCCGGGATTCCTGGAGCGAAGGCCGGCACGTTTATTGCCGTGGAGGTCAAAGACACGGGCACTGGAATTCCAGCGGAGGTGTTGCCACGCATTTGGGAGCCCTTCTTCACCACCAAAGGCGAGGGCAAGGGCACCGGCCTCGGGCTTTCCACTGTGAGCGGAATTCTCCAACAGTATGCCGGATTCGTCGACGTCACCACATCACCTACAGGCACTTCATTTACAATTTACCTTCCCGTGGCCGTCTCTCTGGCGGAAGGGAAAAACGAAGAGCTCGCAGCCACTCCTGCGCGGGGCACCGGTGAACTGATCCTAATCGTCGACGACGAGGAGCCGCTGCGCCAATTCGTATCGCAGGTCCTGGGCGATCATGGTTATCAGACGGCCGTGGCACGCGACGGCGCGGATGCCATCGCCGTATTCGCCCCGCGAGCCGCGACGTTTCAACTCGTGCTCACTGACCTCGAGATGCCCGTATTGGGTGGAGAGGCGCTGGCCGTGGTCCTTCGCCGTATCAAACCCGCCGTCCCGATCATCGCAATGAGTGGCGTGGGGCCGGAGCGGAGTGAGTCTGCCGCCGCGTTCACCAACGCCCTGCTCATGAAGCCGTTTCACGCTGACACCCTGCTGCGAATTGTCCGCCAGACCCTCGATACCGCGCCGGCTCTCTCACCATGCCCGTAAAATTTCAGGACTACTACGAGACCCTGGGGGTGGCCCGCACCGCGAGCCCCGAAGACATCAAGCTGGCCTTCCGCAAGCTCGCCCGCCTTTACCATCCCGACGTCGCTCAGAACAAAGTATCCGGCGAAGCGAAATTCAAAGAGATCAACGAAGCCTACGAGGTCCTCGGCGACGTGGAGAAACGAAAGCGCTATGATGAACTCGGTGCCGACTGGCAGGGTAACGGCCCCAGCCCAACAGCGTCTGGACATGGACGACCTGCCGGGCGCGCAGCTTCAGGCTCACCTGATTTCGAGTTTGGTGGCACGGGTTTTAGTGATTTTTTCGAATCCTTCTTCGGTGGGGGGCATGGGGGATA
>CANGHW010000263.1 GCA_947453695.1 Opitutia bacterium
AACCTCAACATGGGCCGAAGTCAGCAACCTCACTAAACTGCCAATGAACACTCGTCTCAAACTCGCGGCGGCCTTGTCGCTCGCCACCTCCCTGACCGCCCTCGCCGATGTCAAAGTCAACGACACGCTCTCGGTCGGTGGCTATGCTGTCGGATCCTATCGCAATACCGACACCGACCCGGGCACCTCCGTCGACAAATT
The DNA here is from genome assembly GCA_947453695.1 of Opitutia bacterium. Classification (GTDB taxonomy): domain Bacteria; phylum Verrucomicrobiota; class Verrucomicrobiia; order Opitutales; family Opitutaceae; genus GAS368. The sequence goes on from CANGHW010000263.1 coordinate 202, forward strand.
CGACCTCGACGCCGCCAAGGCTCTTTTCACCGGCACTTTCAAGCCCGTGACTGGCGTCGTCAGTCTCTACTACCAGCCCGGCGCCCCGAGCGACGTCACGCTCCTCGATGCCTACGCGACGGTAGATGTCGGTGGCGGAACGACGGTCACCGCTGGCAAATTCCTCAGCTATCTCGGCTATGAGGCGTTCGACATCCCGAACATGACCCAAGTCTCCTATGCCAACGGCGACTTCCTCGGGCCGATTCCTGGCTACCACTCCGGCGTCAAGGTCGACGGCGGCGACAAGGACATCGGCTGGGGCCTCGGCCTCCTCGATTCCGTCTACTCTGGCCCGAACTACCTCAAGGGCGACGGCGAACTGAAGCACAACGCCGGCTTCGAGGGCTACTTCACCTATAAGGCCATTCCCGAATTCACTTTCTGGGCGGGCTTCGCCTACGACACCAAGGGCAACGTTGTGCACAAGAAGGACGAGATCCTCACCCTCGATTTTTGGGCCAGCTATAATCTCACCAAAGAAGCCACGGTCGCGGCCGAGTTCTGCACCAAGGACGGCGGCGTAGGCGACAAGGGCTATAACTGGCTCCTGTTCCTGAACTACACGATCGACAAGAACTGGTCCTCGGCTTTCCGCGTCAGCGGCGAGAAGCTCAGCAACGGCGGCCCCGGCTTCACCAAGCTCACCGTCGCTCCAACCTATAAGATCAACGACAACTTCTCGGTCCGCGCCGAGTTGTCCTACTACGACTACTCGAAGGCCGCCGCCAAGAACGCGACGTTCTTCGCCGTCCAATCGATCTTTAAGTTCTAAGTCCCGCGCGGCCCACCGCCGCAGCCCGCAATTCCGGTGGTCGCGCGTTTCCCGCGGCCACCGTTTTTTTCGCCCAGCCGCTCCCGGCCGGGCCACGCTCACCGGCCTTCCGGCCATGCACTTCACCCGTTTTTCGCGGAGGCAGAGCCACTGCTTTGCCTCTGCGCTCCGCAGCTCCCACCTCAGGTTCAACTCATGATCACGAAAATCACCAAACTGCTCGGCGTCGGCGCTCTCGCGCTCGGCGCTTCGTTCGGCACCGCTCGCGCGGCCGATACCGTCAAAGTCGGCGTCCTCCACTCCCTGTCCGGCACCATGGCGATCAGCGAAACGTCGCTGCGCGATGTGCTGCTCTTCACCTTCGACGAGATTAACGCCAAGGGCGGCGTCCTCGGCAAAAAGATTGAGCCCGTCGTCGTTGACGGCGCCTCCAACTGGCCGCTCTTCGCGGAAAAGGCCAAACAGCTGCTCGAGCAGGACAAGGTCGCGGTGACCTTCGGCTGCTGGACTTCCGTCTCCCGCAAATCCGTCCTCCCAGTCTACGAGAAAAACAACGGCCTGCTCTTCTACCCCGTCCAATACGAGGGCGAAGAAGAGTCCAAGAATGTCGCTTACACCGCCGAAGCCGTTAATCAGCAGGCCACGCCCGCCGTCGACTACTACCTCGCCGAGGGTAAGAAAAAGTTCTACCTGCTCGGTTCCGACTACGTCTACCCGCAGACCACCAACCTCGTCCTCCTTGAGTATCTCCTCAGCAAGGGCGTGCCCCTCGCCAATATTGGCGGCGGCTTCAAGAAGGACGAGTCCGGCAAGATCATCTCTGCCGGCAAATACACCCCCTTCGGTCACACCGATTACCAGCAGATCGTCGCCGAGATCAAACAGTTCGCCGCCTCCGGTGACGCCTGCGTAATCTCGACCCTGAACGGCGACACCAACGTTCCCTTCTTCAAGGAATACGCCGCCGCCGGTCTATCCGCTGAAACCTGCCCCGTCGTTTCGTTCTCCATCTCGGAAGACGAATTCCGCGGTCTCCCCGCCAAACAGCTCGTCGGCCAGCTCGGCTGCTGGACCTACTTCCAATCGATCAACACTCCCGCCAACAAGAAGTTCGTCGCCGACTTCCAAGCCTGGCTGAAGACCACCAAGACCCCCGGCATCGTCAAAGAAGGCCGCGTCACCTGCTCCCCGATGGTCCTCTCCTACGTTGGTGTTTACCTCTGGAAAGCCGCGGTCGAGAAGGCCGGCTCCTTCGACGTCGACAAGGTTCGCGCTGCATATCAGAGCGGTCTCTCGTTCGACGGCCCCGGCGGCAAGGTCACCACGCAGAAGAACATGCACGTCACCAAGAACGTCTTCATCGGCGAGACCAAGGCCGACGGTCAGTTCAAAATCGTGAAGTCCTTCGACAACGTCTACGGCGAGCCCTGGCTCAAGGGTAAGTTCAAGGCCAAATAAGCCGCGCCCGTCTAGCGTTCATTGCGAAGCAACGCTCTGACATAAAAACTTGCGGGGCGGGTGCTCAAACAGCGCCCGCCCCTTTTTCTTGGCACGACACCAGCACTCATGCCGCGCCCCTCATCGATGAATTTTTTCTATAGCGCCCTCCGCCTCCTCGCGTTCACCGCGCTCGCGCTCGGCTCCGCGCTGGCCGCCGCCGATACCGCCCGCCAGACCATCGCCCGCGCCGCCTTGGCCGAAGCTCCCGCCCAGCGTATCGAGATCATCACCTTGCTGATAGGCTCCGGCGACGAATCCATCGCTCCGCTGCTCAACGCCTGGAAGGAAGACGCTCTCTTTCTCTATTCCGCCCCCGCCGGCTCGAAGATTCCCGTCCAACTCTCCGGCGACAAAGACGAACAAGGCGCCCAGGCCGCCACGAGCGTCGACACCGGCCAACCCATCCTGGCCCCCACCGGCCGGCCGCTCCGCCTCATCGCCGCCGACCTCACTGCGGTCGAACACAACGGCGCCCTCCGACGCGCCATGAAGGCCGTCCTCGACTTACTCGATCTCTCCACCGCGAACGTCGAAAAACGCGTCCGCGCCATCCAGACCATCGGCTCCTCCCAAAACGTCGAGAAACTCCCCGCCCTCCAGGCTCGGGCCAAAATCGAAACCGCCCCGGCCGCCCAACTTGCCCTCCGTGAAGCCATCGCGCTCATCCAACTCAAATCGCCCGACACTCCTACCAAGCTCGCCGCCCTCAAGGAACTTGAGACCCTCCACACCATCGCCAGCGCTGATCCGCTAAAGGCAGCCCTCAAAGAGGCTGAAACCGCCAACCATCCCTCGGTAGCCAACGCCGCCCGCGCCGCGCTTAATGCCGTCGATAGTCATCTGATGACCGTCAACTTCTTCGGCACACTCTTCCGCGGTCTCAGCCTCGGCAGCGTCCTCCTCGTCGTCGCGCTCGGCCTTGCCATCACGTTCGGCCTCATGGGCGTTATCAACATGGCCCACGGCGAGATGATCGCGGTCGGCGCCTACACGACCTACGTTGTGCAAAACCTCTTTGGCGAAGGCATGGACCTCATGATTCCGTTCACCCGCATCGGGGTCCATCTCCCCGGTGCCCACCTGACCGGCTGGGTTTACCAAACCTATTTTATCGTCGCGATTCCGCTCAGCTTCCTCGCTGCCGCGGTCGTCGGCATTGGGCTCGAACGCAGCGTGATTCGCTTCCTCTACCGCCGCCCGCTCGAGAGCCTCCTTGCCACCTGGGGCGTCTCACTTGTCCTGCAGCAACTATTCAAACTCACGTTCGGCTCCAACAACGTCCAAGTCAGCAGCCCGAGTTACCTGAGCGGCAACTGGACCTACCAGGACATCATCTTCGGCTGGAACCGCGTCTTCGTGATCGGCTTCGCTGCGTTTATCGTCGTCGGCGTCTGGTTGGTTCTCACAAAAACTCCGCTCGGCCTCCTCATCCGCGCAGTCATGCAAAACCGCAGCATGGCCTCCTGCATGGGCATCCGCACCGAGCGGGTAAACATGCTCACCTTCGGCCTCGGCTCGGGGCTCGCCGGACTCGCCGGCGCGTTTCTCAGCCAGATCGGCAACGTGGGCCCGTCGATGGGCCAGAACTACATCGTCGATTGCTTCATGACCGTAGTAGTCGGCGGCGTCGGCAACATCGCCGGCACGGTAATCAGCGCCCTCGGGATCGGCCTCGCCGATCAATCGCTTCAGCAAATCCTCCTCAATCCGGTGCTCGGCAAGATTCTCGTCCTGGTGAGCATCATCCTGTTCCTGCAATGGCGCCCCGCGGGCATCTTCGTCACGCGCAGCCGCAGCCTCGACTAACGCGTCCGTTCCCCTCCGCTCCCGCATGACTCCCTCTGCTACTGGACGCTCTTACCTCGGCTCGCGCCGCACCGAGTTCATCGTCGTCGGCCTCATCGCCTTTTTCCTGATCGTCGTCTTCCCGCTGCTCAATGCCTTTGGCATCGTCAGCAACTTCACGATTACACTCTGGGGAAAATACCTGTGCTACGCCCTCCTCGCGATCTCGGTCGACTTGCTCTGGGGCTACACCGGCCTACTCAGCCTGGGCCAGGCCCTCTTCTTCAGTCTCGGCGGCTACATGATGGGCATGCATCTCATGCGCATGATCGGCGACCTCGGCCAGTATCATAAGCCGATCCCCGACTTCCTCGTCTTCCTTGGCTGGAGCGAACTGCCGACGTTCTGGAAACCGTTTTCGAGTTTCCCGTTTGCGCTGACGATGGTGCTACTTGTCCCCGGCCTACTCGCCCTCGTCTTCGGGTTCCTCGCCTTCCGCTCCCGCATCAAGGGCGTCTACTTCTCTATTCTCACGCAGGCCCTCACCTACGGAGCCTCGCTCATGTTCTTCCGCAACGACATGCTCATGGGCGGTAACAACGGCTTCACCGACTACAAGTTCATCCTCGGTTACGATATCCGCGACGCCGCCACGCAACGCGCCCTCTACATCACCACCGCCGTGATGCTCCTGCTCGTCTACACCGGCTGCCGCTGGCTGAGCGGCACCAAGTTTGGCCTCGTGCAACAAGCCATCCGCGATGGCGAGAATCGCGCACTCTTCAGCGGCTACGCCACCGCCCATTTCAAGCTCTTCGTCTTCGTCCTCGCCGCGCTCATCGCCAGCATCGGCGGCTGCCTCTTTGTCCCGCAGGCCGGCATTATCAACCCCGAGGAGATGAAGCCGGAAAAGTCCCTCGAAGCCGTCGTCTGGGTCGCCGTCGGCGGCCGTGGCACCCTGGTCGGCCCTATCGTCGGCGCCATCGGCATCAACGCCCTGAAGAGCTGGGCCACCCGCGCCTTCCCTGACTACTGGCTCATCATCCTCGGCGTCCTCTTTATCATCGTCGTGCTGTTTCTCCCGGGTGGCGTAGTCAGCCTCGCCGGCAAAGTGCGCCGCCTTTTCTCCGCCAAAACCGCGCCCGACTCCGCGAAGCCCTGAATCCTGCCGGACTCTCCGCCCTCCACTCTCCGCTCTTAACTTTTCCGCGCGCCGTGTCTCACCCGCTCCTCACCGTCGAAGACGTCTCGAAGACCTATGATGGCTTCAAGGCCATCACCAACCTCACGTTCTAC
>CANGHW010000264.1 GCA_947453695.1 Opitutia bacterium
CCGATTTGCATCCCGCCAGACCCGATTTGCATCTCGCCAGCGCCGTCCGACACCTCGCCAGCGCCGATTCACACTCCGCCAGACTCGATTTGCACTCCGCCAGACCCGTCCGACACCGCGCCAGACCCGATTTGCATCTCGCCAGCGTCGTCCGACACCTCGCCAGCTCCGATTTACCCCTCGCCAGACCCGATTTACACTCAGCCAGCTCCGATTTACACCGCGTCAGCACCGTCCGACACCTCGCCAGCGCCATCCTGACCGGCGCCGGCCGCGGTCATCCCTCGTCCAATCTTCCCCGCCGTCCGTCCACGCAGTGGGCGTCGGCGTCTAGGATCTAGGCTCTCGATTCTGGGGCTGGGCTCTCGGGTTTGGGCCCTCAGTGCTAGGCTCTATAGCGGCCCTCATGAGTCCGAAGGAACGAAATGGGGAGCATGAGGCAGACGAAGTCGACCCAGTGGCGGCCAGCGAGAAAGGAAGCGAGGCGCTCGTAGTCGCGAGCGAGACCCCGAAAGCGTGCGGCCCAGCCAAAGTTTAGGCGCGATTTTTCGCCAAGTTTCCCGGCGTGTTTATTGCGGAAGTTGATGCACAGCGAAATTGCGAACCTTCTCGTGTGGCGAACGGGCGAGTGTGGAAGGAAAAATGCTCCACAACGCCAGGCCATGCGTCGCGGTTGCCGACTCAGCATCGGACGTGGTCACGACCGCTTTCGCATAGTTCAGCGCTCCGATAAAATTCCGCTCGCTCATGTCCGGTCGTCCGATGTCGGCGTGCATCTCCAGCAGAAACGCCCGGCAAATTGGCAGCAACATTCGGACATGCTTTAAATCTTGCGGACGGTCGAGCTTCGCGAGTGAGACCAAGTTGGTGAGCTTGGCCTTGAGCAATACGAGCGGCGTGGGCACGCGGTAGAATTCGCCAGGGCGAAGTTCGCGAGTTTGACTCCGTCCGAGATCGTCAGGCGTGAGGCCTGTCACGGCACGAATCACCTCGATGATGAGTGGCGGTTCTTCGGTCGTCGCGGGCTTTTTCGTTAGCAGCGCAACGGCGATTTGGCGCACATCATCGTAAAATCTACAGTCCCACCCCGTTCGCTCGTGGAGCAGCCGTGCCAATTCGCGATCACCATGAACGTCGGCATCCCGACTGGTAAAGGGAACGAAGGCGCTCAGTTCCGGCGCATCCGGGGCGTAAATTTCCGCCCAAATATTCACCGCCTGACCGCCAACGATCAGCGGGCGGGGGTCAGGATTGGCGAGAACCGCGGCGAAATCGGTCGGAGGGCGCCCGCCCTCAGACATACTGTTCGTAACGAATTACACGTCGCGCCGTGCGCTGATCGACCGTCACCGCCGCGCTCTTCTGCTGCACTTGGTGCGGCGTCGCAAGGTTGAGTTCAAGCCGCGCTTGATCGAACGCCCGCAATTCATCCTTATAATCGTGCAATTGCTCGACGCTTTCCGCACGCAACGCAGGAGCGGGCGTCGCCGGGTCGCGGCGAAGCTGCTCTTTTAAGCGAGCGAGATGTGCGGTCATGGACATGACCGAAAACGTGAACGAAAAATCGCCGGGGTCAACGTTCCCGCTCGAGCCTCAACCCGCTCCCCCAAAGAGAGCAGCACGACGCCCCCGAGGGAGTATCGCAGCGGGCGCACGTCAAATTCCGGTGGCCTGTGCCTGCTGCACCGAGCAAGGCAACGGGTTTGGCTCCGTGAACTCTGTGTCGGAGCTCCGGGCGCTCTGTGGAGAAAAGTCCGCCCACGAGATCGCCCCTTCCCTATCCTACCCCACCCGCACCCGATCCGTATTCCTTCGCCAGCGCCGCCACCGTCGCCGCCATGCGCGCGCGCAGCGCCGGCGGCTCCACCACGCGAACGTCCGCGCCCCACGATAGCACCCAGCGCTCGATCTCTTCCAGCGCCCCAAGCTTCAGCTCCAACCGCAGGCCACGCCCGGGCAGGTCGCTCTGTTTCTCCGATTCGTGCCAGTCGCGTTCGCGCACCCGGTCCGCGGCGGCGCCCTTGAAGTGCAGCACGATGTGATAGTCGCCCGTCCCCCCGAAAACGCTAAACGCTTTCGCAAAATACTTCGTCACCGAAAACTCCGGCGGGCGCACAAACGTGGTCTTGGTTACCACCGCCTTCGAGATCCGCGGCAGCGCGAAGGTCCGCAGGCAGCCGCGGCCGTGGTCGTAGGCCACGAGATACCAGAGGTTGTCCCGGTAGGCGACGGCGTAGGGCTGCACGTGGCGGCTCGTCACGACCGTTTCGCCCGGGCGGCGATAATCGAAGGTCAATTCCAGCGAACGCCGCAACGCCCGGCTCACCGAGTTCAAGACGCGGAGGTCCGCCTTGCCCACCCCGAGGTTCTTGAACGAGATCGCCTGCAATTCATCCGACGGCGCAAACGACACTTGCTCCGGCAGCGCCTCCGCGAGGCGCTTGAATGAGTCGGCGAGCTGCTGGTGAAACTCCGTGCCGCGGTATTGCTCCACCGTCTGCCACGACACCAGCAGGGCCACCACATCGCCTTCCGAGATCGTGATGGCCGGATAGGCCATGACCGGTCGCATATAGTAGTAGGTGTTCCGCTTCGGATCGTAGTTGATCGGCAGTTTCTTCTGATCGCGCATGAAGGCGATATCGCGGAGGATCGTCTTTGGTTGGACTTCGAGTTCGGCGGCCAGCGAGAGAGACGTGACGATCGCTTTGCGCTGCAGCGCCAGGTGAATCATGCGCATGCGATACTCGGGCGGGCGGGTATGTTTTTCGGAGGCCATGGAGGTATGTCGGGGAACCGGAACGGGACCTGAATCCACCGAGCCCCAAACCCTGAGCCGCGAAAAGCAAAATCCCTCGCCGCCCACCCCGGACCACACGGAGCGGCCCTCCGTCTGCCCGACGTGCCGCCGCCCTTTCCGCCTCGTGTGCCTACAGCGGCCAGCGCCACTCGGGCACGAGTTCCTTCATCAACGCGCTCAGCGTGGCCGCCGCCTTGTCGGTCGCCTCGCGCAAACTTTCCGCCTGCGGCGCAGCGTCCACCTGCACGAGTCGCCAGTCTGGAAACACTCGCTCGATCCGCCGCGCATCCGGAAAACTCAACTCATTTTTCCGCTGCCGCAGCTCGTGCAGCAGTTGGAAATTCACCTCGGCGAGCTGGTGGTGCAGCCAGCGTTGGGCCGCCAAAAACTCCCCGCGATCGATCTTGTGCCGCGTCGAAATGAAATCGCACACAAACCCCTCCGCGAGCCCCTGCGCGTCGGCATCGCTCAACCGCGGCACCGGAAACTCCGTCGCCACCCGCCGGAAAAAGCCCCCCCACTCCGCCCCGCCGTGCCGCACGACGTGTCCCCCGCGCAACACGATGGCCATACCTCCGAGCGCATGCCGCACCGCGGGGAGCCGCGTCGCCAGCCCCAGGCGCACCAGCCACTTGGCCTGCCGCAGGCGCGCGGCCGGCAAAATCACGAGATCGATTTCTCCGCCGCGCAGCGCGATCGCCACCTTCGTCGCCGTGCCCAGCCGCCCCAGGCGCGCCACGTAGGCAATCGGCGCGCCCAGATCCAATGCCCGCAGCCACTCGCGATCCGCAAACATCTCGGGCCGCGACGTCACCACTTGAAAGTCCCAGTCGGAAAAATCATCGCACGCCAGCATGGTGTCGGTCTGCGCGCGCACCCGGGACCCGATCTGCACCAACGCCCGCACCGACGGTTCCTGCGCCGCCCACCTTTGGATTACCGCTCCAATTAAGTCCGACCTTACCATCGCCGCACCGAGATCAAGATTTCCGTCCCTTCCATCCCGGGTCCGGCGTGGATTTCACCATGATGCAGGCGCAGAATCTCCTTCGCGAGAAACACCCCCACGCGCCCCTGATTCGGCACCGCTCCCTCGACGGGCTCCGGTAAAATTCCCTCGAGCTCGAGCGTCTTGCCCTTGAGCGAGAGCAGCGCAGTCAGTTCCGGACCCGCGCCAGTCGAGCGCACCTGCATCGTCAGATCCCGAGAGCCGAGTTCGCCGCGATTTTCCGCGATCGTCTCGATCAACGAGCGCAGCGCGAAATCGAGGAGCTTCTTGCTCACGCCCAGCACCACCGGATCCGGCCCGACTTCGACCCGCAGACTTAGCGAATGACCAATGCCCTGCGCGAGTTCGCGGATGTCTACTGGTTCCGCCTGCCCTTCATGCAGGGTCTGCATCAGCGCGACATGGCGGTTGAGCGCCTCCAGTTTCGCCACATCGCTCTTGGCTGCTGCCATGATCGCATTGGGCAGCGGATTCTCCGGGGTGCTGAAGCGGAAAGTCGCGAGCGACACGAGCGCATTGCCGAGTTCGTGGCTGAGCGTGAGCGCCAGTTCGCGCAGCAATCCACGCCGGTCCGCCCGCTGACGCAGACTCGCATCGTGCACCTCGCCGCTCGCTTCCTGCCAAAAGGCCCACACACCCCCGGTTTCTGCCACGACGCCCACGCTCGCGCGAAAAGGTTGCGCCGCACTCGGTGTTGCCCGGCAGATCTCCCGCGTGCGCCGGCACTGGCCGATCAACTCGCGCACCACCAGTGGCACATGCCGCGGCGCCTGCTCGTCCGGTCCGAGCACGAGCGTGCTCGGCAGATATTTCGCCCCGAGATTCGACTGCTCGGCCAGTTGACTGAAGCGTCCGAACTGCTGCGACTTCGCGAGCAAGTGCCGCAGCAGGCGCGCAAAGAAAATCGCCCGTGCCCGGTCGGCGTCGTCATAGGTCTGACCGTCGTCGCGCACCCCCAGCGCGATCAGCCCGAGCAGACGGCCATTGTCGTGCACCGGCACGAGTAGACGCGCGCCCCAAAGCGCGAGTCGGTTGCGCACCGCCAGCTCAGCCACCGGATCGGACGGAATGTCCCAATTCGTGCCATCGATCACCGCCGGATGGTGTTCAAAAAACGTCACCAGCGGATCATCCGACGGAAAAAACGAGGTGCCTCGGTCCGCGCGAAAACCTTCCGCCTCGCGCAGGAAAAAGACGGCATGCGACGCGCGCAGCAATTGCCGCGATGCGCGGCGGAACTCAGCCACGAGGCGATCACGCGAATCTAAGTTCTCGACCGCGCCTTCGAGAAAATCCCAGACGTCCGCCGGATCGGGCGCCGGTGTCCTCGCCGGCTCGCGCAGCGGTCCCGCACGTCGATTCTTCTCCAACAGCAGATCGAGCATCGACTGCTTCTCCGCGACCTCCTCCACCAGCGGTAGCAGTTCCCGCAACTTCGTCGCACTGTCCTCGTAGGAGAGGTAGACCTTGGCCCTTCCGTTCAGCTTTGCCTGCTCAAACGGCAGGCTCCGTGGCTCGCCCACTAAGATCGTCGGGCAGCGCGCCAGCGTCAGCGGCAACGAGTTCTCCGTGGCCACATCGAGGATCACCACGGCGGCAAATCCCGGCGCTGTGCCCGCGGAAAACGTATGCGCCGAAAGCCTCAACGCCACCCGACCGTGGGGTAGTTGCCGCTCCCATGCCTCCGCAAGCGCGGTATCAGACGTGGCTAGGATGACGAGGGTTGGCATGGAAAGACGACGCGGAAGACGGCACCAGTGCCC
>CANGHW010000265.1 GCA_947453695.1 Opitutia bacterium
GAGTCCATGCCGACTCGTTGTAAGGCTGAAGAAACTCCGGATTCGCCGCTCCCGTGGGCAGATTGCGCTGCAAGTCGAGGTAGGTCTCGCTCATCCCGCGGACCGCCGGATACTCCCGGGTGCGCTTGTCCCAACTGTAGTTGCCGGCAAGTTCGAAGAAGAAATGACGGCCGATCTGCTGATTGAGAAACGCAGAGTAGATCTTGTAGTTTTGCTCAAAGCCCACGGCGTCCGGCGCGGTGGTAAATGTGCGCGGCTTCGGGCGAAAGGCCGACCCGGCGATGGCATTGTCGAATCGATTGGCCGGCAGCCCAACCGTCTCGAAGAGCGGAAGCGCGGCGATGTTGAGCGCGGGCCCGACGACGGGCACGCCGAGGATGTTCGAACCGTTGGTCGCCGAGCGCATCGTGTTCGCAAAGTTTACGATTCCACTCAGGCCGGTGCTCGGGGCATAGACGAGGTATTGCGCGGTGGTGGAGCCGTTGCGGGCGATGCCGATCGCCGAGGCGTTGGACGGCAACGTTGCCGTCAACTGGGAGAACGTCGTCTTCCCATCCCAGCCCGAGAGGTTGTCGTTGATCCACGTGGTCGGAGTGTTGCGTTGAATCTGGCCACGCTCCGCCTCGACGCTGAGTTGGGTATTCTTGAAAGGCTTGTAGGTCGCGGCGACATGCCCGGCGCGCTTGCGCTCCATCTCGTGATCCCGCCAGCCGTCGCGGTCGACGTGGACGGCGTTCACGCGCACCGCCGCCTTGCCGTCAGCGAACGGCCGGTTCACGTCCAAAGCGACCCGTTCGTTGTTCCACGAGCCATAGCTCATCCGCAGTTCGTTGGTCGACTTCGCCGTCTGGGCTCGCTTGGTCACAACGTTCGCCGAGCCGCCCAAACTGCCCTGCCCAAAGAGGATGGAATTGGGGCCGCGAGCGTAGTCGAAACGGTCGAGGTTGTAGCTGTCGTAGTTGACCGCGAACGGGAAAAAATTCCGCTGGGTGCTGCCACTGACTCCGCGAAATGAAAAGGCCGTGGTGTTGCCGAACATTTCCTGCCGGCCATCGTCGTTGACGATCGTGGTGTTGGGCGCCCAGCGGCTCGCCTCCGCTAATTCCGTCAGCCCCAAGGCGTCGATAAACTCGCGCGTTAACACGGAGTAGGCGGCCGGAGTATCCTTCAGATCGCCCGCGAGCCGCCCGCCGGCCAGGGAACTGTTGGCGACAAAGCCCACGTCTTTCGTCGTGTTGACCTCAAACGGAGTAAGCACCACCGCGGCCTCACTGGCCGTGGCGACGGTTCCGGCCGGAAGAGCGACCGTTTGGGCATGGAGAGGACCGACCGTCGTAATGCCGACGGCAACAAGAGTGAGCACGAGGGACGCGCGGGGCGTGGATTGAAATCTCATGGCGGGGTTTGGGTTAGGGTTTCAGCAGTGAGTGAAACTGCCGGTTCTAAACCCACCGTGAGCCAGATCAGACCCGGCTCAATGTTTCCGCCACTTACACAGGTAAGTAAAGGGCCCCCAGACCTTTCCTTTCTTCCTACGTCGCAGGAACCCGCAGGGTGTTTCCCGGGTGCCAAGCGCCCTCGACGTGAATCCGCTGCGGATACTCGGGGATACCGCGTTCACCGCGCTGCATCATTGCCACGATCAGATCCACCGCAACGGCCCCAATTTCAGTCGAATTTTCCACCACGCCGGAAACTCGGGAGGTGGCCGCGGCGAGATTGGGCAGCGCCAGGCCAATATCCTGCGGCACCCGGACACCCAGGCGTTTCAAGGTGCGGACACAGGTTTCTCCCCCGCAGGCGATGATCACGTCCGGCCGGTTCTTCCGCATCCATCGTCTGAGTGCCTCGTAATCGTCATACGCACTTTCCAGGACGGGGAGCTTAGGCGATTTCGGTCTTAGCGACTGCGCAATGAGGTAGCCGGAGCGGTAATTGTAGTTCGTGCGAAGGTCGTGCTCGTGGTTCAGCATGAGACCGATTCGCTCGTAGCCCCAGGCCTGCACGTGCTGCAGGGTAAGCAGCATGTCACGGTATTGCGTTGAAACGACCGTGTGCAAATGAGGCGAAGCGAGGGTGTAGCCGAATGTCACCGCGGAAAATTCCGCCCACGCGAATTCCAATGTCGTTTCCGACCGCGGCTGGGGGCAAAGCAGAAGGCCCTGAATATTTCGTGCTCGAAAGATGGCCGCGAGTCGTTCGCGGGTCATTTCGGGAGCATTCAGATCAAATGTCTCCACATTGAAGCCATATCGTTTCGCGCGAGTGAGAGCCCCGAAATGATAATCACAGAACTGGGGCACCTCCCGCCAATCGTAGCCAAACGCCGAGTTAATCAGCCACGCCAGTGTCCCGTGGAACGTCGACGGACGGGAACTGGTTCGGTAGGCCGCTAGGGCCGATAGCATCGGATCGGGACTGTAGCCGAGTTTGGCAGCGATGCGCAGTATCCGATTACGCGTCTTTTCCGGTATGCTTTTATGGCCCTTGAGCGCCATTGAAACGGTAGCCCGTGTGACGCCCGCGCGGCGGGCGACATCTTCCTGAGTGATCCGTCCGTGATGCACGGTGGGACTGTTAGCGGCTGAATCGGTCCGCGAGCGAGTGCAATTTCAAGGGATAAAACGGCAACTGTTGAGCGGAGCGCAGGGGACGGTTGCGAGGCAGAGCGCAATTTCGTTGGGCATCTTGCCGAGCGAGAGGCTCCGACCTGTTGCAAAAAGGAACGTCTGCGAAACGCGGCTCCTTTCGGAATCGATTTTTTCCCCGCAACGTCGTCGCAAGTCGCACGTCAGCGTTTCCCGTCAAAACTGGTTTTATTGGAAACGCGTCGTCTCGACCCAAGCACTTCGCGGATTTGAGGGTTTCATCAAACTGCGGTAGTCCACCTCCGTCACGACTGTAACGAGGCGACGCCCATCCACGCATTACTCCATAGCCAAATATGCCCCGTAGGCTAACGACTGCCCGCAACGCGGTCACAGGCAGTTTTCGCGGTAGTTGGGCGGAGCCTAGGGCGAAGTATCACCAGCACGCCTGCCGAACGATGTCGTCGAATTCTTCCTGAACAGCGTCCTCACGGCTCAGCACGGCCGCGGCGTTTCCATACGATCTGCGCCTGCGAAAAGTCGTGCCGCGCGAACGAGGAATTTTCCCGCTGCAGACCTTCGTTGGTCGTCAGCCCAGCTTCTAATCGGGCTGCGTCGCGCATCCGCAGCAATTTCTTGCGGTGAAAGGTGGCTGCAGCCGTGGTGTCTGGCGCCATGGCGGTGAGGTCGCGATCAATGGCGGCGATCCGCTGGGTGGGCGCCAGACGATGCAACTCCACCCTGCGATCCTGATGGGGATCGGGCACGATTTCCGAAGGAGTCAGAGAGTGATTCATTCGCTCGGCGGCCACCGAGTTGTTTTATGAAGGAGCAGTGGAGACACAAGCCGCCTAGAGTTGTTATCGTAGTCGCAGTTCGGGAAGCCCTACTTGCGGATCACCCGCAAACGGCCCGAAAGGCGTCAGGCGACGCTTGCCTCCTGAATCCGCGTGAATTGCCGCAACTGTTCGTCGACGGGCAGATCGGCGAGGGCCTTCATTCGATTGAGACCGTAGCGGCGCACGTCTTCGGCTTTGGTCAGCTCCAGGAGCTTCGTTTGGATGTCGTCGGCGAGTTGGAGCAACTTCATGTGATGGGTGATCGATCCGGGCGAAAGACCCTCTTCGGCGGCGAGTTTCAATCGGTTCAAGCAGCGGTCCTTTTCCAAACGCCGCTGCCACGTGCGGGCACGGTGGATGGGGTGGAGCATCGGAGCCGGCTCGGGTGCCGGAGCAGGGATGCGCTGCGTAGCCCCCAATTCGCAGTGAAACGGTGCCAGCAATGTGACGGGCTTCGATGAACCGGTGGACGGCGCGAGCGCGACTTTCAGGTTCAAAACCAGCGGACGAACAGCCGGCACCGCGGCCACGCGCGCGATGCGCTCCTCGATGAGGATCTGTTCGGCCATGCCTTCGACCAAGCGTTCTACGCGCAGCTTCAATCGTAATTCCAGCAACCGCGTGCCCACGATCGTCTTCGCGACTTTGTCGCTGGCCGGGCGGATCTCTACGCGCTCCAGGAAGAGCGTCACCAAGTCGCGTTGCTCGTCGGATGACAGGGTGGGTAACAGGTCGTTGAATTTCCTCAGAGCCTGGCCGACGCGAGCCGTGTTGATGTCGCCTTCCTCGCACGCGGCGAGTTCGATGCGGACCTGTTCGCGCTCGACGATCAACCGTTGCTTCTCCTCGTGTAGCGCGTCGGCCTGTTCGCGCAGCGCCTCGTCGAGCGCGGCGGTTTGGCCAAGCACGAGGGCCTTGGCGCAATTGCGGAGTTGTTCGGCGACAGTCGCCAGTTTGGCTTCAGTGTCGCTGAGCCGTGCCCGTAGCGGGGCTCGTTCAGTTTGGCGGCGCTCACGTGCACTGCTGCTCGTGGCGTCGAGCACCTCGGGGTGCTGGCAGCAGGCGCCGAGGAATCCGATGACGGCAGTTTCAAGTGCCGTTGCGGAAACGTGGCGGACCGGGCATTTGGCATCGGAGCGCTCTTTGTGGGCGTAGCCGCAGGTGTAATAACGGTAGCGCTTACCGTCGGGATCGAGTTTCCCGCAGGTGTTGGGGATCATAGCCCGGCCGCAGCAGCCGCAGAATGCGAGGCCCTTGAGCAGGTGAAAATGTTTGTCGCGGCTCCGGAACCGCCGCGGTGCCGGCGACAGCGCCGGGCGGATCGCGGCGTTGGCCCGCTCCCACAAGTCGTCCGATACGAGGGCCGCATGTTGCCCGGGAAATTCCTTGCCGTTCATGCGGACACGGCCGGCGTAGAGCGGGCGAGTGATCAACCGGCGCACGATATCGGAGCGGAATCGTTTTTCGCCAACGTTCTGTTTCTCGCCGCTGCGGCGATTGAAGATCCGTGCCCGAGTGCGCAGGCCTTCGGCGTTGAGGGTGTTTGCGATCTCCGTGAGCGACGTGAGGCGCGCGGCCAATTCGAAGATGCGGCGCAGCGTGGCAGCTTCGGTGGGATGCGGGCTCAGGCCTTGGAGCGTTTCATCGTAGACGTAACCGAACGGAACTTGCCCGCCGGTCCAGAAGCCCCGTTTCGCCTGTTCGTTGAGTTTGATCCGGATTTTCTCGGCGGTGTTCAGCCGCTCGTATTCCGCGACGCTCATGAGCAGGTTGTTCTTTAGCCGGCCGGAGGGAGTTTCGTCGGAAAGGTCCTCGGTGGGGCTGACGAGTCGGCAGCCGTGTTGCTGGAGGAAGGATCGAAACGGCCCCCATTCGTCCGTGCTGCGGAGCACACGTTCCAGTTTGAAGATGAGGACGATTTTGATTTCGCCGGCTTCGATCTGGCGCATGAGCGCACGGATGCCCGGGCGGTTCATCGAACTGCCCGAGTAGGCCGGGTCGGAGAAGCAAGCGACTTCGAACCAGCCGTCGACGGCGTGTTTCGCGATGAAATCGCGACAGACGGCGGCCTGGCTTTCGCAGGAATCGAAGCGTCCTCCGACCTGATTGGCGGTGGAGAC
>CANGHW010000266.1 GCA_947453695.1 Opitutia bacterium
GAGCGGGTGCTCGTGAAAGCGAAGCTCCGGTATCATTTCCGCTCGAAGGGCGTGGCGACCGGCGAGGTGGATGTCGCGGTGGGCGATACCACGGGGGAGCTGCGGCGCATTACCCAGCTCGCCGACGTGGTGTTCGTGGGAAAGAGTCTGCCGCCGCACACCGAAGGCCAGACGCCCGTGGAGGCGGCGGCATTGGAGCGACCCATTTTGTTTGGGCCGGGCATGAGCAACTTTCGCCTGCTCACGCGCGATCTGATGGCCCGGGGTGCGGCGATTGAAGTCAGGGATGCGGAACATCTGGCCTCGGTGGCGCAGGAATTGTTGCGCGATTCGGCCCGGCGGGAGGCACTGGCGGTCGCGGCGGCAGCGTGGCGCAAAGACAATGCCGGGGCGGTGGCCCGCACGTTAGACGTGATTCGCGTGGAGTTGGCGAAGCTATCGCACTAGCGGGAAAACGAGCCCGCCGAGGCGTCGATTAACGCTTGCGGCGGCGGCGGAATCACTCGGCTGACTCGATTGTGACGTCGGTGCCACGAGGAAATTAGGGGTTGCGCAAGTCCGCTGCGTTTCTACGGTCAGCCCTTTTACGCGGATGCAGTCCCACGGCCCCAAGCGCGTTTACACTCCTCATTCCCTCGAATTTTGGTTCGGAAAGCTCGAGCAAGATTGGTCGACGGCATTCACCGCCGCTCAGTTGGAGCAGGGACGACAGATTTACCGGGACAGCGAAGTGCGAGAGCTGGAGCTGACGGATAAAGACGCCATCATCCATCGGCGGATCGAGAAGCGGGATGAATACGCGGTGATTGAATGGACGGCCGAGGGACTTTCCGTGCGCTCATCGTCCACGGATCAGGAATTGGCCCACGCTCTCGCCGTCGCGGGACTCCATGAGATTGAGGAATTGGTGGCCGACGAGATCTCGCCGCTACCCGACGAGCCGCACAAGTCGCATGGCTCGCACGTTCACGGGACGGCCCACGGCGGCAGTCATCATCACGGCCATTCGAGCACGCACAGCCATGGCAATGGCCACGGACACAGCCCGCACTCGACCCCGGCTCACCCTCCGACGCACACGCACGGCCACGGACATGGATCGCATCATGGCGTGGGTCACGGTGCCGCGATTGGCCGGGGCGCCGCGGCGGCCCACTCCTCAGGCGGAGGTCATGGCACGGCGCGTCACGCCGCGGGCACGCCGCCGACTGGCGCGGGCAGCGTGGGATCGCATAACGGCCCCTCGCGCACGCTCGTGCTGGTCTTCAAGACGAAGTCGGTCGGCCTGACCTTTCAGGCGGCCTGGCTCGATGCCGACAAAAAGACCAAGCACCCCGCGCTCGGGCCCGACGCCCACGCGAATGGCAATGGTCACGTGACTTCCGGTGAGCGCGCGAAGCTGATCGGCCTCGCGGCCTACGCCCGCAAGGCGCACTTCCTCTACAATCAGGAAACGGGTATCTATTTGATGGAGTCGCTGGTGGAGATTCCGAATTTCCTGAAGACCGTGCTGCCGGCCTGGAAGCGGTTGTTTGCCATCGAGCTCGATGACAAGTCGGCCAATCTGCTCAAGGGCACGCGGGCCGTGGAAATTGAGGCCGTCGCCGAGCGCTCAACCAAGGCCGGGTCGACCGAAGCCACGCTCAACCTGCGCTGGATCTTCCGCGCCGGCGAGCGGATGCTTACCGACACGGAAGTGCAGTCGCTGCTCAAGCGCCACGGCCAGCCGGTCATTTTGCCGAGCATCGGCATCGTGGCCTTGCCGGCGGAGAAGTGGGAGTCGTTCAACGCCTGGCGGAAGAATGTCGAAGAGACGCAGGGCTCCGATGCGGCGGAAAACGGAACTCTCTCGCCCTATCTCATTTTCTCCCTGTTCAACGACGCGCGCCTCAAGCTCACGCTCTCGCCGGAGATTGAAGCGTGGCGCCAGAGCGTGCTCGCCGCGCCACCCGCACCGCCGGCGTTGCCCGAGTTGCTGCGTCCTTACCAGCGCCGCGGTGTCGAGTGGATGCATCACCTGTGCGACGTGGGCTGCCACGGATTGCTCGCCGACGAGATGGGTCTCGGCAAGACCCTGCAGGTTCTCTCGCTCCTCGCGGTTCGCCGCATTGGTGATCGCGCCAATCTGATTGTCTGTCCGGCCAGCGTGGTGCCGGTCTGGCGCGAAGAAATCGCGAAGTTTTTCCCGCATCTGGTCGTCGATGTATTGAAGACCGGTCACGACTTTACGCAGCGGAAAGATCCGGCGATCTGGATCGCGAGCTATACGCAACTCCGCAAGCACCGCTCCCTGTTGCCGGGCGTGGAATTCGGCTACGCGGTCCTCGACGAGGGCCAGTTCATCAAGAATCCCGACGCGAAGATCACGCAGACCTGTTTCGCCGTGCGGGCGGCCCACCGCATCGTGCTTACGGGCACGCCGCTGGAGAATAGGCAACTCGATCTCTGGAGCATCTTCCGCTTCCTCCTGCCGGGACTGCTCGGCTCGCGCACGTCGTTTGAATCGGCCCTGCACACGGATCGCGATGGCACCATCGGTCGCCTGCGCGCCCAGCTGGCTCCCTTCATCCTTCGACGCACGAAGAAGGAAGTCGCGACGGAGCTGCCGCCCAAGATGGAGATGGACCTCATCTGCCCGCTCACGGATGTGCAGCGCGCCGAGTATGCGCGGATTTGCTCGGAGGGTCTCGACCGCCTCGGCGACGATGTCGGCACGGCGATGCGCGAGAAGAGCTTCGGCTTCCTCGCGCTGCTCACGCGCCTGCGCCAGACCTGCTGCGACCCGGATATGTTGCCGTGGCTCAAGTCGCCGCTCAGCGATTCGGGCAAGATCAATCTCCTCGTCGAGAAACTCACCGAGATCGTGAGCAGCGGCCACAAGGTCGTGATCTTCTCGCAGTTTGTCATGCTGCTGGACCGCGTGCGCGAAGCGCTCGCGAAACAATTTCCGGACCTGCCGCGCTACGAGCTCACCGGCATGACGATCGATCGCCTCAAGCCCGTGCAGTCGTTCCAAACGGCACCCGGTGCGGCGGCGATGTTGGTCTCACTCAAGGCGGCCGGCACGGGGATCACGCTGCATGCGGCGGATTACGTTTTCCTGCTCGATCCGTGGTGGAATCCCGCCGTCGAGGCCCAAGCCGTGGACCGCGTGCACCGCATCGGCCAGAAGAGCACCGTGTTTGTCTATCGGATGGTGACCGCCGGCACGATCGAGGAACGCATCCAGGCGCTGAAGGCTTCGAAGAAAGATCTGTTCGACAAACTCATCGGCGGTCTGGGCGGCGATTTCGACCTGAGCCAGCACTTCACGTCGCTCCGCAGTCTCGTGACGCTGACGACCACGACAGAGTCGGAAGAAGTGCAGGAGCCCTACACCCTCGACTAACGCGTCGGCGGGGAGGCCGGCGGGCGAAATCAACGGCATTGGTCCCCGGGCCTTAGGGCAACGGGGGCATTTGGGGGCCGAAGATCCCGAGATTAAACCACTTGTCGACGGCGAGCAGGCAAAGCGCGGCCACGTAAATCCACGCTCCCACCATCACGATCTGGGCGATGAGGCGCTGCCGGGGATTGGAGGACTCGATCCATGGCACATTGGACGCAGGTGCTGGATTGGCCGCAGGGGTAGATGGACTGACAGCAGGGCCCGCGGCAGGCGGGGGAGGGGCGGAACGGTTCGTCTGCTTCGACTTTTTCGCGCTCATGGTCGGCGGAGCGTGGGAAATTTTCGGTCCAGCGCAAGCGAGGGGCGTGGCCCAATGGCGGTCGGGTGGGGCGGAAAATCTTCACGCGGGACTTGTTTCCCGAGGTCCGGCCTCTAGGTTGGCGAAACTTTGAACGCGTCCGAAGCAGTGCTCGCTGATTCTCTCAACGCCTCGCCTAGGCGTGCGGCATGAAGGTGAAAGCCATGACCGACCCGGCAGAACTGTTGCTGCGGCGGCTCATGCGGTTACTGCGGTGGCGCCTGTGGGTGCAGGAGAAACTGCAGCCGACTGAATGGCAGATTACGCTCTTGTGGGCGGCCTTTGCGGGCTTCCTCGGTGCACTCGCGTCGCTGCTTTTTAGCGGGCTGGCGGAGGGCGTGCACGATTTGTTCGGCTACTCCGGCCTGGGCGTCGTGGAGTCGATGCGCCGCCTGCCGTGGTGGGGCTGTTTGTTGGTGCCGGCCGTGGGTGGCGCGTGCGCGGGTATCGTGCTCCTGCTCGGTCGGCATATCGCGCCGGGCCAGAGCTCCACGGACTACATGGAAGCGATCGCGATCGGTAACGGCCATGTGCCCATCCGGGCGAGTATCGTGAAGTCCGTCGCGGCGTTATTTTCGATCGGTTCGGGTGGCTCGATCGGACGCGAAGGTCCGATGGTGCAACTCGCGGCGGTGTTGGCCTCGTTTGTGGGACGCTGGCGGCAGTTTACACCGCCGCAATTGCGTCTGATCGTCGCCTGCGGGGCGGCGGCCGGCATTGCCTCGGCCTATAATGCGCCGATTGCCGGCTCGTTCTTTGTCGCGGAGATCATCTTGGGCACCATTGCCATGGAGAGCCTCGGGCCGCTCGCGGTCGCCGCAGTGGTGGCGACTCTCACCGTGCGGGTGCTGACGGCTGCGCATGAGCTCTATCGCGTGCCGGCGTTTCAGTTGAACTCTCCGTGGGAGATGGGGCCGTATGTGGTGCTGGGGCTGATTGCGGGTTCGCTGGCGCCGTGGTTTCTGCGTTCGTTGCGTCAGGCCGAGGCCTTTTTCGTGGCGCTGAAACTTCCATTGGTCGCCCGACTTACGCTGGGTGGCCTGGCGGTGGGCGCGATTGCGATCTCGGTTCCGCGAGTGGCGGGGAATGGCTACTCGGTGGTGGTCGAGATTCTAAACGGTGGTCTGGCGTGGAAGCTCCTGCTCGGGATCGCACTCTGTAAGTGGCTCGCCACGATGGCGTCGTTTGGGTCTGGGGCGCCTGGGGGTGTGTTTACCCCCTCGTTGTTCATGGGCGCCAGCGCGGGATACCTATTTGGCACAGCGGTGCACGCGGTCTGGCCGGTGGCGGCGCAGGATCCCCGGGCCTTTGCTTTGGTGGGCATGGGGGCGTTCCTGTCGGCGGCGAGTCGTGCGCCGGTCATGGCCGTGATCATGCTGTTCGAGATGACGCTGAGCTATGATATTATCCTGCCGCTGATGCTGTGCAGCGTGATCGCCTATTACACCGCGCGTGGATTTGAGGATCGGTCGCTCTATAGCGAGTCGCTCAAGCGCAAGACGGCCGACGCCGAGTCGGTCGCGCCCTTCGCCACGGAGACGCGGGTCGCCCAATTGATGCGCACCAATCCGCCAACGATCCCGGAGACAGCGCGCTTCGCGGAGATCGCCCGACTGTTTCTCCGGGTGCGGGTCAATAATCTCTATGTCGTGGACCAGGCGGGGAAGTTCCTCGGCGTCGTCTCGTTGCATGACATCAAGCCCTACCTCGGCGAGCCGGATTTGGCGGAACTCGTGATCGCCCGGGATATTTTGCACGAGGATTTCCCCCGCGTGAC
>CANGHW010000267.1 GCA_947453695.1 Opitutia bacterium
ACGCCCTTCTCGAGGAGGCGGCGGGCGGTGAGGAGTTGGCGGCCCTGCTTGGTGTCGCCGTAAAGCTCGCGGATGGCGGCGGGCTCTTTGGCGATGGCGAAGGCGTCGGTGGCCTCCATCTGCATGCGATAGGCGAGCTCGTAGGATTGGATGCGGGCCTCGAGCTGGGCCTCGTGGGCGCGCTTCTCGGCGTGGCGGGCGTTGAGTTTTTGGAGGAGGTCGAGCTGGGCGCGCTGTTCCTTGGGCGAGGCGGAGGGGTTGCGGATGTGCTCGATGAGTTTGTCGAGATCGGTGAAGGCGGTGTTGATGTAGTTGCCCTGGTAGATGCCGGGGAGGAAGGCGCTCTGCCAATTCTGGGACTCCTGGATCGGGTAGCCGCCGGGGCACATGGCGATGAAGCCGGGGAGATTTTGATTTTCGGAGCCGAGGCCGTAGGTGACCCACGAACCGAGGCTCGGGCGCGGGAGGCGGGCGTCGCCGCAGTTCATCAACATGAGCGAGGGCTCGTGATTGGGGACATCGGCGTGCATCGAGCGGATGACGGCGATCTCGTCGATGCTCTCGGCGACGTGGGGGAAGAGACTGCTGACCTCGATGCCGCTCTGGCCGTATTTTTTGAACTCGAACGGGGAGCGGTAGGCGGCGCCGGTCTTGCGCTCAGTCTTGAGGTCGAGCGGGAGGGGTTTGCCGTGGTATTTGGTGAGCGAGGGTTTGGGGTCGAAGGTGTCGACCTGGGACGGACCGCCATTGGCGAAGATGTGGATGACGCGCTTGGCCTTGGCGGCGAAGTGCGGGGCGCGCGGGGCGAGGGGATTGTTGAGATTGAGGCCGGTCGGCGCGGGTGAATCGGCGAAGAGATTGGGGCCGGCGAGGGCGGCGAAGCCGAGGGCGCCGAAACCAATGCCGCAGCGATGCAGGAAATCACGGCGGGTGAGGAACTGATCCTCGAGGCGCGGGGCGTGGTGGGACATCGCGGGGAAAGACGAGCGGGAGCGGGGGCGGTAACGGAAGAGCGGTGGAAGAAAGGACCAAGGTTCAAGGTCCAAGGACCAATGACTAATGACCAATGACTAATGACTGATGACTGTTGTCGGACATGAAGCCCGCAGAGCTAGGTTGGTGGAGCGAAGTAACTGGGTGGAGAGAAAAATAGTGCGGAAGGAAATTTCTCCTCGCGCGTCTTACTTGAGACGATCACACCAAGAGAAAGGTGTCTCGCATGCCGCGAACGCTCATCAACCCCACACCCCAGGGCGCGATTTTCCCTCGTAAAGAGAGGCAGGGACTCCTTGAGCGAATTTTGCGGAACGCCAGAGATGAGGCGATGTGCGGAGGAGGCGGGGCGATGCGGTGGGCTTTCGCGGTGGCGAATTTTGTGGTCGTGATGAGCGTGCTCGCGCTGGGGTCGGCGGCGCGGGCGCAGCAATCGTGGGTGGGCGCGGGAGGTCCCTATGTGCTCACGGCGAAGGACTCGGCGCTCCTCGATGAAGTGCAGCGGCGCGCGGTGCTGTATTTTGTCGAGCAGAGCGATGCGGTGACGGGGCTGACGCGGGATCGCGCGGCGAACAACGGCACGTTTAGCGCGGCGCCGTCGAGCGTAGCGGCGACGGGGTTTGCGCTGACGGCGTGGTGCATCGCGGATGAGCGCGGGTGGTTGCGACCCGGCGAGGCGCGGCGGCTGGTCGTGCGGTCGCTGAAGACGCTGGCGGACGGACATGCGCAGGAGCGCGGCTGGTTTTATCACTTTGTCGACGCGACGGACGGCACGCGGATGTGGCGGAGCGAGGCATCGACGATCGACACGGCGCTGCTGCTGCAAGGCGCGGTGTTGGCGCGGGAATATCTGCGCGATCCGGAAGTGACGGCGCTGGTGAACAAAATTTATGCGCGGGTGGACTGGCGGTGGGCGCTGAACGGAGGCACGACGGTGGCGCACGGATGGAAGCCGGAGAGCGGATTCATCAAAAGCCGCTGGGACCACTATGCGGAAATGATGGGACTCTACCTGCTGGGTATGGGCGCGACGGAAGGGGCGCTGCCGGCGGAAACGTGGCAGGCGTGGAAACGTGAGCCGGTGGTAGGCGACGAAGGGCGGACCTTCATCCAATGCGGGCCGCTCTTCACGCACCAATATGCGCACGGGTGGTTTGATTTTCGCGGACGGCGGGATGCGCACGCGGACTACTGGCAGAACTCGATCGAGGCGACGCTGGCGCAGCGGGAGTGGAGTGCGGCGCAGGCGGGACGGTTTCCGCTGTGGTCGCGGGAGCTGTGGGGCCTGACGGCCTCGGACAGCGCGCTCGGGTATCGGGCGTGGGGCACGCCGGTGCGGCCGGAGGATGACGAGGCGGATGGGACGCTGGTGCCGTGTGCGCCGGGTGGCTCTCTCCCGATGGCGCCGGCGGAGTGCCTGGCGGCGCTGCACAAGATGAAGGACGTGGGCGGCGCGGAGCTGTGGGGCCGCTACGGTTTCGCGGACGCGTTTAACCCGCAGTCTGGCTGGGTGGCGTCGGATGTGATCGGGATCAATGTCGGTATCACGCTGGTGATGGCGGAGAATTTACGCAGCGGGATGGTGTGGAAATATTTCATGCGGGCGCCCGAGGTGGTGCGCGGCATGAAGCTCGCGGGTTTTTCCGAGCCGGTGCGGCTGGAGGCGGTGCGCGTGGCGCGGGAGCCGTAGTCAGGCGCCGGTCAGGTCGGCACCTGCGAGTGCGGGGATGCGGCCGAATGATGGGTCGACGGGGGCGAGGCGGGGGCGGGCAAGGTTTCCGCCACGAGGTGGTAGAGTTTGCGCGCCGAGGCGCGCAGCCGCAGGAAACGACGCGCCGCGCTCGTGTGCGCGAGATGGTGCCGGTAGTCGGTGCAGGCGTCGTGAAACTGGCGCAAGTGGCGGATCTGGCCGACGGAGCGGATCAGATCGAGGTCCTCGGCGAAATATTCCGGCTCGGTCAGACGGACCAGCGGGGCGAGGAAGCGGGCGTGGGGGTAGAGGATACGACGAAGCACGGCGCGTTCGAATTCGGCGGCCGTAAGCTGGTAACGGGCGCAAAAGGTGTCGGCAAACGTGGGAGGCATCGAAGGCCGTGGTGCAGGGGGCGGCGGGGGAGGGCGACCGCGGCTTGACGAGCGGCGGCGGGAAATTGACGAACGGTCCGCGGCCGCGCGGCGGGCGGGGAAGGACGGAGGACTAAGGACCAAGGAACGGACCAATGCCCAATGCCTAATGACTAATGTCTAATGACGGAGGGAGGGGCACGTTGGTGGTAGTTCGTCCCGGCTCTCACGAGCCGGGCTACGGGGAGTGGAAGGTCCAGGCGAGGAGGCGGCTTTGTTTTTGGCCCTGGCCCATCGGGATCGTGCGGACGGTGGTCGGGTGGACGCGGTCGAGGGCGCGGGTGAGGGTGGGGAGATTGCCGCGGGATGAGACCAAAGTGGTGAACCAGCGGACTTGTCGGGCGAAGGTAGCGCTCTCCGCGATCAGGCGGGCGATGAAGGCGGCCTCACCGCCGGGGCACCAGAGTTCGTTGGGCTGGCCGCCGAAATTCTGCGTGGTGGTGCGCGGGAGAGTCTGACGGGGGGAGAGGTTGGCGAGTTTGCGACGCGTGCCGGCGGTGGCGGCGGCGAGGGAGACGTGGAAGGGCGGATTGCAGAGAGTGAGGGCGAAGTGATCCGAGGGGCGGATGATGCCGGCGAGGATGGCGGCGGGGTTAGTTTGCAGGCGGCACGTGACGCGTCCGGTCAGCGTGGAATTGGCCGCGACGATGGATTGGGCGGAGCGGAGGGCGACGGGGTCGATGTCGGAACCGACGAAGTGCCAGCCGTAGTCGTGAACGCCGACGATGGGGTAGATGCAGTTGGCGCCGACGCCGACGTCGAGGACCGTGAGGTCCGGACCGCGGGGGATCGGGCCAGCGGGAGCGGCGAGGAGGTCGGCGGCGTAGTGGACGTAGTCGGCGCGGCCGGGAATGGGCGGGCAGAGGTCGCCGGGTGGGAGGTCCCACTGCGTGAGGCCGTAGTCGGCGAGGAGCAGGGCGCGGTTGAGGGCGCGCACGGCGGGGGCAGAGGAAAAATCGATCGTGTCGCCGCCGAGTGGATGAGCCGTGACGAAGGGCGCGAGGGCGGGCGAGGCGCGCAGGAGCGCGGGAAAATCGTAGCGGTCGCGGTGGCGGTTGCGCGGGTGCGGGAGACCGCGGGGGAGGGCGGGATTTTGCGGGCGGCGAGCCTTCATGCGACGCCGCCGGCGCCGAGGACGAGCGTGCGGATCACGGTGAGATCGGCGGAATCGGTCTTGGCCACGAAGCCGCGCGCATGGGCAAAGCGGACGGCGGGGTGCGACGCGACCCGGGTGAAGTCGAGGCGGGCGCTGTCGCGGTAACGGTTGAGCGCGAAGCCGGGGCCGCGGCGATCGGGATGGACGAGGCCGATCACGACCGAGGACAGGCCACGGCGCTCGATGAAGCGATCGAGGCCGAGGGCGGGATCGTCGAGCGGCGGATCGGTGCGCGGCAAAAAGAGAATCTGGGCCGGGCCATCGGGAAGCGGGAGCGTCCAGAACTCGGCGTGCTGCGCGAGGAAGTCGAGGCGGGTGCGGAGGGAGCGGATGTAATCGAGGAGGTCTTCCCCGATCATACGCATGACGGCCCAAAGCGGCTGGCCGGGGTCGAGACGCGAAGCCGCGGCGAAGCGGCGGATGAGGGCCAGGTCGACCGGCGAGATGAGTTTGCCCAGGGTATTGCGCTCGATGCCGAGCCATTCGGCGGTGACGAACGGACCGCGGCAATCGATCCACTCGGTGGGCTCGAGCCACTCGCAGAACTCGCGGGCATCGGCGTAGAGCCCGAGATTCTGCAGCACGAGGGAGAGCGAGCAGGTGGGCACGTGGTCGCGGGGAAACTGATGGTGATCGAAATTGTTGAGCGCGGGATCGTGGGAATGGCCGACATCGACGACGCACGTGGCCACGCGCGCGAGGTCCTCCGGGGTGGGCTCGCGGCGAACGAGTGGCACGGGTTGTTCGGCGAGCAGGACGCAGCAGGCGAGAAACTCGTCTTTGTGTGCACCGCCCGGGTGGGTGAGGATCGTGTCAAACGTGGTCATGTGACGACGTGGTAACAGCGAACGGACGCGGGTGGCGAGGACGGGCATGTTTATTTTTTGTCGGCGGATTGCAGGCGGGCGGAGCGTGGGGTTGGCTGCGGGAACCGTGCCGAATGCCGAACATATTTCTCCGCCGCAGCGCTGCGCGCGACTGGCCGACCTCGTCGCGCGCGGTGGCGGGACCTGGACGGCGGGGGAGAAGAGCGAGCGGACGGAGTATGCCGTGCCGGTGCACGCGACGGAGGAAGTGCGGGCTTGGTTGCGTGCGGGGGCGACGACGGAAGAGCGCCGCGAGGAAGGCGTCGCCGTGTTGCCGGGCGGGCGGGTGTTTGGCGCGGGGGCGGTGCTCGCGGCGGATGGCACGGAGATCGCGCGCGACGTGTCGGTGGATTTCGGCAAGGCGGGGGACGAGCATTGGC
>CANGHW010000268.1 GCA_947453695.1 Opitutia bacterium
ATAGCTCGAGCCAAAACCTCCGTCGAAACTGCCCATTTTGGGCCCGACCTGTCCAAAAATTGCGTTATCAGCCGCGAGACTGAGATCACACACGACATGCAAAACGTGCCCTCCACCAATCGCATAGCCCGCCACGAGCGCGATGACCACTTTGGGCATCGAACGAATCAATTTTTGCAGATCGAGCACGTTGAGCCGCGGCACGCCGTCGTCACCGATGTAGCCGGCGTGTCCCCGCACCGATTGATCACCTCCGGCGCAGAAAGCATACTTACCGTCGGTGTGTGGGCCGGCCCCCGTGAGGAGGACGACCCCAATGCTCTGATCCTCCCGTGCATCACTAAAAGCATCGAACATCTCGGCAACCGTGTGGGGACGAAAGGCATTTCGCTTCTCAGGCCGGTTGATCGTCACCTTGGCGATGCCGCCCGCCTTGTGATAAGTGATGTCGGTGTAGGACTTAGCGATTTTCCATTCTGGAGTCATGGGCAGAGCGTGTCGGTTTTACGCGAGTTGTCCACCGGTCGCCGCCGGACAAAGCAAGCTGTTTCGCCCTCTGACGGTAAAACTGCTTGGAGCGGCAGGTGGACTTCATGAAACTAACCGGTCCGATGACTCAATCTTCTGCCAAGCCCCCGCTCAACGTGCGCGCCAAGGCTGCGCTCGCCATAGGAACACTCGGCGTAGTCTTTGGCGACATCGGCACCAGTCCGCTTTACACGATGCGGGAGTGCTTGGCGCACCTCCCGCCTGTCGAACGCACCGATGGTGTGCTCGGAGTCCTTTCGCTGATTTTCTGGTCCCTGATCCTCGTGGTGAGCGTAAAATATCTCTTCTACGTCACGAAGGCAGACAATCAAGGGGAAGGCGGAATTTTCGCCCTCCTGGCACTCATGCACTCGGGCAAAGACTCACCGACCGGCACGAAGCGCGTGATCGGGCCGGCCGTTATCATGATCTTGGTCGGTGCCGCCCTACTCTACGGTGATGGCATCATCACCCCGGCCATCTCAGTCCTCGGTGCGGCGGAGGGCTTTCTCGCCATCAACCCGAGTCTAGACCATCTCGTTCCCTGGATCGCGTGCGCCATTCTCGCCGCATTATTTTGGATCCAGCGCAAGGGCACGATGAGTATCGGAGGTGTGTTTGGACCAATTATGCTGCTCTGGTTTGCCACGCTAGCGACCTTGGGAGCGTGGCATATCGCGCAAAACCCCTCGGTCTTGCGCGCCCTCAACCCGACCTGGGGCCTGGCGCTGCTGGGACACCATCCGCTGGCCGTCTCTGCCCTGCTCGGTGCCGTGGTGCTTTCGATCACAGGAGCTGAGGCACTCTATGCCGATATGGGACACTTCGGACGTGGCTACATCTCGCTCGCCTGGTATGCGGTCGCTCTGCCCGGGCTCGCGCTCAATTATTTCGGTCAGGGCGCTTACGTGCTGAGTCATCCGGGCCAGACGGAAAATCCCTTCTTTGCCTTGGCCAGTCCGGGACTGCCGCGGCTCGGTCTCACCATTTTAGCAATTTTGGCGGCGGTCATAGCCAGCCAGGCTCTCATTTCGGGGGCCTATTCGCTGACCCGCCAAGCCATCCAGTTGGGATACTTCCCCCGTCTAAAGATCAACTACACCAACGCGGAGCACTCAGGCCAGATCTACGTTCCCTTCGTCAACGCGTTGCTGGCCGTCGGCTCGATTCTCACCGTCGCCATGTTTCGATCGAGCGATAATCTTGCGGCTGCCTATGGCATCGCCGTCACCGGCACGATGGCGATTACGACACTCGCTTTTTATTTGGTGGTCCGGCGTCAGTGGAAATGGTCGCTGTGGCACGCCGCGCCAATCTGCGGTTTCTTTCTGCTGCTCGACTTGGCCTTCTTCGGCTCCAACGTCGACAAACTGCTTCACGGCGGCTGGTTTCCCCTCGCCATTGGCGCCGCGGTGCTGGCGGTCATGCACACATGGAAGTCCGGCCGCGCGGAAATCTTTCGCCGTGTCTACGGCAACAATGTTACCGAATCCGAGCTTACGAGTATCGCCCGCAGCAAGCACGTTACGCGCGTTGGTGGTGCGGCGGTTTTCATGGTGGGATCGCCAACCGGCACTCCGATCGCCCTATTGCACCACGTGAAGGCCAATCGCTGTCTGCACCAGACGGTCGTTCTCCTCAGCATCATGACGGAGGAGATTCCGACAGTTCCTGAAGCCGAGCGCCTGAAGCTTCACGTGATTGGTGAAGGCATCTGGCGGGCCGTGGGGCGCTACGGTTATATGGAGTCGCCCGATGTCAGCCGGCTGATGGACGAGATTCGCAACCGGGGAGTTCCCATCAACGCCTCCGCCGCCATTTATTTCTTCAATCGGGAAATGATCATCACCGGTGGCACGGCCCCGATGTGGGAATGGCAGAAGAACCTTTACGGATTTCTCAGCCGCAACGCCCGACCGGCCAAAGATTATTACCAAATCACGCCGTCGCAGATCATTGAGATCGGACTGCCGATCCAGCTGTAGCTTGTTGATTTCCCGCGCTAGCCTCCGGGTCTTACGCGTTCCTGCGTAAGCAACCTCTTTGCCATTGGCGTGCGACTCCCGCTGTTGCCGTGTAGTCGCGCCATGTCGACCAACTCTTACTTCCGTCGCTTTTTCACCGCGTGCGCGTGGGTACTGACCTTCGCCACCGCTCTCCCTCGTCTCGGAGCCGTCACTAACGACGAACTCATCCCCGCCAACCTCGTTGGCAAGACCCTCTCGTTCACCTACGGCGCCGGGACGCCGAATACGCTCGAGACCGTCAACAACTTCACGATCCAGTTCACGAGTTCGTCGCTCTACGTGCGCAGCGCCACCGGCCTCGCTACCGAGGGCGGCACCTACACGGTCCTCGACACCTCGGTCGCGGCCAACGGCACCCGCCAGACCACGCTGTCGATGAACAATAACTGGCTCGCCCCCGGCAGCACGACCGCCGTGCTCCTCACGCTCACCCAAGCCAGCAACATCGGCGCCTATGCCGCAGCCGAACTCTTCAATCCGCTCAAGAACACCGGCGGCACATTCACCATCGGAGGTGGCTCCACCGGCGGCGGCACCGTCACAATTCCCGCCATCTCCAGCGCCGCCACGGCCAGCGCCACCGTCGGCACGCCGTTCACCTATCAGGTCGTCGCCTCCAACAGCCCAACTGCCTACGCCGCCGTCGGCCTGCCCACCGGGCTCTCCATCAACGCCACCACCGGCCTAATCTCCGGCACGCCCACCGGCACCGCCGGCACGTCCACGGTTAGCGTAACCGCCACCAACTCCAGCGGCACCGCCACGCTCCGTCTCGCCCTGTCCATCGCCGCCGCCACGACCGGTGGCGGTTCGACGGGTGGCGGCTCCACCGGCTCAACGTTGGTTGCCCGCACGGTCACCGCCTGGGGCTGGAACCTTTCCGGTCAGACCAGCGTTCCCTCAAACCTCACCGACGTCATCGCGCTCGGAGCCGGCGGCCAGACCGCTATCGCGGTCAAATCCGACGGCACCGTCACCACCTGGGGCGCCCCCGTGGCCAGCGGCCAGACCGCCATGCCCGCCAATCTCACCGGCGTCACCGCCGTCACTGGGGGCAGCAATCACATCGTCGCCCTCAAGTCCGACGGCTCTCTCGTCATGTGGGGCGATCATCCGGGCAACGCCCAGCGCAACGGCTTTCCGACGAACAACACGGGCTTCACCGCCGTCTCCGCGAAATACTTCCACACGCTCGCGCTTCGCTCCGATGGCACTGTCGTTTCCTTCGGCGCCGATCCCGCCTTCGGCGGCCTCTCGCAACCTCCCGCCGGCCTCACCGGCGTGAAAGCCATCGCCGCCGGCGTCGGCTTCGACCTCGCCCTCAAGACCGACGGCACCGTCGTCGCCTGGGCTTCGCCCACGCTCGCCACGTTCAGCGACAACAAAGGCCAGGCCACCGTCCCCGCCGGCCTCAACAACGTCGTCGCCATCGCCGCCGGCCAGTTCCACGCCCTCGCCCTCAAGGCCGACGGCACCGTCGTCGGCTGGGGTGGAGCCACCCGCGCCGGCGCCGCCAACACGTTTACCGTGCCCGCCAACGCCGCCAGCGGCGTCGCCGCCATTGCCTGCGGTTTTGAGCACAGTGTCGTCCTCAAGACCGACGGCACCGTCGTCGCCTGGGGCCTCAATTCCTTCGGCCAAGCCACCGTCCCATCCGGGCTCTCCGGTGTGAAACTCCTCGCTGCAAACGAATACTTCAATCTCGCCGCCAGCGGCGACGGCACCGGCGGCACCACCACGCCGCCCACCACCGGCGACGTCTCCCGCTACGCCGGCCGCTACACCGGGTTCATCGGTCGCCGCGTCGGCACGAACAACGACGCCAACTTCCAGTCCTACTCCGTCACGATCAGCTCCACCGGCGCCGTGAATGCCACCATCGCCAACTTCAACAACGCGCTCACCGGCACGGTCGCCGCCAACGGAATCGTCACCTTCACCGGTGGCGTCCAGTTTGCCAACTACGGCATCACGACGGGCGTCATTGAGGGCACCAACTTCCTCTCCAGCTACGGCAGCAGCATCGCCAACGCGCAGTATCGTTTCGAGAGCAGCAACAACTTCATCCCGAGCGGCACCACCACGCCGCCCGTCACCACCGCCGCCGCCGCCCCGACGAACCTCGTCGGCTACCGCAACAAAGTCGGCGGCGTCTATCAGTTCACCGTCACCGGCAGCGCGCGCGGCGCCGTCTGGGGCACCGATGTCTACACCGATGATTCCGCCATCGCCGCCGCGGCCGTGCACGCCGGCGTCCTCGCCGACGGCGCCACCGGCACCGTCACCGTCACCATCCTCCCCGGCCAGTCCTCCTACCCCGCATCCACGCGCAACGGCGTCTCCGCCGCCTCGTGGGGCGCTTGGTCCGGCAGCTACTCCTTCGCCGGCGCCGGTGCGATCAGCACCGTCCCCGTCGCCACCGCCCGCCCCGCCGCGGCCCCTGGCTTCGTCGCCGGCACCACCGCCCTCGCCGCGGGCGGACGCCTCGTCTGCCCCGTCGCCGTCACCGGTGGCGGCACCTACTCCTACCGCTGGTATCTCAACGGCAACTTGATCGCCGGCGCCACCGCCAACCCCTACATCGTCGAGTCTCTCACCGCGGCCAACGCCGGCACCTACTCCGCCGACGTCACCAATGCCCTCGGCACTACGCGCCTCAACGCCGGGACCGTCACCGTCGGCTCCGCCGGCTCCCCCGTCTTGGCGCTTCAGCCCATCTCGAAGAGCATCGTCCCTGGCGCCACCTTCACCCTCGCCACCAGCGCCACCGGCACCGGCCTCACCTATCAGTGGCTCCGCAACGGCTCCGTCCTCGCTGGCGAGACCGGCGCGATTCTCCTGCGCAACAACGCCAACGCCGCCGACGCCGGCAACTACTCCGTCCGCGTCTCCAACTCCTCCGGCACTGTCACCAGCAACGCCGCCACCGTCGCC
>CANGHW010000269.1 GCA_947453695.1 Opitutia bacterium
ACCATTCTGGGGAGCACGCGGGCGGTCCCGCAGCGACTCACGGAATGGGGCTATTCCTTCCGTCAGCCCGCGCTAGCCGGGGCGCTGCGCTTTGTGCTCGGGCGGGAGCGGGCCTGAGCGGACGAAATCTGCTCGCCAGCTCGCCTCGCTCCTCCGCCTCCAACCGCCTGAGTCCGGCTGACTCCGCTCAACACGCGTGGCCAACTCTAGGCTTTTCAAACGCCGGGTGAGTCCTACGTTGGTCCCTTCATATGGAGAAAACCTTCGTTATTTTTAAGCCCGATTGTATGGAAAAGCGCCTCGTGGGCACGGTGCTCAGTCGCTTCGAAGCCGCAGGCTTCGATGTGATCGCGTGCAAGATGGCCCGACTCTCGCCGGCGCTGCTGCGCGTGCACTACGCCCATGTGGCCGACAAGCCGTTCTATCCCGAGATCGAGAATTTCATGGCGTCCCGCCCGGTCATCATGATCGGTTTGCAGGGCCAAAATGTCGTGCAGCGCGTGCGCGATCTCCTCGGACCGACCGATTCCCGCAAGGCCGCCAAGGGCACGATTCGCGGCGACTTCGGCACCGAGATGATGAAGAACGTCGTCCATGCTTCGGACAGCGTCGAAAACGGCCAGGCCGAGCTCGCGCGCTTCTTCAAACCCGAAGAAATCTTCGCGGTCTAAACCACCGACGCTCTTCGTTCCTCCCAGGTGGAGGACTGACTTGGCGCACCGCTCCATCGGCGGTGCGCTTTTTTTGTGCGCGCTGATTCGCCTGTCGCGCGCCATGTTCGGCCGCGAACGCGACAAGAATTGCGCAGGCCGGACTGAGCGGATTTTGCGACGGGGCCGAGGGCGGTTAATAGGCGTCGCGCGGTGCGGAGAACGGCACGAAGGCGGCTGCGAGAGGAAGTCTCGCCCGGCGGTAATTCACTCAAGCGCACCTCTCTCCATGTCCACCCTTTCTCCCGGATTCGTCTCCGTCTCCCCGGCCGTTGTCGAGGAACTCCAAGGTATCGTCGGTTATGAACAAGTCCTGACCGCCGAAAGCGAAGTCGAGGCGCTCTCGAAGGACTGCTACTGGTATTCCCCGGTGTTGAAAGACCGGCTGGAGCAGCGGCGGGCCTCGGCGGCCGTGAAGGTCAGCGCGGTGGCTGAACTGAAAGCGGTGCTGGCGCTCGCGTTTGCTCACGACCTGCCCGTCACCGTGCGAGGTGGGGCGACGGGAAACTACGGGCAATGTATTCCCTTGTGTGGCGGACTGGTGATCGACGTCACGGGACTGGATAAGATTGTTTCGATCGAAGCGGGCGTGGTGACGACCGAGCCGGGCGTGCGAGTGGTCAATTTGGAGCGGGCCGTGCGGGAAAAGGGCTGGGAGATGCGCTGCCTGCCGTCGACCTGGGTCAAGTCGACCATCGGCGGCTTTATCTCGGGCGGGAGCGCGGGCATCGGGTCCATCACGTGGGGCGGACTGCGCGAGCCGGGCACGATCCGGCGAATTACCCTCCTCAGCATGGAAGCGGAGCCACGGGAGATCGTGCTGGAAGGCGCGGAGGCCCTGCAGGCGTTTCATGCCTATGGCACCAACGGCGTGATCATCGAATTGCAGCTCGGGCTGGCGCCGGCGCGGCGGTGGGATCAGATTGCGATCACGGGACCGGGGTGGGGCGAGGTCACGGCCTTTGCCGCGCGCGTCGCTTACGACGATGCGATTCCGAAGCGCCTCGTCTCGCTGCTGGAGGCAAGTTTCGGGGCGAGTTTCAAACCCCTGCGCAAGTGGCTGCCCGAGGGGCATGCATTCATCTGGCTGGAAGTGGATGAGAGCGCGACGGCCGGGTTGGTCGCCGAAGCGAAGGCGAAGGGGCTCAATGTTTCGCTTGTGATTCCGCACAGCGAACCCAAGCGCCAGCCCATGCTGATGGAATACGGGTGGAACCACAGCACGCTCTGGATGCTCAAGGCCCATCCCGGGCATACCTACCTCCAGCTGGGGATGGGGCCGAACTTCGCCGAGCAGGCCGCGCAACTGCAGGCGCGCTTTCCGGGGAAGATTCACCTCCACTTCGAGTTCGTGCGCGGACGGTCACCGACCGGCGAGTTTGGGCTCGTGATCCCCGTGTTGATCCCCGTGGTGGAATTCGTGAGCGAAGATCACCTGCGGGAGGTGATCGCCTACGCGCAAAGCCTCGGCATCTTCAGCAGCAACCCGCACACGTGCTATCTGGAGGAGGGGGGGCGTGATCTGGGCTTCGCCGCGCAGGCGGCGTTGAAGCGCCAAGTCGACCCGAAGGGCCTGCTCAATCCGGGGAAGATGAAAGGCGTGGCGGTGACGCCAGCGCTGGCGGAGGCCCTGCCGCGGTTTCTGTAGCACAGGAATTCTTGCGTGTGGGGGCCGGATAAGAAGGAAAAATGAACGGGGAAAAATCTCACCGCCGCGCGGCCTTGGCCTGAAAGGCGCTGCAACCGACGCCAGCTCCCTATGAAGACGACCCCCTTCGAACGTGCGCCGGGCAAACCCATCTGCGTCGGCCTGACCTGCTGGCTGTGGGAACGCCGGGCGCGCACGATTGCGCAACTGGCCCAGAGCCTCGGAGTTTCACTGGAGATCACCCAACAGATCCACGGCTTGCGGCGGGAGATCTCGTGTCAGGTCTCGGGTCGCAATGTGGACCGCTTCATTGGCGAATTTGTGCGGCGTTGCTGACCCGGGGAGGAGAATGGCGCCGTGTGGCGGGCATTGGGGTTGCGTGGGCGGGGCCGGGAGCGTTAGAAAGACGCCGAAGCGGAGGGCGGTGGCTGACCAACGGGTTCGCCGGGTCGCCCTCTCTTCACTTTCCAACGATGAATACGATTGCCCTGCGAGATTTCTACGCCGCCCACGCGCCGATGGCGCCCACGTGGTTTACGTCCACGATTACCAAGGCCAAGGTGGAGATGGTGCCCGACCTCGCGCGCGGACCGGGTTACGTAAAGAGCAACACGGTGGTGATCGAGGAGACTCCGCTGCAGCGCGAGGTGCGGTGGCGGTTTGCCTACGCCGATGCCATGGTGGCCGGATCAGCGGCCACGCCGTAACGCTTTCGCCCATGGAGTGTCGCTCGCCAGAGAGCGCCGGCCCACGGGGTGAGCCCGGGTCTGGGTGGCGCAAGGGCCGGGCAGAAGTCGGCCTGGGGGCATGATCGTGCCGACGGAAAAGAGTGGGCGGTCGGTGAACTTGCCGTGGGCGCTGGCGTGGCGTCTGGCGGCCGGGCAGATCGTTTCCTGGGGGATCTTCTACTACGGATTCACGGTGATCGCCGGACCGCTGCAGGCGGAGACTGGCTGGACGCGCACGTTTCTGCATGTCGGATTATCGCTCGGACTCCTGGCGTGGGGTGCCTGCGCTTATCCGGTGGGGTGGTGGATTCAACGCCGGGGTGCGCGCGGGCTGATGACGATGTCCAGTGCGATGGGCGGCGGTGCATTGACCCTCATGGGCCTCAGCCACACGCCGGCGCTCTATCTGACGGCGTGGGTTCTGCTCGGGGTCGCGATGGCCGGGGCGCTCTACGAGCCGGCGTTTGCCGTCGTCACGGCGGCGTTTGGTCCGGCCTATCGCAAAGGTATCACGCTAGTGACACTGGTCGGTGGGCTGGCGAGCACGGCCTTTGTGCCGCTCGGGCAGGCGGCCGTCGATCGGTGGGGCTGGCGGATGGCGCTGGTCGTCCTCGGCGTGGGGCACGTGATGGTGTGCGGGCCGCTGCATTGGTGGGGCTTGCCCCGCCGGCCGGTCGGCGCGCCCGTTGCGTCGGTGGAGCAGGAACATTGGCGCGGGTGGTGGCAGACTTTCCGGGCGGATTTGGCCGATCCACGCTTCTTCGGCCTGGCGGTGTGGTTTGCCGCTCATTCCGCGGCGTTTACCGGGCTGATTTTTCTCTTGGCGCAGGTGTTGCAGGCGCGCGGGGTCGAGAGCGGCACGATCGTCAGCACGATCGCCATCATGGGCCCGATGCAAGTGCTCGGGCGGTTGTTTCTGTCGACCCGCGGAGAGAACTATTCGTCGCTGGGCACCGGGCTGTTTGCGATGCTCGTGCTGCTGGGCGCGGTGCTGGTCTTGCTACTGCTGCCGCCCACGGCGTGGTGGCTCGGGCTTTTTTCCGGCGCATTGGGCTTGGGCAACGGAATGCTGACGATCGTTCGCGGGACCGCGGTCGCCGAGTTGTTTGGGCGCGAGCGCTACGCGGAAATCAATGGTGCGCTCGCGGCGCCCGGGGTGCTGGCACGGGCTGCGGCGCCATTGGTGCTGGCGGAGATTTGGTCGCGGGTGGGCGATGCGCGGGCCGTGCCGTTGGTCGTGACCCTCGTGGTGCTGGGGGGGCTGAGCGCGCTCGTGTGGCTGCGGCGCACGATCGCGGCCGGACAGGTGCAGGGTGCGGCGCGCGCTGGCGGCTAATCCGCGGCCGCATCACGCAACGGCGCAATGCGAGCAGCCCGAGCAGCGCGGGAGATCAGCGATCGGCGAGGACGCTCGTCTTCAGAAACAGGGCGAACTGCTGGCGCTTGTCGGCAACTTCGGCGTGGGCGAGGTCCGTGTGGATGAAGATCAGCGGAGTCTGGCGAAGTGCTGCGGCGGTGAGGGACGTTTCCTCCGTCAGGAGAAACGGAGTGCCGCGGGTGGTGAGGCGGGACTGGAGTTTTTCCGACTCCTCCTTGGTGCCACCGTGATCGGTGTAGATATTGATGAGACGGCCGCGGGTGCGATCGGCCCACGCGAGGAAGGAGTCGGTGCGGCCATAGAGCGCGTCGAAGAGCCAGACCTCGTCGGCATTTTTCGCGAGGCCGCCGCGGTCGAGAATCCCGGCGATGACGCGATAGCCGCCGCTGTGCCCGGAGAGGATGATGCGGCCGACGGAGAAATCCGGCGACTTGAAGTTGGCTCGCGCACGGAGCGTAGTGACGACCTCGGCCATGAAGCGCTTGAAGCCGTCGGCGTCCTCGAGTTTTCCGCCGAAGGAATCCGGCGCGTTGGATGGTCCCTCGGGGATCACGAGGACGGCGTTTTTGCCGCTGGCGATGAGTTGTTCGACGAGGTGAAAGGTCGTGAGCGTGCCGGCCACCGTGTTGGTCCAACCGTGGAAGTGAATCACGAGGTCGACCGTGCCGGTCTCGCGAAAGCCGCGTGGAATGAAGAGGGCGACGGTGCTGTCGGAGTAGTGGGCCTCGGCCGGGTAGAGCTTACCCTTGTAAGTGTGTCCCTGGGCACGATCGGGATGAGGGAAGGGAGCGGAGGCAAACGGCGCGAGGATCAGGCGTCCCTGTGAGGCGAACGCGGCCTCGAGGCTCTGGGCGGCGAGGGCCAGGGGAGTTTCGGTCAGGGCGAACAGGAGGAGCGACGCGAACAACGCTTTCATGCCGGCACGGTGGCGGAGGAGGGCGAGAGGGAACAGTCGAAAGCGCAGGAGGCGATTTCACTGAC
>CANGHW010000270.1 GCA_947453695.1 Opitutia bacterium
ACCGTCTTGGCCGAAGCCGCCGCGTCGTTAGGGATCGAGCGCGATCGCGTCATTTACATCGACCAAGCCCGCGATACGGAGGACGAGGCTCATGCGGTCAAGAAATTGGTCGGCGATGCCCCGGTCGCCCTAGTTACCTCGGCGTGGCACATGCCGCGTGCGATGGCGCTGTTTCGTCACGCAGGCCTCAGTGCTGTCGCCTGCCCGACCAACTACAGCGCCCACGTTGGTGACCCTTTTGGCTGGCCAGACTTGCTTTGGGATCTGGGCTCCCTTGAGCGCAGCACTTGGGCTGTCCGCGAACGCATCGGCTATCTTTGGATTTGGCTCCGTGGCCGGGGCTGACGCCGACCGAGCGACGATTTGTTTCGCCATCGTAACACAGCGCACTACTCAACCAACGCACCATGCTTTCCCTCAAGAAGCTCCTTGGAAAAGACGACAAGTTCTTCGATCTGCTCGAAGCCGGCGCAGAGGAGGCCAAGACCAGCGTGGAGTTGTTCTCCCGCTTCCTCCAGTCGGTCGCCTCGGGCGGCACACCTGGCGGCACGCTGGACGATTTCATTCAAACTCGTCGCAAGGAGAAACGCATTCGTCATACGATCACTGAGGAGCTGAGTAAGACTTTCGTAACTCCCTTGGAGCGCGAGGATATCGAGGCCCTCTCGTGGGCGCTCTACCGTATCCCGAAGCAGGTCGAAAAGATCGTCGAACGCCTGTCGATTTACCCCGGTCGCGTGCCCCATACCGCATTTCAGCGTCAGGCTGAGCTCATGCTTCAGGCGGCCGAGGCAGTGGTGTTCATGGTAAAGCAACTCCGCGGCGGCACCACGATCGAGAAGATCCGCGAAGCCAACGACCGCCTCCAGTTCGCCGAAGGTGAAGCCGACAAGGTCATGCTCACCCTCCTCAAGGACCTCTATCACGGCCCCTACGACGCCAAGGAACTCGTGATTCTCCAGGAACTTTACGAGATGGTTGAGCAGGCCGTCGATCGCTGCCGCAATGCCGGCAATATCGTCGTCCAAATCGTGCTCAAGCACTCCTAACGCGCTGCCGCCTGCCCCTGCGTCATGACGCTGTTCCTGCTCGTTCTGTTAGCTGCGCTCGTCTTCGAATACATTAATGGCTTCCACGATACGGCCAACGCCATCGCGACCGTTGTCTCCACGAAGGTTCTGACGGCTCGACAGGCCATCATGATGGCCGCGTTCTTCAATTTGATCGGTGCCCTCGCCGGCACCGCCGTGGCCAAGACCATCAGCGGCGGCCTGATCGATCCAAAGGTCGTGCCGGTTACGATGCTCACAGTATTCTGCGCCCTCCTCGGCGCGATTATCTGGAATTTGTTCACGTGGTGGCTGGGCCTCCCCTCCAGCTCGAGTCATGCCCTCATCGGCGGCCTTTGCGGAGCGGCACTCGCGACCGCCCAAGGCAACTGGTCTGTGCTGATCTGGTCGGCCCATGACGCCAAAGGCGGTTCCATTGGACTTTGGCCGAAGGTAGTGTTGCCCATGTTTACCTCTCCGCTGATCGGCTTCGTCGGTGGCGCACTGCTCATGTGGCTTCTCATGATCATTCTGCGCAAAACGACGCCGCGCATGGTAAATCTGATCTTCGGCAAGGCCCAGCTCGGCAGCGCCGCGTTTATGGCCTATGGCCATGGCAAGAATGACGCTCAAAAAACCATGGGCATCATCACTCTCGCGCTCGTCACCGCCACGAATTCTCATGTGTTTGACGATCTCCCGGCCTGGGCCTCGTTTCTTCGCGTTACGGAGTTCAAGGACATCCCCTACTGGGTCGTAGTCACTTGCGCAGTGACGATGGGTGCCGGCACTGCCGCAGGCGGCTACCGGATCATCCGCACGATGGGACACAAAATGGTAAAGCTTCAGCCGGTGCAGGGCTTTGCAGCCGAGACGACGGCCGCCCTCATCATCGATGGTGCTTCAATGATCGGCGTCCCAGTTTCCACGACCCACGTCATTTCGACGTCGATCATGGGAGTAGGCGCAACCAAACGCTTAAGCGCCGTAAAATGGGGCGTGGTGGAGCGCATTCTCTGGGCTTGGGTGCTCACGATGCCAATCACCTGTCTACTCGGCTACGGTCTGGAGCGGATCTTGAGTTCCTGCGGATTTTAAGTTTCTCGGACACTCTCCTTAGCGCACCGAAAGCGTCGGTCCATCCATCCACCGCCCATTCACCATGATGGATCTCGGATCGGTCGGAAGCCCCCGCTCTCCGCGTTGAATCGCCGCGATCAGCGTCTCAGCCGCCACCTCGCCTTGCAATTCGAGACGGAGGTCTAAGCCCGCACAGGGTCGCTTCCGTTCGGTCCAACTTAGGCTAAAGAAAGCGACATTCTCTGGCACACTCATTCCGGCTCTCGTCAACCATTCCACCGCTTCGTCAACGTGACCGACTACGAGGTCTGGACGATTGCGACGATACCACTTCATAAAACCCGGTTCTTCCACCACCTCGGGCACATAAGTCGGCACTTCACCAATCGCTGCCATATGGTGACGCTGATAAGAGCAAAACGCCCCCGTCCACTTGTGCACGATGCGCTCATCCTTGAATCGCGACACGACAAGCCCGATTCGCCGGTAGCCCAGCGTCTGCAGGTGCTCAAGAGCTCCGGTCAAGGTCATGTAGTGGTCGAGACAGACCGTGTGCAGCACTGGTTCGCGCTGCCCGTAGTCGATCTCAATCCCGGCGAAATCGTCCCAGCTAAAGTTCGCGAAAAGGTCGGTCGGCTGCGTGTAGAGCATGATTACACCTTGCACTCCCCTAGCACGCAATACCCGGGCGTAGCCATCGGCATCCAAGCCGTCTACTCCCGCACTAAACTCATACAATTGAAACCCCAACTCTTTCGCCCGCGCAGCCGCGCCCTCGATAATACTTCGCTGCGCCGGCAAAAGTTTTGGCTGCTGGGGCGATGGAACGTGGATCACCGCAAGATTCCCCAGAAATCGATGCGTGCGTCCTGAGCGCACGTGCGACATCAATTTCCCGATTAGATCGTTGCGGCGGTAGCCATGCTTTCGGGCTAGAGCCACAATCTGCGCTCGCAATTCCGGCCGGACAGAAGGGTGCCCGGAAAGTGCCCGCGAAGCCGTTGAAACAGAGACGTCACAAGCCTCAGCCAGCAATCGGAGAGAAGGAGTAGCCATTACGCTTGCAACGCTTGCAAACCGGCAGGCATGACACAATTAAAAGCAGCGCCAAGTTCGACCCTGCCCCCTTCCCCTGCGTGCTCAATCTAGCACGTGATCCCCCGCATTTTTTGAAACCCATGCAAACAACCCCTGCCCAGCGTCCGCCCCTCGTGCGGAAAACCGCCGTTGCCGCCGTGAGCGCCCTGCTCGCCGCGTCCCTCG
The DNA here is from genome assembly GCA_947453695.1 of Opitutia bacterium. GTDB lineage: Bacteria > Verrucomicrobiota > Verrucomicrobiia > Opitutales > Opitutaceae > GAS368. Next base: position 3,393 of record CANGHW010000270.1, read on the forward strand.
TCGCCCAGACTGCACCCAAGCCCACCACCGCCACGCCGCCCCCTGCACCCAGTGCCACCCTGACCGAAGAGGCCGTTATGCTCTCTCCGTTCCAGGTCGCCTCTGACGCAGAAAAAGGCTACCAGGCTCTCAACACTCTGTCCGGCACGCGCCTCAACTCGAAACTCGAGGACCTCGGCGCCTCCATCACTGTCGTGACGAAGCAGCAGATGTCAGATCTCGGCCTGCTCGATATCAACGATGTTTTTCGCTATGAGGCCAGCACTGAGGGCACGGATAATTTTACCACCTTCAATCGCAACCGTTCCGGCGGAGTAAACGACCAGGTCCAATCCGACCCCCAGCAGTCCAACCGCGTCCGCGGCATCACCGCTGCCGGTCAGAGCGCCGGCGGCGCCAATACCGCATGGGGCAATTTCACGAGCAACAGCAAGATCCCGTTCGACCCCTACAACATCGCAGCGGTCGAGATCTCCCGCGGTCCCAATTCCAATCTCTTCGGACTCGGCGCTGCCGCCGGCACTGTGAGTGTGGTTCCTTCTCAGGCAAATACCGAGCGCCGCACCTACGCTGCCGATCTCCGTTTCGACAGCTACGGCGGTCATCGCGAGAGCCTCAACATCAACACCCCGCTCATTCCCGGTAAGCTCGCCCTGCGCGTCGCCACGGCGAACGAGAACAAAGGATTTATTCGTAAGCCGTCGTCCGAGCGCATCGACCGGCAATTCGCCACGGTGCTCTATCGTCCGTTCAAAAACACCACGATTCGCGCCTCGGCCGAGCGCTACAATGACGACTACCGTCGCCCCAATACGATCACCCCTCGCGACACGACTGCCGAGTGGCGCGCCGCGGGCAGCCCGACGTGGGACCCCACCACCCAGATCGTAACCCTCGCCAACGGAACAAAATCGGGCCCCTATGCGGTCGACTCCACGACGGTCGCGCTTGCCGGTCTCGGAATTTCCACCACGCAGTGGTCGCTCCCTGCCGGCCTGATCGGCGGCTACAACGGCTTCTACGCCCACCCGACTGTCTACATCGATAACAACGCAATCCAGGCCTTCAACGTCACGAAGACCAACAACGCGGTGACCGGCACTGCGCTGCCCACCAATCCGTTCAGCGGCGGTAACAGCGCCCTGCGTTACCTTACGAGCGGCACCAATATCATGCGCCAACGTGATGTTCTCGGCGCCGGCGGTCTTCCCCTCTATATCGTCCCCGGCACAACCGATAAGTCGATTTACGACTGGTCCGAATACAACATCGTTGCCCCCAATCACGGCACGGACAAGGCCAAGACCTTTAGTGCCGAAGTGGAGCAGATCGTTTATCACTCGCCCACGCAACTGGTCGCCGCCCGCGCCGGTGCCTTCCAGCAGAAGTTTAGCCGCAAATCTTACGGCTATATCGATAACCTTGAAACTGTGATCTACGTGGACGTGAACGAGAAAAACCTCGATGGCACGCCGAACCCCTACTTCAAGCGCCCCTACGTGCAGGCCACCTCTCCGAGCATTTCGTTCAATCCACAGAACTCCTCGATTCTGACCGCCGACCTGGCCTACCAACTCACTCCGCCCAAGCTCCCGGCCTTTTTGTCGTGGATCGGCATGCAGCGCTTCGCCGTGCACGGTGAAAAGAAGACCGACGACAACTGGGGCTTCACCACTGCGCCGCGCGTGACCGACACCAACAAGGCTTGGATCAACCCCACCGCCGCCCTCAATCTGGTCGGTGGCCAAAATATCGCCCAGCGCTGGTATCTCGGCGACTCCACCGGTCAAAATGTCGACTACGGCGCCGCTGCCACGAACGACATCAATGGCACTTACCCGCTCACGTGGTTCAACAACCGCACCGGAGCCTGGGTCAAAGAACCCGTCACCGTCGCAGAACTGCTCAATAACGGCCAAGGCCAACGCCAACGGACCGAGATTCGCACCTTCAACGCGACCGCGCAGAGCTACTTCCTGAAGGACCGCCTCGTCCTCACCGCCGGCTTCCG
>CANGHW010000271.1 GCA_947453695.1 Opitutia bacterium
CGGCGGACTTCTGTCGCGACCCGGCGGACATCTGGCGTGACCCGGCACCGATCTGTCGTGACCCGGCACGGATCTGGCGTCACCCGGCGGACGTCTGTCGCGACCCGGCGCGCGGCTGTCAGGACCCGGCACGGATCTGGCGAGACCCGGCAGCATTCTAACGCGGCCCGGTAAGTCGCTGTCGGGTCCCGGCGCACGTCTGTCATCACCCGGCAGCCATCTGTCGTCACCCGGCGGGCGGCTGTCGCGGCCCGGCACGTCGCTGGCGTGACCCGGCGGCCGTCTGGCGCGGGCCGGCACCGGTCTGACCGGACCCGGCGGCCGGCTATCACCACGCAATGAGCTTCTGGCGCGTCCGCTCACGGCCCCGGAGCGACCCGGCGGAGCGCAGCCCTGACCCGGCCGAGCAACTCGCCGGCCGCGGCGCCAGCGCTCGCTCAACCTCCAGGGGCTTTACGCCCGGGGCGATCGGCGGCGCCCCGCCCTCCCTCCGCCCGCCTCGCTCCGATGCGCGGGGGCATTGCGCCCCGCCCACCTCCGCTCCATCGCGCTCGCCGCCCGCCCATCCGCCCCGCCCGCCATTCGTCGCTAACGGATTGGCGTTTCTCCGCATCCCGGCCAACGTCCGCCCACTCAAATTCCCCCCATGCGCCTCCCCCGCCTCTCCCGCCTCTCCGCGCTTGCGCTCGCCCTCACCGCGGCGACCACCGCCCTGGTCCATCCGCTCCCCGCCGCCGATTCACCCGTTCCCGCCCTCCCGCCGCGCATCGTCGCCCCCACCGACACCGCGCAGTTCCGCCGCTTCGTGCTCGATAACGGCCTCCGCGTCCTCCTCGTCTCCGACGCCAAGTTCAACAAGTCCGGCGCCTCGCTCGTCGTAAACGTCGGCCAGATCGACGACCCCGCCGACACCGAGGGTCTCGCCCACTTCCTCGAGCACATGCTCTTCCTCGGCACCGAGAAATATCCCGACGTCGCCGACTACGGAAACTACATGCGCCAAAACGGCGGCAACAACAACGCCTACACCGCCTCCGACATCACCAACTACCAGTTCGAGGTCCGTCACGAGGCCTTCGCCGGCGGTCTCGACCGTTTCGCGCAGTTCTTCATCGCTCCGAAATTCAACCCCGAGTTCACCGGCCGCGAGGTCAACGCCGTCCACAACGAAGCGATGCGCCACGTGCAAAACGACCAGCGGCGCATCTCCGGCGTCGCCCGCGAGCTCTACGCCCCCGGCACCGGCGAGAGTAAGTTCTCCACCGGCACCAAGGAGACCCTCGCCGGCGCCACGCCGGAAAAGGTCCGCGCATTCTACGAGGCTCATTACACCTCCGACCGCATGGCCCTCTCCCTCGCCGGCAAGGCGCCGCTCGACGAGCTCGAGAAATACGCCCGCGAGCTGTTCAGCGCCATCCCGCGCCGCACCGTGCCCGCCCTCAATCGCGCGCCCGGGTTTCTCCCGCGCAAGCCCGCCCTCCGGCTCGCCCAGGTCGAACCCATCAAGGAGCTGCGCCAGCTCGTGCTCGAGTTTCCCGTTCCCGCCACCCGGCCCAACTTCGCCAGCAAACCCGACGAGGTCCTCACCCGCCTCATCGGCTATTCCGGCGCCGGCGGCCTGGAGGTCTACCTAAAGCGCGAGGGCCTCGCCAACGGCGTCGGCGCCTACGTTTGGGAACGCACCAACGACTACGGCTCCCTGTTCATCCAGGTCTCCCTCACCGCCGCCGGCCAGCAGGACTATTCCCGGGTGCTCGGCGCCGTCATGAGCTATCTCGCCTTCCTCCGCACCGCGCCGTTCCCGGCCGACTTCTACCGCGACCGCGCCCGCATCGCCGCCTTAGACGAAACCTATCAGGACCGCGGCGAGGGTTCCGCCCTCGCGGTCCAGCTCGCCAACCAGGCCTTGTTCTTCCCGCTGGAGATCGCCGAGCGCGCCGGCTCCGTTTGGGGCGCGCCCGACGAGGCCGCCTACCGCCGCCTGCTCGCCGCGCTCACGCCCGACAACCTCCTCGTCACCCTCGCCGCCAAGGGCGTCCCCACCGACAAACACGAGCGCATCTACCAAACCGCCTACTCCTATCGCGAGGACACCGGCGCCGCCTACACCGCCCTCACGCAGCCGCCGGCCCTTCCGTTTTCCCTGCCCGGCGCCAATCCGTTCATCCCCGCCGAGACCAAACTCGTCGCCGAACGCCCGCTCGCCCTCATCGACGAACCCGGCGTGAAACTCTACTACGCGGCCGACACCGAGTTCCAGCGCCCGCAGACCACGCTCATTTTCCGCTTCGTGCCGGTCCGCGGAATCGCCACCGCCGACAACCTCGCGCTTCTCCGTCTCTTCGACTCCTGCTTCGGTGATTTCCTCGATCCCCTCGCGGGCAATGCGCGCCTGGCCGGTGTGGACTTCACGCCCGAGACCAACCTCGAAGGCCTGCGCCTGAGCGTGACCGGCTTCGCCGATTCTCCCGTGCGTTTCGCCACGGCCTTCGCCGAACAGCTCCGCACCTTTGAGCCCGCGCCGGGCCGCTTCGAGGCCGTGAAAGAGGCCATGCTCCGCAGCCTGCGCAGCTACCCTGAGTCCGAGGCCTACATCCACGCCCGCGATCGGCGCGACGCCTTCACCCGCGAATTCAGCTTCCTCCCCGGTGAACTCCTCCCCCGCGCCACCACCGCCACGTGGGCCGAGGTCCGCGCCTTCGCCCAGAAATTCCTCGCCGAGGGCAAGCTCGAGGTCGTCGTCCACGGCCATCTCACCCCCGACGCCGCGGTCGCCGCCACCCGCACGCTCGCCGCTACGTTCGGCGCCAAGCCCGCCCCGGAGTCCGCCCTCCTGCGCCGCCGTCACCTCACCCTCGCGCCCAAGGAAGACATCGTCGACTCCGGCCTCATCGCCGGCGTGAACTCCGTCTTCCTGCGCGACTACCTCCTCCCCGACGACTCGCCCACCACCCGCGCCGCCGCCGTCGTCCTCGCCAACTTCTTCGGCGAACCGTTCTACGCCGAACTCCGCACCAAGCAGCAGCTCGGCTACATCGTCGCCTCCAACGCCGGCGGCTCGCTCCGCCAGCGCACCTTCAGCTTCGTGGTGCAATCCAGCGGCTACGCCCCCGACGAACTCCGCCGTCGCGCCGAGACGTTCATCGCCACGCTCCCCGCCGCCCTCGCCGCCGTGGACGACAAACAATGGGCGACACTCCTCGCCGGCGCCCGCTCCACCCTCGAGGAAAAACCCAAGAGCATCCGCGACAAGGCCGAGCTCTTCTTCGCCAGCGCCTACTCCTACGACGGCGATTGGGAGCGCCGCCAGGCCGCGGTAAACGCCCTCGCCACGCTCACCAAGGAGCAGGCCGCCACCCTGCTCACCACCGCGCTCGCCCCCGCCACCGCCCAGACCCGCACCCTCCTGCTCCACAGCCAGAATCATCCGCCCGTCGCTCCGATTACGCCCACGTTCACCAATCGCGACGCGTGGAAGGCCGAGCGCCAGTTTAAGTGAGCGTTTGCACCTCCGTCCTCCGCGCCTACCGTCCCGCCACCCAATCATGAAACGTTTCTCCGTCGTTCTCGTGTCTCTCTTCGCGTGCACCGCGCTCCTCCGCGCCGCCGACACGCCCGCCGCCGCTCCCGTCAAGGTCGATGGCTTCTCCTACGTCAAAACCGTGGGCGCCATCTCCGAATACAAACTCGACGCCAACGGCCTCACCGTCCTCCTCCTGCCGGAACACTCCGCGCCCGTCGTGACGTATATGGTCACCTACCGCGTCGGCTCCCGCAACGAGGTCACCGGCACCACCGGCGCCACCCACCTGCTCGAGCATCTCATGTTCAAGGGCTCCGACGCCTTCAACCGCACCAAGGGCACCAGCGTCGACCAGTTCCTCGAGCGCGTCGGCGGCAACTACAACGCCACCACCTATCTCGACCGCACCAATTACTATGCTGAGATCGGCAACGAACACCTCGAGGGCTACATGGCCATCGAGGCCGACCGCATGCGCAACCTCTGGCTCCGCGAAGACGACCGCCGCCCCGAGATGACCGTCGTCCGCAACGAATTCGAGATCGGCGAAAACGACCCGACCCAGGCCCTCGACAAGGAAATCTTCGCCGCCGCCTTCCAAGCCCACCCCTACCACCACAGCACCATCGGCTGGCGCTCCGACATCGAGAAGGTCTCCATCGAAAAGCTCCGCGAGTTCTACGACACCTTCTACTGGCCCGACAACGCCACCGCCACCATCGTCGGCGACTTCGATCCCGACGCCGGCCTCGCGCTCATCAAGAAATACTACGGCGCCATCCCCAAATCCCCGAAGCCGATTCCGCAGGTTTACACCGAGGAACCCGCGCAGAGCGGCCCGCGCCGCGTCACCGTCCGCCGCGCCGGCGAGCTCGGCGTCGTCGGCGTGAGCTACAAGAGCCCCGCCGCCACCCATCCCGACCTCCCCGCCCTCAACGTCCTCGCCAGCATCCTCTCCAACGGGAAAACCAGCCGCTTCTACCGCGCCCTCACCGACAAGAATCTCACCCTCGGCGTCGACGCCGGCGCCGGTTACTTCCACGATCCGTCGCTCTTCCAGATCTACGCCAACCTCGCCCCCGGCGCCACCCACGAACAGGTGGAAAAAATCGTCCTCGAGGAAGTCGAGCGCGTGAAGACCGGCGGAGTCACGGCCGCCGAAGTCGCCACCGCCCTCGGCAAGATCAAGGCCGCCACCGCCTTCAAGCGCGACGGCTACTTCTCGATCGCCGGCAACCTCAACGAGGACATCGCCGCCGGCGACTGGACGCTCTACTACACCCTCGACGCCGCGACCGCCAAGGTCACCGCCGCCGATGTGCAGCGCGTCGCCCAGCAATACCTCGACCTCAACCAGAGCGTCACCGGCTGGTTCATCCCGCTCGCCCCGAAGTAACCCGCCGCACTCCCCGTAGCCGCACGCCTTGGCGTGCGGACCCTGTGGGGCAGGCTTTATGCCTGCCATGGCGGGGATAAACCCCGCCCCACCCTCCCTCCGAAAACACTCTCTCCCATGAAAGCTCTCCCCCTCTCCCCGCTCGGGGCCAAGTAACCCACCGTCCTGTGGGGCAGGCTTTACGCCTGCCATGGCGGGGATAAACCCCGCCCCACACCCCATCCGAAAACTCTCTCCCATGAAAGCTCTCCCCCGCTCCCCCGCTCGCCGCGAAGTAACCGCCGATTTCCTGTAGCCGCACGCCTTGGCGTGCGGTCCCTGTGGGGCAGGCTTTATGCCTGCCACGGCGGGGATAAACCCCCCCCCCCCC
>CANGHW010000272.1 GCA_947453695.1 Opitutia bacterium
GCGTCCAACTGTCTCGGACACCCCGGGCACATCCTCAGAGACGAACTGGTCGTTGATTTCCGTTAGAGCCTCGAAGCTGATAATTTTTTGCCGGCGCAGATGATCCACCGCGAGGTTGCGCGCGGTGGTAAAGACAAACGCCTTCACCGAGGTGATCGGCGCGCTCTCCCGCACCCGCGCCTCCATCACCCGCGCGTAGGTTTCCTGCACGAGATCGTCGGGGTCGTTGAGCGACGGAAAACGAGCGCGCAGCCAGGTGCGCAACATCGGCTCGTGCGGCAAGACGTGCTCGGCAAACCAGCGATCGGCTTCGGAAGGGGGCAGGCTCACAGGGGTCGGGCGCAGACAACGAAACGCCACGGGCCGCGCAAGACATTCCTGTCCTTCCGCGCGTGCGCTACGGCCGAATCAGCTCAAACATGTCGCGCGTGCGCACATAAGCATCGCCCCCGAGGCGGCCGATCAGGTCGAGCTTCGCGGCATCCACGTGACCCTCCGCATCGAGCACGGCATCACTCACGTGCGCGACGAGGATGCGGCCAAACATCACATTGGCCGCCAGCGGGCCTTCGCCGATGTGCACGATGCGGTCCAGCGTGCACTCGAAAGCCACCGGTGCGGCGGCCACGCGCGGCGGGCGCACCCGCTGGCTGGGGGCCGTCGCAATGCCAAATTTCTCAAACTCGCTCTCGCCATGCGGCAACATCGCCGCGCTGGCATTCATCTGCTCGCCGAGCGCAAAGGGCACGAGATTCACCACGAACTCCGGCACCGCTTCGATGTTGCGCGTCGTGTCCTTCTTCGCGCCTTCGCGGGTGTTGACCGGCACAAACATGAGCGTGGGCGGATTCGCACACACTCCTTGGAAAAAAGAAAACGGCGCGAGATTGGTCTTACCGTCAGCCGAGATCGTCGAGACCCATGCGATCGGCCGGGGCAGGATGGTCGTCGCCATCCACGAGTAGGCCTCGCGGGGCGAAAGGGAGGTGAAATCGAGATGCATGGAGGGAAGCGGGCGTGAGCTGGAGGAGTGAAACACAGGTTGCCCGCGACGCGCCGGCCGCGCAACTTCGCGGGACACTATGAGCGACTTTCTTTCCGCCCGCCGGACGCGCCTCGCCGCCGCCCTCTCTCTCGACGATGCGCTACTGGTCATCGGCGCAGGCGAGCCGATTCCCCTGCCCGAGGGCAGCGATCAGACCTACCCGTTTCGCTCGCACGCTGACTATTACTATGTCGCGGCGCACGAATGCGCGGGCGGGGTGGTGGCCTTTGACCCGCGCGATGGCGCGAGCGCCGGCTGGGTCTCGTTTGTGCCCGCCGTCACCGAGGGCGAGCGCGTCTGGGAAGGGCGCCAACAATTACCCGGCACTCCCCTCGCCCACTTGGAGAGCTGGCTGGCGGCGCGCACCGGGCGCAAGATCGCAGCCTTGGGCGCTGCGGTGCGCCTAGTCTCCGCCGACGAAGCCACGACGGCCCGCGTGCGCGACCACTTCAAGCATGCCCGGCGGCCAAAGGACGCGCACGAGATCGCGTTGATCCGCCGCGCCGCCGAAGCCACCGCCCGCGGCTACGCGAAACTCCCCGCCCTGCTCCGGCCGGGTGTCACCGAGCGCGCCTTGCAAATCGAGTTGGAAGCGGAGTTCGCGCGCGGCGGCGGGACCCGCCCCGGCTACGGCACGATCGTCGGCACCGGCCCGAATGCCGCGGTCCTGCACTTTGAGCCGTCCTACCGGGCAGCGCAGCCCGGAGAATTTGTCCTCGTGGATGCAGGTGCGGAGATCGAGCGCTACATGGCCGACGTCACGCGCACTTACGTGGTCGGCGAGCCCAGTGCCTTTCAGCGCGACCTCTACCAAGTTGTGCTGGCGGCGGAGGAGCGCGCCATCGCGCGCTGCGTGCCCGGCGCCGAGTGGAAGGAAATCCACCTCGCCGCCGCGACCGAAATGGTCGCCGGTCTCGTGAGCATGGGCGTGATGCGCGGCTCACCTTCTTCCCTCGTGGAACAGGAAGCTCACGCGCTCTTCTTCCCCCACGGTCTCGGCCACATGGTGGGGCTGGGCGTGCGCGATGGCAGCGGCCTGTTGCCCGGTCGCACGAAAGATCCCCGCCCGTGCCTCAAGAGCCTGCGGATGGATCTGCCGCTCGCGGCGGGCTATGTGGTCACGATCGAACCGGGTCTGTATTTCATTCCGGCGCTCCTCAACGATCCGGCGCGGCGCGCGCGCTACCGCGAATGCGTCAACTGGCCGCTCGTCGAACAGTATCTGGCGCTCGGCGGCGTGCGCCTCGAAGATAACGTGCTCGTGACCGACGGCGCACCCGAGGTGCTGACGTCGGCCATCCCGAAGACACTTTAATTCTCCTGCTGGCCAGAGTTCGCCGCGGCCAGCTCCCGCGGCGCCTTTCCGCGAAAGGCCACAAACAGCACCGCGGCAAAACTCGTCGAGAATAACACTCCGGCTACGACGAGAAACACGGGCCAGCCGGCAAAGCCGAGCAGGGCGCGGACAAATGAACTGGTCTTCTCCGTAAATCCGTCGCTCTCGCGCCGACTGTGGTATTCGACGACATCCGCCGCCTTGGTCGTGGCCCGCATGTAGCGGTCAAACGCCGGCCGCAACATGGTCTCGCGTAATCGCGCCGCCGCCGCCGGCTGATCCGCGGCATAGAGCGCGAGCACCTCATAGCCCACATGGGTAAACTCCGACCCCGCCGAGACGAGAGAATCACGCAGTTCACTCGGCATGCTCCCCCAGTCCACACTCAAAATTTTTGCGCGGAGTGCCACGTCGGCGGCAAACGCTGCTTTGCCGCGCGTGACGCTGGCCACCCGGCCCTCGGGCACTTCGTGCAACACCGGGTTCGTCGATCGCATGGCTTCGACCAACTTGGCCGTTTCCGTCTGCAGATCATTCAAGAGCGGCACGCTGCGCTCGATCAGGCGCGTGTAGCGATCGTCGACCACCTTCAATAAGTAGACACCCACGATGCCGACCGAGACGTTCGAGAGCACCAAGATGGCGACAAGAAGCTTGAGGGCGCGGATAACCGACCGGGGATCGCGCGCTTCGCTGGGGGGAGCGTTGACCATGGACGTTCCGGAAAGGAGCAGCCCGACTGACAAGTTTCAAAGCTATAGTTGAGCTTCCGCCCCCAAACCGGGGGAAAATCGCCGGCACAAATTTTCCATGGACAACATCTGGCTTGTCCGTCTCTTTTTTCCCTTATGTCCCAGCCCGATCAGAAACAAACCACGCCCGGAGCAATGGCAGTCGATGCGGTGCTCGTTATCGGCTTTTTCTTTTTTCTCTATAGCGTCGTGAAGGTCCACGTGCCCTCCACGAACCCCAACCAGATCATGTTCTGGGGCGCGGCCACGGCCGCCTGCATGTCCGGCGTGTTCTGGCTGGCGTTGCAGATGTTCCGCGTGGTGCTCAAGGCCCAGCTCGCGGCGAAGAAGAAGTAACTGAGGGCCCCGCCTCTCGGTGCAACGACGCCAACGCACGACGCCCCTTTTCAGGGGCGTTTTTGTTTTCTTGAGTGCGCTGCTGCTTGGCGGCTGTGCGACGACTCACGAAGTGAGGGTAGCCTCCGTCGTTCGCCCCGCCACTCCCGCAGCTACGCTCTATCGGCTCGTCGACCAGGAAATCCCATCCGAGACACGCGCTCTTAACGTTGAGGCCGGCCAGATGCTGCGGCGTGCGCTCGCGACCAAGGGCTTTCGCGAGGCTTCACCGGCCCAGGAGCCGGAGCTTTTGATTATGCTCGCTTGCGGGATAGGGCCGACCTCGACAAAGAAAAAAACGATAAACGACAATGAATTGGTGGGGTATCAGCAGCCACCACGTATGGAGACTTTTCAAGTCGGCGTTGATCGCAACGGGAAGCCAATTATGGAGACGAAACTCAACTTCGATAACGCTGAGCCGATTTTCGTTCCTGTGACGCGCGCCGTGGATCTAAGGCTAAACCGGAAGCAGCTCCATTTGCGCGCCTACCGGCGCCTAACCGGCGATCCTGCATCGCCACCTGCCGAGGCCTGGGCGACCGACGCGTTTTGCGACACCGAGGACCGAGACATGTCGGCCGCTCTGCCTCGGCTAGTCGCCGCGAGCATGAACTACATCGGCAAAGATTCCGCTGGAACCGTCATTGTGAGAGTCAAAGACGATGATCGCATCGTGAGTGCGCTTCGCACCGGCAAGTAGCGCCCGGTAAATTTTCGCAACCGCGAGTTGCGCACGGCATCTGGACTGCTATAGTCCCACCCATGAAATCTGATCACCCCTCAGATCTCGTTGGTTCCGCTGCGCGCCTCTGGTCCGCGGGCGTTTTCTTGGTCACTGCTTCCCTCTTCACCGGTGGCTGCGCCAATTCCACCACCGTCAAGATCGACTCTCTGGCCAAGCCCAAGGCGGAGGAGGCGGTCTCTTATCGGATCGTCAACAAGACGGGCGCCACCGACGACTCGCTGCGCTATAAGGAAGCCGCCGGCTATGTGCGCACCGCCCTTTCCGGCAAAGGCCTCTACGAGGCGCACGATGGCGAAAAGGCCGACCTCGCCGTTACCCTCGACTATGGCGTCGGTCCTCCGGTGCAGAAGCTCGAGCAGGTTTCCGAGCCGGTCTATTTGACTTTGCCCGGCCAGATCCGCGCCGAACGCGTGCAGGTCGGCACTGACCGCAACGGCAATGCCGTCTATCAAACGGTGACCGTCCAAGACCCGCCCCGCACGGAATTCGCAGGTTACCGCGAGTATCAAATCAAAGTCACAGTCTACGAAAAATATCTCCGCCTGAACGCCACCGAAAACAAGCCGGCCGCCGAGGGGCGTCCGCCGCCCGAGATCTGGACGGTCGACGTCACCAGCGAAGGTGAGAGCAAGGATATCCGCAAAGCGCTCCCCGTCCTTGCCGCCGCCAGCATCGACTTCGTCGGGAAGGATTCCAAGGGCCAGAAGACGATCCGCATCAAGGACACCGACAAAGACGTCGCCTTCATCAAGAAGGGCATGTGATCGAATCTAACGCCGCCAAGGCGGTGTTCACTTTCAAAGGGCAGGTCTCACGACCTGCCCTTTTTTGTCCCTTCACTCGCGTCGTTGAACTGACGGCCGAGCCGGTTGGCCCAGTCCCCGCGCCGCGGTGGCTGCAGAGGAGCCGCTGAGCGCGGTCCCCGACCTTCGCCGTTCGGTCCCGCCCGGATTGGGGCGGGGATCAGACGTTACCCAGCACCCGGGTTACCCGAGTAGTTGGAGTTTCTTCTTCCGCTTCTCGACGC
>CANGHW010000273.1 GCA_947453695.1 Opitutia bacterium
AGCTACGCACGTATCGCCTCGACCGTCTGCGGGCGGTGGCGCTGACCGGAGGGACGTTTCAGCGTCCGCCCGATCTCGATATCGCCGCGGTGTTACGCGGCAACATGGGGGCTTATACGGGCGACGGCGACTACACGGTGCGCGTGCGGCTGCGGAGCTTTGCGGCCGAGGATGCGCGCACGTGTGACTGGCACACGACCCAGGAAAAGGTGGAGTGCGCGGATGGCAGTTTGGAAATCACGCTCCAGCTCAACAATCTCGTCGATGTTGCGCGCACTGTGCTGGAATGGTGTCCGCATGCCGAGGTGCTCTCGCCGCCGGAGTTGCGCGCGAACGTGCGCGAGGCGCTGCGGGCGGGGCTGGCGGTGTATGAGCGGGAGGTGAAAGGGTGAGGGAAGGGCCAAGGGGGAATGACCAATGACCAATGTCTAATGACTAATGTCTAATGAAGGAGACGGACGGGGGTGATGAGGCGGTCCCGCTTCTCACGAAGCGGGCTACGGGGGGCGTCATGTCACGGGACGGAGCACGGCGCGGAGCGGGAGCGGACGAGGTAGGAGTGGAACGCCAATCGAGTTTCGCCAATGGGCGAAACTTTGGGCGTGAGCCTCGGCTGATCGCCGAAGCGGCGCGGGGTGGGGGCTGCGGATTGCAGACGGGGGTTTCTGAGAAAGGCACCGCGCCGGTAGCGGCGCGGCTACGGGGAGCCGGCGATTACGAGAGAGATGGGATTTCTCCTTTGGTGCTTTGATGCGGGAGCGTTTTGCTAGGAACGCCTCTGATCAGGGCGAAACAGGTTGAGACGCTGAGGCCTAGCATGGCGAAGATGGAGCCGGCGATGAACAGACCTCCGGGAGTGGCGGACGTGCTATTGGTCGCGACATACGCGAAGTAGGCGACTCCTCCGAGGGCTCCGAGGCCCGCATAGGTGGCGAGCGACTCACGTTTGGTTTTACAGAGAACGAGGAAGGCGAGCGTGCCAAAGGTCAGGCTGATAACATAAGACATCAGGCTGGAGACGAAAAAAATTTGGATGAATGAATCGATCCACGTCGGGCCTTCAGTGGGCGGGCGGCGGGTGGCGGCAACGGTGGCGTAGATCAACGGCGCGGCACAAGGAGCGAGGAGGAAGGCGAGGAAGGTGCGCATGGCTCGGCGGTTAATCCACGAACGCCAGTTCGTAGGAGAGGAGGACTTGGGCGGGGGACAATCTGGAGCAGTCGATGAATTTTCCGATGAAGGCGAGGTGCGGGCGCCGGGTCGCGGCCGGGCCGGGGCGCATTTACAGCGTAAGCAGATGCTTGGTGGTCGCGCCGACGACGCTGGCGAGGGGGATGCCTTGGTCGAAGGTGACTAGCCTTGATTTGTGCGCGACGGCGAGACCGAGGAGGTAGGCGTCAGTCAGAAAGCGCGGGTGCGGCACGCGGGTGAGGTCGAAGCGTTGCGCGTCGGTGAGCGAAATGGTGTCGGGCCAGAATTCGTGGTCGGTCGCGGCAGTGGCTTGGCGAAGGCGACGGGTGATCTCAGGAATGGGGAGACTGGCGGGGTAGGCCGGTTGGGAAAAGATGCGGATACAGCCGTTTTGAGTGAGCGGACAAGTCGCCCAGCCAAGCCGGCGATTTTGGATGAGCCAGGCCTGAGCGGCGGAGTGGTGGACGTGGGCCGCGTCGAAGAGCGCGATCAGGAAATTGGTGTCGAGGAGCGCCTTCATACGTCCTCGGTCTCATCGCGCAGGCGGCGCACGAGTTCGCTGGTGACGACGCGGCCATTGGCGGGGATCACTTCGAATCCGGCGGCGATCTTTTTGCCGGGCTTGGTCGCCGAGGCGCTGGGAGGAGCGGCGTGCAGCCCGCGGCGAAACACCTCGGAGATCACGGCTCCGGCGGTGCTTTTCTTGCGAGCGGCGATCTCCTTGGCGGCGAGGAGGACGTCGGGATCAAGGTCGAGGGTGGTTCACATGCCGGTGAGGCTGGCGCATCAGATGCGGTGCGCAAGTTTTCGCTACGTGGGTGAGGCAGGGCGAGTGGGCGAGTGGCTGAGGCGGCGGATAAACCACAGAGACACGGAGGCACGGAGAGGCTGCCGGAGGAAGGGGCGCTAATCGAGTTTCGCCAGGGGGCGAAACTTTGGGGGTGGGCTTCGGGTGATCCTCGTTCGCTCTGGCGGAGCTTCGGCGGACAGGTCGCCTCTGGTGAGTAAGGGCTGCTGATTGCTGACGTGGGAATCGGACGAAGGCACCGCGCCTTAATAGGCGCGGCTACGGTGCCGGGGAGCGGAGTTCTGAGTCGAGATCGGCGAGGTGCGCCTTCAGGTCTTCCAGCGACGCGCCCTGCGTGAGGTAGTCGGGGAATTCATCCAAGTGACCGAGCCAAAACTCGCCGTCCTGCCAGTAGGTGAAGCCGGTGCCTTTCATGCGGGATGGAGGGAAAATGGGCGAGTGAGGGGAGGCGTCAAGTGGCGGGACGGGGAGCGGCGCGGAGCGGGAGCGGACGAGGTAGGAGTGGAACGCTAATCGAGTTTCGCCAAGGGGCGAAACTTTTGGCGTGAGCTTCGGCTGATCGCCGAAGCGGCGCGGGGTGAGGTCTGCTGATAGCAGACGAGGGAATCGGAAAAAGGCACCGCACCGGAAGCGGTGCGGCTACGGGGCGGAGGACGAAGCTAGGAACTGTTTTTTCGCGGAGGCGCTGCAAAGAGAAAGATAAGCAGTCCTAGATTTACGAGGGGGATCAGAAGAAGAAGAAGAAACAACGGCGATGCGCCCGCGTTTCGTATTCGGGGTATGTCGAGGTAGATGATTTTGTAGCTGATAAACAAAATGAACCAAATGGGAAACGATACCGACCGAAGCGATGGCGCTAGTTCAAGAGATGCCGAACCGACTAGAAAGGTGAGCACCCAGACCAACCAACGAATCGCGTATTTTTTTCGACCTAGTGTAGTTGGTCGGAAAAACGTGCCAGTTTTCACCTCTCCAGGTGTAGTTGGCCGAGATAGCCGAGACGAAATTTCAGGCAGATCCGCGACTGCAATTCCACGCTCTGTTAGTTCTGCGTGCATTAGGACAATTGCTTCCGCCCCGTAATCGTTCCTTTCTATGGTGGCTGCGTGCACCAAACGATTTGTTGGCCATTTCGAATATACGGCCTTTAGTTCGTGCTGCTTTTCCTCGGTCATGCTGGTTTGTAGTTTTCAGGCTGACGACTCTTGATCCCATTCCATTCGCCTCAGTCCACGAAGGCCAGTTCGTTGGAGAGGAGGAGGACTTGGGCGAGGGACTCGAGGGGGGTGAGGGGGATCACGGGTTTTTCGATGGTGCCGAAGTCGCGTTTGGCTTCCCAGATGCGTTGGGAGGAGTCGCTGTCGGCGGTGAGCGTGATCTTCGGGGTCCAAGTGTAGCTGTCGGAGTTGGCGGTGGTGCGGCAGTCGACCATGAAGTCGAGCGACTCGCCGGCGATCACGCGGAGGTCGGTGGATTTGGTGTCGGCTTTGGAGTTGTGCGCGGTCCATTCGCCGAGGGAGCCCTGTTGGCTGGAGATGAGGCGGGCGTGGATGCCGTCGCCGGCGGCGGTGGGGTGGGCGAGGGTGGCTTCGATTTGGATCACGCCGTCGACGGGGCTGGTCCAGCGGAGGATGGCGGCGCGCGCCGGGGTGTTGCCGGGGTGGCCGCCGTTGGGCGTGAGGGCGAGGTGGCCGAAGGTGGGGTCGGGGTATTTCTCAGAGGGGCTGAGGTGGACGAGGGCCTCCTTCTTTTTTCCCTCGGCGAGTTTGCGGTAGGTGACGGCGGTGAAGTCGCGGGTGCGTTGGGCGGCGGGATCGTAGGCGCCGGAGCCGTAGGACCAGCCGGGGACGGAATAGGAGGAGGAGCGAGAGGTAAGAGGGGAGTTGGGAGTGGGCGCGGCGGCGGTGAGGTAGGCTTGGGCGAGGGTGAGTTCCTCGGCGTCGGGGGCGCGCTGGTAGAGGGCGCGGTAGAGGGCGCGGACACGGTCGGCGTCGGAGCGGGCGGCGGTGAGCGTGGGGAGGTGCGCGAGGTGGCGGGCCTGCTCGAGGGTGAAGGGGCTGTTGAGGAGGTAGAGGGATTGCTGGGGGACGGTGGTGGCGAAGCGCTGGGCGCTGCTGACGTCGGGGTTGGGGAAATCGAAGGTGCGGAACATGCCCGGGAGGTTTTGGCGGTCGATGAAACCGTAGACGGTGCGGCGGCGGGTGAAGGGTTCCTTGGTGAGATCGTCGGAGAGGCCGCCGGCAGTGAGGTCGAGGCGGCCGGAGACGGCGAGGAGGGTGTCGCGGAGGGCCTCGAATTCGAGGCGGTGGCGCTGGAAGCGGCTGAGGAGTTGGTTGTCGGGATCGGCGGCGAGGGCGGCGGGCGAGGCGGTGGCGGACTGGCGATAGGTGGCCGAGAGGAGAATGGTGCGGTGGAGTTTTTTGAGGGACCAGCCGTCGGCGACGAAGGCGGCGGCGAGGTAGTCGAGAAGGTCGCGCTGCACGGGGGCCTCGGTGCGGACGCCGAAGTCGCTGGGTGTGCGGACGAGCGGGGTGCCGAAGTGCCAGCCCCAGACGCGATTCACGAGGACGCGGGCAGTGAGGGGGGCGGCGGGGCCGGTGATGGCGCGGGCGAGTTCGAGGCGGCCGGAGGATTTAGTGGCGGTGAAGGAGCCGAGTGGGGAGTGAGGGGCGGGGGCGTCGGATGGCAGGCGTAAAGCCTGCCCCACAGGCGTGGAGTCGGATGGTGGGCGTGAAGCCTGCCCTACAACGGTGGAGTCGGATGGCAGGCGTAAAGCCTGCCCCACAGGGGACACAGAGGCCACGGCGGTGGAGTCGGGAGGGGAGAGGACTTCGAGGAAGCGGCGGGGGGCTTCGGGGCCTTTGTTGGCGGGGTTGCCGCGGAGGAAGATGGGGGAGTTCTTCGGGTTGGGTTTGTCGACGAGGGCCATCGCGCGGAGCGGGGCGCCGGGTTCGGTCCAGTTGAGGGCTTCGATTTCGCGGCGGAGGCCTGAGACTTTGTCGTCGATCTGGCGCTTGAGCATCTTCGCGGTCTCGTCGAAGCCGAGGGCGGTGGGGGAATCGGAAGCGGCGGAGAAATTTTGGATTTCTGATTTGAGATTTTCGATTGGGGCGGGGGTGGTGGGTTGGTCGGATGGCAGGCGTAAAGCCTGCCCCACCGGGGCCGGAGTGGCGGTGGCGGGTGGCTTGTCGGATGGCAGGCGTAAAGCCTGCCCCACAGGGATCCCCGCAGGGAGACCCACAGCTTGGCCCGC
>CANGHW010000274.1 GCA_947453695.1 Opitutia bacterium
CCCATGACGTCGCACCTCCATTTTCTCCGCCGGTTCACCCGCGTGCTGCTGTTCCTGTTTGGCGCGTCTGCTGCGTCCGCCGCTGCGGCCCCGGAATTTCAACTCCGCTCCGGCCTGGCCAATGTCGCCGCCAAGATCGCCCGCGGCGAAGAAGTGCGCGTCGCCTTTCTCGGCGGCAGCATCACGGCCGCGTCCGGCTGGCGGGTCTTCACCCTTGAGAATCTGCGCCGCGCCTACCCCGCAGCAAAGTTCACCGAGATTCACGCCGCCGTCTCCGGCACTGGTTCCAATTACGGCGCCATGCGCCTGCAACGCGACGTCCTCCGCCACCGCCCCGATCTCCTATTCGTCGAATTCGCCGTCAACGACGGCGCCGGCTCACCCCGCATCGAAGCCCAGATGGAGGGCATCGTGCGCCAGACGTGGGCCGCCCTCCCGTCCACCGACCTCTGCTTCGTCTACACCGTCAACGAGCCACATCTGAAGGACCTCCTCGCCGGCGGCATCCAGTCCACCGCGCGCTCCATGGAAACGATCGCCGCGCACTACGGCATTCCATCCTTCAACTTTGGCATCGAGATCGCTCGGCGCGTCGCCGACAAGTCCATCGTGTTTACCGCCCCCGCCGCCGAAACCGTCGACGCCGCCGGCCGCGACGCCCGCGGCCGACTTGTTTTCACCCGCGACAAAACGCACCCGACCGACGCCGGCCACCGCATCTACGCCACCCGTCTGGCGGCGGCGCTCACCGAGTTTTTCCGCACCGGCCAGCCCGCCCCGCACCCATTGCCTGCACCCGTGCGCGCCGATCACTGGGCCGCTGCCCGTCTCGTTACCGTCGCAGAGGTCAACCATGACGACCTCTGGCTCGCCGTGCCGCCCAACGATCCGCACATGACGACACAGGGCGGTGAGAACCTCGTTCCCCCGCTCTGGGTCGCCTTCGAGCCCGGCGCGAAAATCGAATTCCGCTTCACCGGCACCGTCCTCGGACTGATCGGCCTCAAGGGCCCGGAAAACGGCCAGTTCCGAGTCACGGTTGACGACCGCGACTCCGAGACCGGCACCCTCTTCGACAGTTATTCCTCGCCCGGCCGCTTCGTGCTCAAGCCGTGGTTCTTTTCGAAAACCCTCGCGCCCGGCGAACACCGCGTGCGTCTCGAGATTCTCGCCACCAAGATCGACAAGGCCGCCATCCTGGCCAAGGCCGGCACGCCCATCACCGATCCGAAACCGTTTGCCGCCCACGGCCTCTACCTCGGTGGTTTCCTCATTGTGGGCGAACCCATCGGCACCAAGCCCCCCGCCCCCGAACGCACCGGCAAATTCACTGCGCTCGATCTACCCGTCGCCCCCACCCCGCCTCCCGGCTACACGCTCGCCTGGGCCGATGAGTTCGACGGCACAACCCTCGACACCACCCGCTGGCTCTACCGCACCGACACTCGCTATTGGAGCACTCAGACCCCGGCCAACGTCACCATGCACGACGGCCACCTTTGGCTCGCTTGCAAAAAGGAGAAGAGCGCCAAGAGCGATTACACGGCCGGTGGTGTGATCTCACGTCAGGTCTTCCGCCACGGCTACTATGAGGCACGCTTCAAAGTCCCGCCGACCAAAGGCTGGCACACGTCGTTCTGGATGATGCATCACGCGGGCGCCGATCCAAATGCTCACCTCGGTTCGCGGCAGGAAATCGACGTCTGCGAAAACGACTCCGTCACGCCGCTGCTTTACGGTGCGAATTTGCACATCTGGCATCCCGCGCACAAGGGCCACGGCCACCGCACCGTTCACACCCCGGACGAATCCGCCGATTTTCATGTGTGGGGCTGCGAGTTCACCCCGGATAAAATCACTTATTACTTCGACGGTCGCATCGTGAACACCGTCGATGCCCACCTCGTCCCCGATCATGGCGACATGAGCATCTGGCTTACTGTGATCGCTTCTCCTCTCGGCAAAACCGACTCCGTCGACGAGAGCCGTCTGCCCGTCTACGCCGTATTCGACTACGTCCGCTTCTACGCCAAGCCATGAACCCCCGCGCCCTCACCCCTTCCCGCCGCGATTTCCTGCACCTCTCCGCCACCGCCGCCGCCCTTGCGTTCACCGGCTTTCCGCGCGCGCTCCACGCCGCGACCGCCTCGGCGCTCGGCGATATCGACTTCAGTCAATGGCTCCAACCCGTCCCCGCTGGCGCAGTGTTCGAGAGCTCCGACTGGTGCATCTGGTGCGGCTCGGCCGTCCGCGGCGACGACGGGAAATACCATCTCTTCTACTCGCGTTGGCCCTCGAAGCTTGGCCATTACGCGTGGGTCACCCACTCCGAAGTCGCCCGTGCTGTCGCCGATTCGCCCAACGGCCCCTACCGTCACGTCGACGTCGTCCTGCCCGCCCGCGGCGAAAAATTCTGGGACGGCTCCTGCACCCACAATCCCACTATCCTCCGCGTCGGGAAAAAATTCTGCCTCTACTACATGGGCAACGTCGGCGACGGCGTCGTGCCGCCCAAGAGCCTCAACTGGACCCATCGAAATCACCAGCGCATCGGCGTCGCCCTCGCGGATTCGCCGGCCGGTCCATGGACGCGCCTTGATCGTCCCGTCATCGATATCAGCCCTGAATCCGACGCACCCGACGCGCTCATGACCTCCAATCCCGCCGCCTGCGTCCGTCCTGACGGCGGTCTGCTGATGGTCTACAAAGCCGTGGCAACGAAAGGCAAAGCCCCCTTCGGCGGCCCCGTCGTCCACCTCGTCGCCACCGCGGACAAACCCGAAGGCCCGTGGAAGAAGAACCTCACGCCGATCTTCACCAAACCCGGCGAGCACTTCGCCGCCGAGGACCCGTTCATTTGGCACGACGGCGAGCGCTACCGCGGCATCGTGAAAGACAACAACGGCATCTTCACCGGGAAAGGTTACTCCCTCGCCCACTGGGAGTCGCGCGACGGCTTCGACTGGCGCCCCGCCAAACACGTCTTCGTCACTACGCCCGAAATTGTCTGGACCGACGGCGCGAAGAAGAAGCTCAACGCCCTTGAGCGGCCCCAACTCATCTTCGACGAGCGCGGCGTTCCCGTCACGCTGCTCTGCGCCGGCGCCTACACGTCCGACCGCACGCGTAGCTTCAACGTTGCGATCCCGCTGCGGCGGCCGAAATAGTCGGTGTCGCTCGCAACCCGCCGCGCTAAGCGGCCGTGCAGGCCCATCGCTTGGATCGCGCCGAGGGCGCATTGAGCGTTCCGGCGCACGGATCGCAGTTGAACGATCGACCAAAGATTGCGTTGGCGCGGCCCACTTCGGCGGCTGAACTTTCCCCATGCGCCCGCCCCGCCGCCTCGCCCTTGCGTTGTTCCTACTTTCCTTGGCCGCACACGTTACCGGCGCCGATGCCCTCGACGCCGGTTTCACCGCACCGCCCCCCTCCGCGCGCCCGCTCGTGTGGTGGCATTGGATTAATGGCAATGTCACGAAGCACGGTATCGAGGCCGACCTTGCGGACATGAAGCGCGTAGGGATCGCGGGCGTGCAGATGTTCGACGCGAGCATCTACCTTCCGCCGGGCCCGGTCCGCTACGGCACCAATAAATGGCACGAGCACGTGCAGCACGCGATCGCGACGGCGGACAAACTCGGCCTCGAGTTTCACCTCATGAACACACCCGGCTGGTCCGCCAGCGGCGGCCCATGGGTGACGCCCAAACGCTCTATGAAAAAAGTCGTCTGGAGCGAAACTCCGGCGACCGGCGGCACCGCGCTTTTGATGGCTGTGCCCCGTCCCAAAATCGAGCCCCTGAAATTTCGCACCCCGCCTGCGACGAAGCAGGAGAATTTCTATCGCGATATCGTTCTGCTGGCAGTCCCCGCAGACTCCAACCGCCGCACTCCCGACTGGAAAATCAAAACCAAGCTCGAGGAAAAGACCCTCACGGCCTCTCCTCTCGACACCGATGGCACGGGCTGTATCTCCCGGTCTCGAGTGATCGATCTCACCGCCGAATTCGATCCCACCACCGGCACGTTGCGCGCCACGCTCCCGGCCGGCGCGTGGACGATCTTACGCTTCGGGTTTACGTCCACGAGTTCGACAAATCATCCCGCCGTGCCCGAAGGCCACGGCCTAGAAATCGACAAAATGGATGCCGACGCCGTCTCGTTTTATTTTGATCAGGCGCTTGGCCGCATTCTCCGCGAAGCCGGTCCCCGCGTCGGCCGCACGCTCAAAGGTCTGCTGTTCGACAGCTTCGAGGGTGGCCCGCAAAACTGGACCGACACATTTCCCAGCCAATTTCGCTCGCTGAAGGGCTACGACTTCGTGCCGCTCCTCCCTGTGCTCACTGGTAGAGTGATCGAATCCGCGTCGTTCACCGAGGCCGCGCTGCGCGATTTTCGCTCCGCCGTCGAAGAGCTGATCGCCAAAAATTATTTCGGCACGATGCAGCGCCGCGCCCGCGAACATGGCCTCGTCCTCTACGCCGAAGCGCAGGGCGGTCCGCTCAATCCGGTTTCCAGCGGCGAATATCTCGATGTGCCGATGAACGAATTTTGGATGCCCGACACCGCACCACGTTTCCCGCGTATCAAGGTCGCGTCTTCCGTCGCCAACGTCCTCGGCCGGCGGCTCGTCGGCGCTGAGGCTTTCACCGCCAAGCCGGAAGACGGCCGCTGGCTCGCCACGCCCGCCACCCTCAAGGATCCCGGTGACTACGCGTGGACCGCAGGCGTAAACCGCTTCATCCTCCACCACTACACCCACCAGCCCACCGACGACGGCCCCGGCTTTGGCCTCGGCCGCTACGGCACGCACTTCGGCCGCCTCAACACCTGGTGGCCGCTCGCCGGGGCATGGATCGACTACGTGGCCCGCGGGCAATTTCTCCTGCAGCAGGGGCGCACGGTCGCAGACATCGCATTCCTTCACACCGAGGATCACGGCTACGCCTACCCTGCCGGCATGGTGGCTACACCCGCCGGCTACGACTTCGACATCATTTATCCGCACCACCTCGCCGCGCTGACGTGGCGCGACGGCGCGCTCACGCTGCCCACCGGCCCCGCCTACCGCGTGCTGATACTGCCTGAAAATTGGTCCGCTGATCTCGCCACGCTGCGCCGGCTGCGTGACCTCACTCGCTCGGGTGCGCCGATCTATGGCTCCGCGCCAGTGGCGCCCGCCGGGGTGCGCGACTACGAGGCGCGCAACGAATTTACCACACTCGTGCACGA
>CANGHW010000275.1 GCA_947453695.1 Opitutia bacterium
ATTTCTGGACCATCGAGATCGATAATCTCTCGAACGAATTGAAGGAGGAGCGCGCGAAACTGAAAAAGCAGAGCGAACTCCTCGATCAGCGCGCCGCCCGCATCGCTGCGGAGGAGAAGGAACTCGCCAAGGTGCGCTCTGATGTTGAGGCGTTGCGGAAGGAAATCGGATCCAAGGTCATTGAGATCACGGCCGACGAGATGAAGAACTTCAAGACGCTCTCCCAAACCTATAGCACCCTCACGCCCAAGGCCGTGGTCGCCATCGTTCGCGAAATGGACGACAACACGGTGGTTAAGATCTTTTCCCTCCTCAAGACCGACATCGTCGGTCCCATTTTCGAGGAAATGAGCAAGTCGGCGGCCGCTGACGGCACACCGATGGCGAAACGCGCTGCTGTCCTCTCCGAGCGCCTCCGTCTCCTTAAGAATACCAAAGCGGCTCCGACTTCCTAATTTCTCTTTCCAGTTTCCCGCGCCACGGATCGGCGCGTTGCTCGCCACGGAGGGTGCCACACTATGCAACTCTCCGCGCCCGCTTGTTCCTCTGCCGATACCTCCCACGCTACGCTTTTGCCGGGAGGAGATTCGGTGTCTGCTTCACCTTCGTCGGTGCCGGGGCATATCCCGGGTCATTTTGCGCAACTCTTTCCCGGCCTCGCTCCGGCCTCATCGGTTGCAAGCCTGCCAACTTCAACTGGGGGCGCCACTGTCGCTACGCCGCTTGGCGTGACACCCGCATTGCGTAGCTACACGCCGCCCACAGCCGCTCAGCCGGCGTCTCCATCGGGTGTCATTTCCTTGGTTTCGACGCCTGCTCCTGCCTCGGACGCTCAGTCAACATTGGCGTCTACGAATCAACCATCTGCCCGGAGCGGTAACGCCGCGTCTGGTCAACCTGCAGGCGGAAAAGTTTCTCGGTCTGCAGTGCGTTCTAGTGCGGTGAAGCCGCTCGATACGGCGGTTGAACCGAATCGGTCAGTTATCCTTCCAACTCCCGAGAATCTACTTCCGCTTGCCCCACCTATTGCTTCCGAAGTCTTGGCGTCGATAAAGCCCCTGTCTGATCAGACCGAGGAGTCGGCGTCGGCTGATTTTTCGGCTGAGTCGATCACTGATCCAGGCACTATGCCTGATTCAGCTGCAGGAATGTCGTCGATGGCATTTCCGCTGCCCGCCGATTCGGCATCCTCTCGGGGCGCTAGCAACCTTGGGCCTCGGATTTCGAATCGAAATGAGGCTCCGACCAGCCCGCATGCGCCCTCGATGCATTCGGATCAATCGACTGTCGGGTCAGAAACTCCACCAACGTCACTTGCACGCGCTGAAGTGGCCGCTCGGCAGTTTATCTCATTCCCGCTACCTTTGGCGGACTCGAGTCCGGTGCAAACGCCGGCCGCATTGCCAGCGACTACCGCAATGTCGCTGCGGTCGTCTCCTCTTTCGCAACCTTTGTCTGCCATGGGTTCGTTTGATTCGGCGCAGGCCAGTGAACCTGAATCCATTAATGATCTGATGCCTGGCGATGCTTTGAGCAGTTTCTCTTCTGAGGATCCAGCTACCAATCCACGCGAGACATCGTTTCGATCCGTGCCAGTCGCATCGGGTGAGATCCCGCTCTCGGCGCGTTTCGCCGTCCAGAAATTGCCGGCTAGCTTTCCGTTATCGGCGGAAGCATTTTCGGGAGAAATATCAACGCCACCGGTCGATTCCTCGGTTATCGCTCACCCGAATCTAGAATTTTCTCAGGGTGTGCCTAAAGAACTCATCGCAAACCCGTTAACTGCGTCTTCACTGATGAACTCGCAGCCCATCGTATCTGAGGCGGAGCAGCTTAATTCACCTGAGGCCGCTGGTGCGATCGCGCTAGAACCGAATTTACTGGCTCGTGCCGGCCGCGCCGAAACGCCGACTTCCCCGTCCAAGGCAAAATTTGCCGCGCGCGATGCCAAATTTGAGAAAGTCGAAAAAGCGGCCTCTGAATCGATATATAAAAACTTTCTAAACGCTGATGATGAGATGGTTGAAGAGCCAGTTAAGCAGCTTGGCACCGGCGTTGCTAAACTTGAACCAGCAATGTCAACCGCCACTCTTAACGATCGTCCCGCCCTCGCCGCTGTGCTCCCGCACGCGTTGATTGCTCCGACTTTCCGTGGACTGACGGAGCTGGATCAGATCGCTCCCGGCGGATTGGAAAATTTACCTACCACCGAGTCAGTGGCTAGCGCGCATCGCGCAGTGGAGGCTGTATTGGTTGCGGCGGATCGTTTCAGCTCCGGCGATCAGCACTCGGTCAACCTCCAGTTTTCCGTCGGTGGCACTGATCTCAATGTCCGCGTCGAGATGCGCGCGGATGAAGTTCGTGCGACCTTTCGCACTGATTCCCCCGAGTTGCGGAGCGCGCTCGCGCACGAGTGGCAAGCCGCTGGTAACTCCGCAGCCGGCGAGCGCTCGCTTCGTCTTGCCCAGCCTGTTTTTACCTCGAACCACGCTGAATCCTCGACCTCGCTCTCGTTTGCCGGCGGCGACGCCTCGTCTCGGCAACGCGACACCGGCTCCCGTCGGCCGGAAAATGAAGTTTTTGCCTCAATCGCCGCGACCTCTCGTGCGTCGCGTTCCTCGAACACGACGACCCTGCCGGAGAGCGTGATATCTACTCCCTCCCTGTCGTCCCGTCGCGGCTCTCATCGCCTCCTGACTCACGCCTGACCATGTCTGCAATCTCCGCAATTTCCTCCACTAAGAGCAGCGCGCTCACCGATCCGACCGCCACCACCACGGCCTCTCGCGTGCCGCAAAAGTCCCTTGGTCAGAATGATTTTCTTAAGCTCCTCGCGACGCAGTTTAAGACGCAAGATCCGATGAAACCGATGGAGGATACCGCGTTCATCGCGCAGATGGCCCAGTTCTCCTCGCTCGAACAGTCGAAGACCATGGCCAGCGATATGTCTGCGCTCCGTTTGGATCAACAGCGCGTTGCAGCTAACTCTTACCTTGGGCATCGCGTCACGGTCGATACTGGCAAGGGCGGCACTGCCACCGGTGATGTCACCGCCGTGGATGCCGCCGGCACCGAGCCTATGCTCTCCATTAACGGCAAACTCTACTCGCTTTCCGCTGTGCTCCTGGTGGAGCCCAGCTCTGTCACCGCTCCCGCTCCCGCCCCGGTCACGACCGGCGGGGCCTAACCCTCCAACCTAGAAAATAATACCATGTCACTCATCGGCACAATGGGCAGCGGCGTCAGCGCGCTGCGGACGTTCATGAAAGGTCTCGAAGTCATCGGCAATAACATCGCCAACGTAAATACGACGTCTTTCAAAGCGTCGGAGGCGAAGTATTCCGATAGCTTTAGCAATATTCTCCAGCGCTCGGCCGCCTCTGGCACGGCCAACCCCAACACGCCCAACATCGGCGTCGGCACTGGCGTTACGCTGGCCGGCGTTGCCACCAACTTCACCCAAGGCTCCCTCGCCAGCACTGGCAAGGACACCGACCTCGGCATCTCCGGCAACGGCTTCTTTCATGTGAAGAATCCCACCGACAATACCGAATACGCCACCCGCGCAGGCGATTTTCGTTGGGATGACCAGGGCTACCTCGTCACCACGAAGGGCTTTCGCGTGCAGGGTCTCACGGGCAACGGCCTGGGCACCGTGGGCGATATCAAGCTCGGCACTCCGCCCACTGGCGCCCAGTTGCAGTCCGCCGCCATCGATCGTGCAGGCAACGTGGTCGAGTTCTACTCTGACGGCTCGTCCGCCACGAACAACCAGGTCTTACTGCAAAACTTTAACGACCCGAGCGCCCTCACCAACGTCGGTAACAATCTCTACTCCACGCTGCTGGCTGCCGGACCTGTCGGTGCTGCCGCTGGTGATCCTGCCTTCCAGACCGGCACCACCAACGTCCCCGGACAAAACGGTCTAGGTGCCATTCAGGTCGGCACGCTCGAACTCTCCAACGTGGATCTCACGGACCAGTTCTCCAATCTGATCACGACCCAACGAAGCTTCCAAGCCGGGTCCCGCCTCATCACGGTGTCCGACACCGTGCTCGAAGACATCGTTAATCTGAAACGCAGCTAACCTGACTAGCTGAGAGCTGAGAAGTCAGGGCCGGGCGCAGCACATCGCTCCCGCTACCTGCCCTGCCTTCCGGCTCCCGGCTCTTCGCTTCTGTCTCCCAGCCAACCTTCCTACCTTCCTTTTTGCCATGGCCGCACCTAAAGCCGAAGCTCCTGCAAAAGCCGCGTCTGACGCCGCCCCGGCCGCCGCCCCTGCCAAAGGCGGAGGTATCGGTGCGTGGATCCCTGTAATCGCAGCTCTGATTCTAGCCCCGGTCGCAACTTGGGCGACGGTGGAATTTGTCCTCCTCCCTCGTCTGCAAAAGAAGATCTCCGCCAATGCTGCTCCCGGCGGCGAACACGCCGCGGAAGCCGGCCACGGCTCCGCTGAGGCGCCTGCGGCCGAGGCTCCGTCGCACGGCAGCAAACCCGGTAAGGAAGGCAAAGCCGAGAAAGAGAAAGGTGGCGGTTCCGCCAACTCCTACGAATTCCAAAACGTCGTGGTGAACCTCGCCGGCACCATGGGCACCCGCTATCTCAAGACCAGTTTCATCATCACTGGCGCCGCTAACACTAATATCCGCGCTGCTTTTGAAGGTGCCAAGCCTCGCCTCACCGATGTCACACTAAACGTTCTCTCGTCTTTGACCCTCGCCGATCTCGAGGAACCCGGAGCGAAAAACGTGATCCGCGAGAAACTCGTCATGGCCTATAATCAGGCCCTAGGTAAACGCATCGCCGACCAAGTCTATTTCTCAGACTTCGTGGTTCAGTAAGCGTTTCTGTCCGTATCTCGAAAATGGCCGACGACCCGTCCAAGCCCGCTTCCGACTTTCTCGATCAAAGCGAGATCGATAAACTGCTCGCCCAGACCGGCGAATCGGCTCAACCGAAATCAGTTTTGCTCGGCGGCACTTTGCCGCCCGGCGAAAGCGCCAAGGTCGAGGCGTATGATTTTCGCAATCCGGCCTTCCTTTCGGAGGCCGAGTTACGCCGTCTACGCCTTCTCCACGAGGACTTCATTCGCTACCTCAGCGCCCGCCTCGCTCTCTATCTGCGCATGGAGTTTAGCCTCAAGATGGCTAAACTTACGACGGTGACCTATTCGAAGTTCTGTGAGTC
>CANGHW010000276.1 GCA_947453695.1 Opitutia bacterium
ACCCCACGTTCAAGCACATCGTGCCGGTGCGCAAAGCGCTCGCCGCGCAGGGGAAGCGGACCGTGTTCAATATTCTCGGGCCGTTGATCAATCCGGGGCGGCCGGCGCACGTGCTCCTCGGGGCCTTCTCCGAGGCGTGGGTCGGCAAGCTGGCGGGGGCGCTCGATGTGCTCGGCACGCAGGCGGGCTTGGCGGCACACGGCGTGATCGAACCGGGGAAAGGCATCGACGAGTTGACCAGTGCGACGGTGAACCGCGTGCGCGGCATCGGACGGTTGCGCGAGGTGGACGGCCAGTGGCGGGCCGAAGATTTCGGACTCGAGACCGCGCGCTTTGACGATCTGGTCGGTGGCGATCTGCCGACGAATCTCGCCCTCGTCGAGGCCATCCTCAGCGGTCGTGCGCCCCGCGGATTGATCGACACGATCGTCCTTAATGCGGCGGTGGCGATGTGGATCGTAGGCAAAATTCCGCATGTGCGCGATGGACTGGCGCCAGCTCGGGATCTTTTGCTCGGCGGGGCGGTGCGGCAAAAGATTCAGGACACGCGCGACTTCTACGCGACCCACGCATGAGCAGACACTATTTCGGCACCGACGGTGTGCGCGGCCTCTACGGCGGGCCGGTGGTCAACGAAGAGTTTGCCGCCCGACTCGCGCAGGCCGCAGTGCAGTGGTTGAAAAGTGGAGGCGAGCGGCGCGGGCTGCCGCATGGGGAGCAGAAGGCCCGTCGCGGGTCCGACCATCGCGAAGACGCTGCCGTGGGGCGGGTGCTGATCGGTCGGGACACACGCGCCTCGGGTGCGGCGTTGGAAGCAGCGGTGGCGCGGGGCTTGAGTGCGGCCGGGGCGGACGCGATTTCCCTGGGGGTGCTGCCGACGCCCGCGGTGGCCCGGGCCGTGCGGGCCTCCGGGGCCCGACTCGGGGTGGTCATCACGGCGTCGCACAATCCCGCGGCAGATAACGGCATCAAGTTCTTTGGACCGAGCGGCGTGAAGCTCACGGACCACGATGAGAATGTGATCGAGAGTTTTCTCGCGGCGGCCGTGAACGGCGGGTCGGAGCCGCTCGTGCACGAGACCGGAGCCGTGCAGGCCTATATCGATGCCGCGCTGGCGATCCTGCCCGCGGGGGCGTTGCGCGGCTGGAAGATTGCCCTCGATACGGCGAACGGGGCGACCTGCGCGACGAGTCCGGTGGTGTTGCGGGCCTTGGGCGCCGAGGTGAGTGGGATCGGCGATGCGCCGGACGGCCAGAACATCAATGCGGGAGTCGGGAGCGAACACCCGCACGGCTTGGCGGCGCGGGTGCGGGAGATCGGGGCGAAGATCGGAATCGCGCACGACGGCGACGGCGACCGCTGCATCCTATGCGACGAGCGGGGGCAGGTGCTGGATGGCGATGAAATTTTAACGATCCTGGCGACCCACGCCATGACGCAGGGGCGATTGGTGAACAACACGCTGGTCGCGACGGTGCAGAGTAACCTGGGGGTGGATGCGGCCTTGGCCGCGGTGGGTGGGCGCACACTGCGCACCTCCGTGGGCGACCGCTACGTGATCGAGCGGATGTTGCGGGACGGCGCGACGCTCGGCGGGGAGTCGAGCGGACACATTATCTGTGCGGATATCTCGCCCACCGGGGACGGATTGATCGCCGCGCTGAAGGTGATCGAAGTCATGTTGGCCACGGGAAAGCCACTGTCGGAGCTACGCGGCGTGCTGAAGAAATTCCCGCAGCTCACAGCGGCGCTCAAGGTGCGGGAGAAGAAGCCACTCGAGAGCCTGCCGCGGCTGACGGATGAGGTCCGCGCACTGGAAGTGGAACTGGGAGCGCGTGGCCGGGTGCTGGTGCGCTATTCCGGCACGGAGGCGAAGCTGCGCCTTCTGGTGGAGGGCCAGGATGATGCGACCGTCCAGGCGGGCATCGCGCGGCTATCGGACGCGGTGCGCGCGGAGTTGGACGTGTTGTAACCATTCGGTTTTTCAAACGTCGGCGGGAATTGCCGAGTCTGGCGTTGACCGGAGGGAAGGCGGCGACTTCGCTGCGACTTCGTATGCCTGAAGTCCCCGTCTCCTCGCTCGACCCCCGTCATCAGAAGCTGATCGAAAACGCCCGCGTCGCGATCGATCGTGGCAATCTCGACTACACGCTCGAGGTCACGGCCCAAGTGCTGAAGATCGCGCCGGGCTGTCTGCCGGTGCGGAAACTCCAGCGAGTAGCGCAGCTCAAGCAGGCGAAGGCGAAGAGTGGATTCATGGCGAAGCTGGGCGGTTTTTCCACGGCGCCTTTCATGTTTGGCGGCAAGAAGGAGCCGGCCAAGCAACTTGAGTCGGCGGAGGCCTTCCTGGAAAAAGACCCGAATAACGTCGCGGCGCTGAGGATGCTCGCCGAGGCAGCGACGGGGCTGGGTCTCCTCGAGACGGCGGCGTTTGCGTTGGATGCGGTGCGCGAGATCGAGCCGAACAACCGGGGCAATCTGCTGGCGCTGGGTGAGGCCTGGCTGGCGGCCGGGAAACCGACCGAGGCGCTGAAAATCGCCGACGAAATTCTGAAGACGAAGCCGATGGATGCGGATGCGCAGAATCTGATGCGCAAATCCTCGATCGCGCAGACCGTGACAAAGGGAAATTGGGAGGGGCAGGGCTCCTTCCGCGACAAGCTCAAGGACGAGGCGCAGGCGGTATCGCTCGAGCAGGCGGCGAAGGTCGTCGCGTCCGGCGACATGACCCAACGGTTGCTGGACGAAGCGCTGGCGCTCGTCGTGAAAGAGCCGGCCAATCTCAATCACTACCGCAGCATCACGCAGTCCTACCAAAAACTCGGCAATCTCGAGGAGGCTCTCAATTGGGTGCGCAAGGCGCGGCAGGTGCCCGGCGGCGGGGCGGATGCCTCGCTGGAAAAGCAGGAAACCGAACTCGCAACGACGGTGATCGAGAAGCATCTCAAGGCCGCCGAAGCGGCGGTGGCGGCGGCGCCGAATGATCCGGCGGCGAAAGCGAAGATGGATGCAGCGCGAGCGGAACTCGCGGATTTCAAGCTCACGGAATCGAAGCGCTACGTGGAGCGCTATCCCAACGATTACGAAGCGCGCTACAAGCTGGGCTCGCTGCTGCTGGAGTTGGGACAGACGGACGGGGCAATCGGGCAATTTCAGCAGGCGCAAAAAGGCCCGCAGGTGCGGGTCGCTTCGCTCGTGGGTCTCGGCCGCTGCTTCAAGGCGAAGAAACTCTTCGATCTCGCGATCATGCAGCTGACAACGGCCAAGAAGGATCTCACGCAGATGGACGACACCAAGAAGGACGTCATCTACGAACTCGGCGCGTGCTTCGACTTGATGGGTAAGCCCGATGCGGCGATCGCGGAGTTCAAGGAAATCTACAGCGAGGATATCGGCTTCCGCGACGTGGCGGACAAGATCAACGCGTTCTATTCGAAGTGAGTGGCCCGCACCTATCGCGGTGCGGGCGGCAAAGATGGCGGGTGTAAAGCCCGCTCTACCGCCCGACCGTTTCCGCGGTGGGCGGTTGATTTCAATTTACCCCATGAAAACCAAACTACCCCTCGTGGCAGCCGGTGTATTGACGCTGGCCAGTTTTTCAGCCGGTCCGGCGCGTGCGGACCAGAAGACGAAGACGCTGGACGTTTACTGGGTGGACTCGGAGGGCGGCGGTTCGACCCTCATCGTTACTCCGGCGGGTGAGTCGATCCTGATCGACACGGGTAATCCGGGCGGACGGGATCCCTCGCGCATCGTCGCGGCGGCGAAGGACGCCGGGCTGACGAAGATCGATCACGTAATCATCACGCACTGGCACACGGATCATTTCGGCGGCGCGGCAGAGGTCGCGCAGGCGCTGCCCTTTGGGGCGCTGTATCACCGGGCCATCCCGGACGGCGATCCAGACGGGCGCAAGCAGTCGACGTTTCCGACGCAGATCAAACCGTTCCGCGAGATCGCCGCGAAGCGCGCGGAGTTGGTGCGGGCGGGCACCCAGGTGCCGCTCTTGAATGCGGGCGGCACGCCGAAGCTCGGGTTGCGCTGTCTCGCGGCGGATCAAAAATTCGTCGAGCCGACGGCGGCACAGGCGAAAGCCAAGAATCCGCTGACGGGCTCGGTGCCGGCGAAAGCCGCGGATACGAGCGACAATGCCAACAGTGCGGTGTGGCTGCTGGAGTTTGGGGCCTTTCGGCTTTTCGACGGCGGTGACCTCACCTGGAATATCGAGGAGCAACTCGTGACCCCGGTGAACCTGGCGGGAGTGGTGGATGTTTATCAGACGAACCATCATGGACTCGGCGTGAGCAACAACCCGCTGCTGGTGCAGAGCCTCGAGCCGACGGTCGTAGTGATGAACAATGGGCCGCAGAAAGGCGGAGAGGCGGGGACGTTTGCGGCGATCAAGTCGACGAAGTCGGTGCAGGCGACTTATCAACTGCACGAGAGCTTCAAGTCGCCGGCGGATAATGTCGCGGCGGAGTTTATCGCCAACCGCGGAAATCTCGTCGGGGCCGAGGCGGCGAAGTGCCCGGCGAATGTGATTAAAATGACGGTGGCCGCGGACGGGAAGAGTTACACGCTGTCCGTGCCGAGCACGGGGCATACGCGGACGTATAAAACGAAGGGGTGAGGTAGACGGGGGTAGGGCGGACTTTAGTTCGCCGCCCGGATGCACGGGGCCAAAGCGAAAAGGGCGGACTGAAGTCCGCTCTATTTTTTTTCCGCGAGCCAGACGGCAGTGCCGAGGAGGATCACGCTGACCGCGCGACGGGGGAGGTCGGTGGACTCGCCAAAGACAAGGAGTGAGACCGCGACGGTGAGGGGGACTTTCGCGTTGTTCAGGGCGGCGAGGGTGCCGGCGGCGACGCGTGTGGCGCCGAGATTCCAAAGGAAGAAACCGAGGCCGGAGGCGATGAGGCCGAGGTAGAGAATGACCAGGAGCTGGCGGGTGTTAAGATCGATGGAAAGGTCGCGCGTGAACGTCGCGGCAAGGGCGACGAGGAAACCGCCGGCGTAGAGCAGGCCGAAGATATCGCGGTCGCGGAGGTCGGGCTGCCTCGCGCGCAGACGGCGGTAGAGGACCTGGCCGAGAGCGAAAGCGAGGTTGGAGAGTTGGACGAGGAAAGCCCCGGTCGCGGCGCCAACGGTGGGGGCCGATTTGAC
>CANGHW010000277.1 GCA_947453695.1 Opitutia bacterium
CAATTCGGCCGCGTTCTGCTATCGCGGGAGCGTCGCCGCCATGGCCCGCAAATGCCTGCTTCCGACCTACGACGTCTTTGACGAGGATCGCTATTTCGAGCCCGCCACGTCGCCCACCGTCGTCGATCACGCCGGCCGCCGCATCGGCATCACGATTTGCGAAGATATTTGGACCCACCCGATGATCAGCACGCGTCGCCTCTACTCCGGGCGTGTCCCGGTCGAGCAGCTCGCCGACCAAAAGTGCGATCTCATGGTCAATCTTTCCGCCAGCCCCTGGCATAGTGCCAAGGAAAACGTCCGCCAAAATCTCGTGGTGGCCGAGGCTGCCCGCGCCCTCCATTGCCCGGTCGCCTACGTCAACGCCATCGGCGGCAATGACGAACTCATCTTCGATGGTCGCAGCCAGGTCTGCGATTCGCAGGGCCAGCTCCTCGCCGGCCTCGCCGCCTTCAGCGAGGAGCTCCGCGTGGTCGACGTTGCCCTGTCCGTTTCCGGTGGTTCAAACGCCCAAACCTCCACGCTCACCCCCCAGCTTTCGCCCACGTTTGAGCAAAACGAGCTGGCCGATATCTATCACGCGCTCGTCCTCGGCCTCCGCGACTACGCGCAGAAGAGCGGATTCAAGCGTGCCCTCGTCGCCCTGTCCGGCGGCATCGACTCCGCTGTGGTTGCCGTCATCGCCGCCGAGGCCTTCGGCCCGGAAAACGTGATCGGTGTCTCTCTGCCGTCTTCCATTTCCTCGCAGCACTCGCGGGACGATGCCCGCATCCTCGCCGAAAATCTGGGCCTGCGCTTCGAGACCATCGCCATCGCCGATGCCGTGGCCGCCACGGAAACCGCCCTCGGCCCGGTCTTCGCCGGCCGCCCGCGCGACGTCGCCGAAGAGAATATCCAGGCCCGTATCCGCGGTGTGCTCATGATGGCGCTTTCCAATAAATTTGGCTCCCTCCTCCTGACGACCGGCAACAAGAGCGAAGTCGCCGTCGGCTACTGCACGCTCTACGGCGACATGTGCGGCGGCCTCGCGGTGATCAGTGACCTCTTCAAGACGCAGGTCTACGCCCTCTCGCGCTGGATCAACCGCGAGCGCGAAATCATTCCGCAAAACACCATCGACAAGCCGCCTTCCGCCGAGCTCCGACCCGGGCAGGTCGATCAAGACAGTCTCCCGCCCTACGACGTCCTCGACGCCCTCCTGAAAGGCTACGTGGAAGAAGGCCTCTCGCGCCGCGACCTCGTCGCCCAAGGCTTCGCCGAAGCCGTCGTCAACGACGTCGTCCGCAAAGTCGACCTCAACGAGTATAAGCGCAAGCAAGCTGCCCCCGGCCTAAAGATCACCCCCCTCGCCTTCGGCGTCGGCCGCCGCATCCCGATCGTGCAGAAATACGTGAGCTGAACGGGGGCCGTCCTCGGAGCGCGGCTCGCCCGCGCTCCGCGCTACTTCTGCGGCGGCAGCAGGCCGTCCCGTTTTTCTCCGCCCGCGTTCTCTGCCTGCTCGTCGCCAAATATCAGCGTGAAGTCGATCACCGTGCTGACCGCTTTCCCGCCCTTGATCGTCGGGATAAACCGCCACCCGCGCACGCTCGCCTCCGCTGCCTTGCCAAACTCCGGCAACGAAAAGCCCCACACGCGCAGTTCTTTCGGGTAGCCCGTATCGTCGATCGTCAGGCGCACCGTGCCGCGGCCCGCGATGTGCGCCTTTTTTTGCGCGTCGGGATAGCGCGCTCGCGCGCGGTAGACCACTTGCGGCGGCGCATCGCCGCCTCGCTCGACCGCCGCTTTCACCTTGGCCGCGAGTTCCTCGCTCAGGGGCGGAAACTCCTCCGGCTGGACCGCGCCGCCTTCCCGCTCGCGCAACACCCGCAACACCGCGTCGGTCGCGTCGCCGGTCTTTTGTCGCACGTCGGACGCACCGGTGTGCCCCGCCTCGGCGGCTTGCCGCAGCCAAGTAAGCGCCTCGTCCGGATCGAAGATCGCTCCGCGGCCCAGAGCGTGCGCCACCGCCACGGCATAGCGCGCCGCCGGGTCGCCTCGCGTCGCGTCGACATAGTTGCGGTCTGCCCGCACACACTCCTCGGGCGACAACACCAGCGCCGCCTCGACCGGGAGCTTTGGCACCACGGCGACCGGAGGCCGTTTCGTCGTGGCGACAGTTTTTTTATTCGGCAGCGGCACGCGCAACCCACCCGGCGATTTCCCTTCTGCACGCGGGGGAGGATTGTCGAGCGCACCGACACGGGGTCGTTCATTTTTCTCGTCCGCCAGTGGCGGCCCTGCCACCGGCTTGCTCGTCTCGGCCGTGAATCGCTCCTGCAGCAAGCGTGCGATCATCTTGGTGTCTGGTCGGGCGATCATCGATTCGCGCACGGCAGTTAGAATGCTCTGCGCCGTGGCGAGATCCTTCACGCGATAACGGATGACCGCCAGCGCCACCAGCGTCGGATTGGGGTCTTTCATGCGGGCGACGCGACTTTGCAGGGCATTGATGGCTTCCACCCGAAATTCCGCGGCGCTGGCCTCAACCAGTGCCAGCAGCTCGATCGCCTCATCAGCGCGTGGGTTATGCCGGAGGGCTCGATCAACCCACTGGCGCAGTTGGGACGTTTCCGCCGCGGGCCAGCGCACATCGGGATCAGGGGTGGCGCCGAGTTCAAGGATTCGCGCGCGCACCGCTTGCATCAGCACGAAGGGTGTGGCCGAGCCCAGCTCCGCTGCCCGCCGCCACCGTTCCAGCGCCCGCGTATGATCGTTGTCCGCCACCATCACGTGCCCCAGTAATTCCTGCGGCCCGGGCTCCTGCGGGAAGCGCTCCGCGAGCTGCAACGCGCGCAACATGGTATCGGCGGAGCGCAGCACCCGCCACCGCAGATTCAGCAGCGTATACTCGCGCTCCAGCTCCGACGCGGGCTGCACCACCAAAGTGTCGGCGAGATCAGTGAGCGGCGCCGGCGCATTCCGCTTGTAGTAACTGCCGCCCTGCAGGTAACCGCGCAGATTGCTTTCCAGCGTCTTGAAATCATCGCCGAAAATTTGGCGGAAAGCCGTCTCGGGCCCCACCGTCTCCGACTCCGCGAGCACCAAGAAACGCCCCAACCGGGCGGCGTTGGTGCGGTCGGCTCCGCAAACCAGGTAGTGCGTCAGTGCCCACGATTGGGCATAAAACATTCCCGCCCGTTCTTCCTCATTGTAGTCCGGCGATGCCTCGCTGACCGCGATGAGCGAGGCCGTGGGCATCAAGGCACTGAAGTTCAGCGCATCGACGTAGTGCTGTTTGGGCCGACCGTATTCCACCTTCTTGCCCTCGACGGCGAAGGTCGAAAAAAGCTCCGCCATGCCTTCGTTTAACCAGGTTGGCAGTTTCAGCCCGCGCGTGTGCAGGAGGAGGTGCACATATTCGTGAAAAATCGTCTCCGTGGCACTGTCGCCTCCGCCCGAGTCCCGGCCGGCATTGAGCGCGATAAAGATCTCGTCCGCCCCGCCCACGAAGTAGCCACTTACGTCCTTGGGCTGGCCGCGATAGATCGGCTTGAAGGGTGTGAAACGTTGATCCGAGTCGAACATCACCACCGTCGCCTTGGGCTCCACGGCCGGACGCAGATTGAAAGTGGAAATGAAGCTCGCCCGAAACTGCTCCAGCTCGACCACGAGTTGTCGCGTCCGCTTTTCCGGCGCGGCACTCAAAACGGTGAAATGTTCGGTGCGCGTCGTCCGCCACTCCGCGTCCGCCGCGCGGGCCGTCGCCATCCCAAGAACGGCGATTGCCATGGCCGCAACCCAGCGCCACCCACACCCGACCAGACCAACGCGTGCGCCGGGTATTTGCCGGAATTTTGCCATGGCGAATCCTAATCACGAGGCACCGGGAAACATCAAGCACAGCACTCACCTGGGCTCGGGTTTCAGATTGCGCGACCGTCTTTTCCGCCGGTAACTCTCCCCTCGGCCCTCTCCTTCTGTTTACCGGCCGCCTCATCTTCCTTCTTTCATGTCCGGCTCCTCCTCCGCCTCCCTCTTCGCCCGCGCCCAGCAGCTCATCCCGGGCGGCGTCAACTCCCCCGTCCGCGCCTTTCGCTCCGTTGGTGGGGCGCCGTTTTTCGTGAAAGCCGCCCGTGGCGCCACGCTTATTACGGCCGACGACCGCGAGCTCATCGACTTCGTCTGCACCTGGGGCCCCGCCATCCACGGTCACAACCACCCGCGCATCAAGGCCGCCATCTCCGCCGCTCTTGAAAATGGCACCTCCTTCGGCACGCCCAACCCTTACGAGGTCGAGATGGCCGAGCTCATCGTCCAGTTTTTCCCGTCGATTCAAAAGGTCCGCATGTGCAACAGCGGCACCGAGGCCACGATGTCTGCCATCCGCCTCGCCCGTGGCTTCACCCGGCGCGACAAGATCATCAAATTCGCCGGCTGCTACCACGGCCACTCTGACTCGCTCCTGATCAAGGCCGGCTCCGGCGCGCTCACCCACGGCAATCCCGACAGCGCGGGTGTCCCCGCGTCCTTCGCTCGTGAGACCGTGGTGATTCCCTACAACGATCGCGCCGCCCTTGCCGCCGCCTTCGCCGCCAATCCCGGGCAAATCGCCTGCGTCATCATCGAGGCCTACTGCGGCAATGTCGGCTTCATCATGCCCGACGCCGGCTACCTCGCCTACCTGCGCGAGATCACAGCCCAGCACGGCACCGTGCTCATCTTCGACGAGGTCATGACCGGCTTCCGCATCGCGCCCGGCGGCGTGCAGGAGCGCGAAAAAATCACGCCCGACCTCACCTGCCTCGGCAAAATCATCGGTGGCGGCCTTCCTGTCGGTGCCTTCGGCGGCCGTGCCGATATCATGGACCACCTCGCGCCGCTCGGTCCCGTCTACCAAGCCGGCACACTCAGTGGGAATCCCCTCGCCATGGCGGCCGGCATCGCCGCCTTGCGCCTCCTGCAGGACGACGGCTCGGGCACTTCGCCCTACGAACGTCTCGACCGGCTCGGCCGCCAGCTCCGCGACGCCGTCCTCGCTGCCTGCCAAACCAAGGGCCTGCCCGTGCAGGTCCCCCAGTGCGGCTCGATGTTCAGCATCTTCTTCACGCCGACTCCC
>CANGHW010000278.1 GCA_947453695.1 Opitutia bacterium
ATGCCGCGATGCGGATCAAAGCGCGCCACGCGGGCCAGGCCGCAGTCGATCACTGTCGTGACACCGTCGATCGTCAGGGACGTCTCCGCCACGTTCGTCGAGACGATGATTTTCCGCGTCTCGTATTTCTGCACGGCGCGGTCCTGCGCCTCCGGCGGCAATTCGCCGTGAAGGGGGAAACTCATGAAGTCCCGCAACTCGCGGCGCGCCTGGATGGCCTGCACCGTGCGGTTGATTTCATAGGCGCCGGGCATGAAGACCAGCATGTCGCCACTCGCCGAAGCCGCCGCCACGCGTGCGCACTCTTCGGCGGCCACGTCCCACATCGCGTCGTTTTCAAAATTCACCGTCTTCGGCAGATACTCGATCCGCACAGGATAACTGCGGCCCTGCGACACCAGCACATCGCACGGGGCGAGATACGTTTTCAGCGCCCCGGCATCGAGCGTCGCCGACATCACGACGATTTTCAGATCGGGCCGCACCGTCTGCTGGATCTGCACCGCGCGCGCCAGCGAGATATCGCCGTAGAGGTGCCGTTCGTGAAACTCGTCGAACACGATCGCACTCACGCCCCGCAGGGCGGCATCAAACGACATCTGCCGCAGCAGAATACCCTCGGTCACGAAGCGAATCTTCGTCCGGGCGGATACCCGCGACTCGAGGCGAATCTGATAGCCCACCTCATCGCCGAGCGCGCACCCGACTTCCTCGGCCACGCGTTTCGCCAGCATACGCGCCGCCAGCCGCCGCGGCTGCAACACCACGACCTCGCCGCGCTCGAGAAACGCATGCTGCCGCAGCATCTGGGGGATTTGCGTCGATTTACCCGAGCCCGTCGGCGCCTGCACGATCAGCCGCCCCTGCGCCCGCAGCGAGGCCACGACGGCGGATTCGAGTTCGTAGATGGGCAGCGTGCGTGGTGACATGAAGAAGCGGGCGGCCGAGCCTTCGCACCGATCTCCTTGAGGCAAGCTCGCGGCACATCCCGCATTTTTCGCATTCCCAAACGCCGGCGAACCGCTTCCACTCCCCGCCTCCACCCCTACCCATGCGCCTTCGCCTCCTCGCCCTAACCCTCGTCGCCTTCGCGTCTAGCCTCCAATCCGCCGAACCCGCCGCCCCGGCGCCCAAAGCCCCGGCGACCAAGGCCCCCGCGCCCAATCCCTACCCGCTCATCCTCGGGCCGATCCGCCTGTGGGAAGGCGACGCCCCCGGCGCCCTCGGTCAGCGTCCGCAGGACACGCCCACCCTCACGCCGTTTCTGGCCGAGAAGGCCGTCGACACCGGCGCCACCATCCTCGTCCTCCCCGGCGGCGGCTATGGCAACCTCGCGGAACACGAGGGCACCGGCTACGCGCAATTCTTCGCGAAGCACGGCATCTCCGCCTACGTGTTGAAATATCGTCTTGGCTCCAACGGCTACCGCCACCCGATCATGCTCAACGACGCCGCGCGCGCCCTCCGTATGCTCCGGGCGTTTGCCAAGCGAGACGGCCGCGATCCCGCGCGCATCGGTGTGATCGGCTCCTCCGCCGGCGGTCACCTCGCCTCGACCCTCGTCACGCATTTCGATGCCGGCAAACCCGACGCCGCCGACCCTATCGAGCGCGAGAGCTCCCGTCCCGACCTCGGCATTCTCTGCTATCCCGTGATTTCGCTCCTCGAATTTGCTCACGCCGGCTCCCGCAAAAACCTCCTCGGCGCCGAGCCTGATCCGGAACTCGTGAAGTTCCTCTCCAGCGAACTCCAGGTCACCAAGGATACCCCGCCCTGCTTCCTCTGGCACACCGTGGAAGACAAAACCGTTCCCGTGGAAAACACGCTCCTCTTTGCCGCGGCCCTGCGCAAAGCCGGTGGATTCCCCTCCGTCCATATCTATGAAAAAGGCGCGCACGGTCTCGGCCTCGGCACCGCCGCCCGCCCCGCTCCGCCCTGGTCGGACCAGCTTCTCTATTGGTTCAAGGAACGGAAGTTCACGCCCTGAGCGCCTGCTCCGCGCATCCTCGATTCCCGCCCTCCGTGCCTCGCCCTCGCTTCCTTCCGCCTCGTTTCTCGCTCGCGAGCGGTGCTGCATGAGTCTCTCGCATCCGCTGCACGCCGAGGCCCCCCGCGCTCCCTCGTTCGCCCTCCCGGCCCTCGCCTTTTTCTGGGGTCTGGCCGAGTCCACGGTATTCTTCATTGCCCCGGATGTCCTCCTCACGCGCCTCGCGCTGACCGATTATCGTCGTGCGCTCGTCGCCGCCGGTTGGGCGCTCGCCGGCTCCTTGATCGGCGGCACGCTGCTCTGGTTCGCCGCCAGCCAGGGCGACATGCAAGTGCTCCTCCGCGCCGCGGATTGGGTGCCCGGCATCTCCCGCGACATGATCATCCGCGCCGCCCAAGCCCTGCAAACGCACGGCCTCGGCGCCCTTTTTACCGGCGTGTTTACTGCCCAGCCGTATAAAGTCTACGCCCTCCACGCCGGCGCGCAGCAGATTGCGCTCGTCCCGTTTTTGTTGGCCAGCCTCGCCGCCCGCCTCTGCGGCTTCGCGGCAACCAGTGCCGTCGCCTGGGGCCTCGCCCGCATCTTCGGCGAACACGCCCGCCCCGCCACCAAACTCCGCCTGCACATCTACGCATGGTCGGTCTTCTACGGCGTCTACTTCGCAGTCACGCGGTGATTGATGCCGCGCAATGCGCGGGGACCGCAATAGGTGGTTCAAAGTATACATCTCCAACCCCGCGGACCGCGGCGTCACGCGGTGGGACGACACTTACTGCACATCACCGCGCGACCGACTCTGATCGAACCCCGCGCGAAGCACATCGGTCGACGCAGCCCGGCGATCGAATCACGCAGGCGGACATGCAGAGCGCATGCGCCGGCGTTCAGGACACACGCACCGGAGTTCTGACCCCGCGCACTGGGGTTCAGACTGCGCGCACCTGCGTTCGGAGCGCACGCGTGGCTATTCAGAACGCGCGCGCAGACGTCCAGACCGCACTTACATTGAATCAGACTGCGCTGACATTGATTCAGACCGCGCTGACCGCCCTTCAGAGCGCGCTGACAACGATTCAGACTAGGCTTACCGGCGTTCAGACCGCACTGACACACCTTCAGACTGCGCGCGCGGTCATTCAGAACGCGCTCTCGGGCGTTCCGACTGCGCTCACCGACGTTCGGAGCGGTCGCGCCGACGATCCATCCCTGCCGCTCCTCCTTCGAATAACCCGCACCGGGCTACACCTCGCCCTCCCCGACTCCGGACCGCCACGCCTGCACTTTTTTCCACCTTTTTGGCGAGTGGCTCAGCCGGTGAGCCACCGAGTGCGATAGACTGCGCCGACCCAACACCCTTTTCCGCCATGAACGACCGTCAAACCCGCAAATTCGAAGCGTTTAACACGACCGCTACGCTCCTCGAGGACACGCCGGCGGCCACCAGCGTCCCCGGTCTGCCCGCGCGACTCAACCTGCTCCGGTCCAAACTCCACGACATCAACGCGCTGGCGTGCGCCCAGATGGAGCCCACGGCCGCGCGCACGGCACGACGTGATGAAGTCCACGCCGCCCTGGCCACGGCCACCCTTCACGTCGCCAACGCGCTCGCGCTCCACGCCGCTACCCATGGTCTCGTCGAACTGGCCGTAATCGCACGTGTGAGCCCCTCGACCTTTGTTCGGGCGCGGGTTTCACACCGTTCATTGATCGCCCGGCGCATCCTGGAGGCGGCCCAGACTGAACGAGTGGCGCTGACGGAATACGGTATCTCCGACGCCGTGCTCGCCGCGTTCGAGGCCCTCATCGAGGCCGCGAGGGAGGGCCGCGACGAACCGCGCGTGGTCATTGCCGATCGCCGCGCGACGACTTTGCGCCTCGCCGCACTCTTCCGGGAGGTCGACGCCCTGCTCTCGGAGCAGATCGATCGCTTGCTCTATCCCCTTCACCGCACGGATCCGGCCTTCGCGGCCCGCTATCTGGCCGCGCGGGCCGTGGTCGCGGTGCGAACCGCCGCGCGGGCCGCTTGAGCCGGCCACCCTCCGGGCTATCGCCGCAGGGTGACATCCGCGCGACGCCCCGCCTTCGGCCTTGCATTCAACCGAGCCGGCGCGCACTTTGGGCCTCTTTTTCCAACCAAAGACCGCGTCCGCCAATGAACCAGAGCATCCGCAACATCGCCATTATCGCCCACGTCGACCACGGTAAAACCACCCTCGTCGACCAGCTCCTCAAGGAAGGTGGCGTCTATCGCGCCAATCAAGCCGTGCAGGTGCGCGCCATGGACTCCATGGACCTCGAAAAGGAGAAGGGCATCACGATCAAGGCCAAGAACACGTCCGTTCACTGGAAGGACAAAATCGTCAACATCGTCGACACTCCCGGACACGCCGACTTCGGCGGCGAGGTCGAGCGCGCCCTCCGCATGGTCGACGGCGTGCTGCTCGTTATCGATGCCTACGACGGTCCCCAGGCGCAGACCCGTTTCGTGCTCCGCAAGGCGCTCGCCCACGGCCTCAAGGTCGTCATCGTCATCAACAAGATCGACCGCGACAACGCCGAGCCCGCCAAGATGTATGACAAGGTGCTCGAGCTCCTCATGGAGCTCAACGCCACCGAGGAGCAGTTTGACGCTCCCGTGGTTTACGGCTCCGGCCGCGATGGCTACATGATGTTCCACCTCGGCGACGAGAAGAAGGACATGACTCCCCTCTTCCAGACGATCCTCGATCACGTTCCGCCGCCATTCGCGAAGCCCTCCGAGCCGTTCCACATGCTCGTGTCGAATATCGACTGGTCCGACTACGTCGGCCGTATCGCGGTCGGCAAGATCCTCGGCGGCACCGCCAACATCGGCGACACCGTGTTCGTCGTCCGTCACTCCGACCACAAACGCGTCCGCTCCAAGATCACGAAGATCTTCGAGTTCACCGGCCTCGGCACTCGCGAAACCGAGACCGCGGTCGCCGGCAACATCGTCGGCATCTCCGGCTTCGAAGACGTCGACATCGGTGACACCCTCACCGTCGACGAAGCCGGTCACGCCCTCCCCTTTACC
>CANGHW010000279.1 GCA_947453695.1 Opitutia bacterium
GACTATCACTTCGGCGCGCCAAGCGACGAGCGATTGCACACCCATCCTCTCTACGCTGCGGGCTTGAGCTTCTATGGATTTTACGAGGCTTGTGGCACCAGTAGACTTGCGGACCGAAAAGAGAAGAAGCATTGGATCATCACTTTTCACGATGAGACGCTCGAAGTTATCGCTGATTCTGCTCACGTAGTTTCAGCGAAGATCGAAGGAGAAGACACCCATGCGGCACTCGAAAAAAGAGGCTAACCAGACGCTACAGCCAACGGCCCCAAGCGGCCGTGGCTGATCTGAAACGTTGATCTAGCTGCGTGGGATCAAGCGGAAAAAGTGGATACAGTCCGCGGCGGGAGAGCGGCGGATTAAAACTGGTCCGACCGAAGGTGGTGGCAAGGGACAGGGACCGGGCATGTATACGAGTAACGCGTGCGTGAGTGCGTATCGCGGTGTGAACCGTGATCGTGCTGATCTGCGCGGATTGGATACCGTCGTTTCATTGGTGCGTCATGCCCGCCGGAGTCTAGGCTCGGACGTCGGCGTGACCCGGAGGCCACACCCGTCCCGAACGTTATCTGGCATGGGCCGGCCGCCCGGTCCCTGACGATTGCCGCCACCGCCGGTGGCGTCTCAAAGAACAAAGTTTACTGGTTTCCCTTTTCAGCGGATTGCGGGCCCGGAGCCGGAGGCGAAGACCAGTCGGCCCGTAGTCGGCGATGCGGTCATGCGCTCACGGACGTGGGACCGGCACCTGCCGCAGGACATCCCAGACGAAGCCGGCGAGTTCCCGCGCCAGTGCGACCGTGACCTTGGGTTTCATCACGCCGCGGTGCAGGAGATGCCACCCGCGCTTGTGCAGCCGCACCTGGATCTTCCAGCTCAGCTCGCGGGCCGGCGTCGACAAGCCTTGCTGGCGCAGAGTGAGCTGAGTCGAGACCTTCGGCGGGAGGAACGCGTGTTGGACCGCTTCGACCAGGATCCACCGGGCGTGCGCATTGCCGGCCTTCGTGATGCTGCCCTGCCTACGACTCGTGCCGGTGGAGTTTTCCCGGGGGATCAAGCCGAGGAAGGCCATGAGGTGGCGGGGATGTTCGAAGCGCCGGATGTCCCCGAGTTCGGCCACGAGGACGGCGGCCGCCGTGAGCTGGAAGCCTCGCAGGCCCATCAACGCCTGGACGGCCGGATACATCCGCCAGAGCGGCACCTGCACCGCGAGCAGATCTTCGAGGCGTTGCACCCGCTCGGTCGTTTGCGTGATGGCCAGGAGGTATTCCTCGAGCACCGCTTTCAGCGC
Organism: Opitutia bacterium; assembly: GCA_947453695.1. Lineage (GTDB taxonomy): Bacteria > Verrucomicrobiota > Verrucomicrobiia > Opitutales > Opitutaceae > GAS368. The sequence goes on from CANGHW010000279.1 coordinate 1,289, forward strand.
GGGCAAGGGCAACACCAGCTCGCGCAGGTAGCGTTGATGGGCTTCGCTCCAGTTGGCTTTGCCGGAGTAGCGGTAACCCTGCCGCAGGAGGAACGACTTCAAGCGCTGCTTCGCGCGGGTGAGATCGTGCACCGCATCGGCCCGCGCCCGGGTCAGATCGCGGATCGATTCGTCCACGGCATCGGGCACGTGGATCGCGGTGAGTTCGCCGGCGCGGTGCAGCCGGGCGAGCATGAGCGCGTCGCGCCGGTCGGTCTTTTGGCGCAGGCCCTTTTCGCTGGGCGTCTTCGTCGGTGCCACCACGATGCAATCGATCTTGAGCTGCTGCAGCCGGCGGTAGAGCACGAAGCCGGTCGGCCCTGCCTCATAAACCACGTGCAAGGTAGTCCCCTCGCCACCAATCTTGCGTAACACTTTTTCGAGGGCGCCGAGGTCCGATGAGATCTCTCCATACAGGCGCACCTCGCCCGCGCGGCCGCTCTCGGCCACGGCAATCACGGTCGTATCTTTGTGGACATCGAGGCCCACATATTTAGTCGTCGTTTTCATGTGCTTGTCTCCGTTTCTGGTTGTTTCGGTTGTTGTTCGCGCTTCAGCCACACCCATGCGGATAGGCTCCGGCTCACGCCGGCGTAACCCGCGCTCCCGGGGACAAGCACCTTCTTTTTCCGCTGCGTCGTTCACGCAGCTATAATGTCTGGGCAAAACGATGAAAGCTCTCTCCCGGACCTTCTTCGCCGTGCTTGCTTCAGTTTTCATTTCACTCACATGCGTGGGCGCGGAAAGTGAGGTCATCGACAAGCGACTGTTTGCCGGCTGGAAGATCATGCAGGAAGACGGTCTCGGCGATGTCTACTATTTATATCCCGACGGTCTGTTCGTTCGCCAGGGAGTGCGGCGCCGCGAATTCGTTACGATTGGGCGTTGGACGATCGAAGAAAAGAAGCGTCTCGTGCTTTTCGATTTTGAACTGCGAAATACCACGCTTTCCGCAGAAGCACTTGCCGCGATTAAAGCAGAGAAGCACCCATACGATCTAAATTTTGGTGCCGATGAGAAGATGCGTTGGTCGCCGGTGTCCGAGACCGGGAACGTTGCCGTGCTTCAAAGGATTCGCGATCTTCCAGATCGAACCGAGAACATCTATTGGGGACTTGGCACCGACGAGGATTACGACCGCGCGCTACGGCGAGAAAAAGGCCTGCCTCCCAAACCAAAAATGGAGCCCAACTCAGAGCGTTCTGCTGCGCCGTAGCGCGCAGCGGGACGCGGGTTGAACAAGCCCGACTCGAGTAACAGCGCACGGTGGACCGCGGCTTATGCGGATTGTGTTTGGCGGGAGGAGGCGGTGACGCGAGCGCCGCGCGTCGTGACCGTGTGATCGCCGCACCGCGCACCCTCGGCAGGCGAGGGAGTCGTCCGATAGGCGTAGCGCCAGACCGCGTTTTTCCCGACGTTGCGCGCGCTCCGCTGCGCGGGCGCACAGCATCCGCCGGCGTGCGGCCTGAGGTGCAGCGCGTTCGTCCTCATCGGTGACTCCCTTGCCCTGTGCAGGCCGGCGGGGCGCGCGCGAGCGAGCCCGTTTGCACCAGCGCGAACTCCCCGCAGTGCCGACAACGCAGGTGCCACGGCGGTGGCGCCGCCATCTGCTCTTGCACGACGATCACGACCGCGAGGAGCGTCTCCACTTTCAACCGCCGCGCCCTGGCCGCCGGATGCAGCCAGCCAAAATACCGCACGCGGTGCTGCCCCGGTGGTGGCACGTGCTGCAGGTAGCGGCGCATAAACTCCGCGGCTTCGAGCGTGCATTCCTTCCGCGTCTGCGTCGCCGTATCGGTATAACGAAACGTCACGCGCTCATCATCGGCGGCGATGATCCGCTCGTCCGTGATCGCGGTGCGCCGCACGTAGCGGGCGAGATATTGCACCACGTGCCGCCCCGTGCCCGCCGGTTGCCCGTGCACCCACCAACCTTCGCGCCAGACCCTTGCCGGCACCTGCGCATGCAAGTCCGGCGCGGCGTGCCGCAGGGCCTCGTCCATCCCGGCCCGCACCGCGGCCGCGACCGCGTCGAGGGGCAGCAGCCAGTCTGAACGCTTCGCCGCACGCCACGTGCCGTCCGGTGCGAGTCCGCCGCCGGGCACGATAAAATGCAGATGCGGGTGATGCTGGAGCTGCCGCCCCCACGTGTGCAGGACGCCGATCATCCCCAACTCCGCCCCGAGGTGCCGCGGCTGCGCGGCGACCGCCTGCAGCGCCCGCGCCGCGACCGTGAAGAACAGGTGATGCAATACCTCCGGCCGCGCGGCGAACACCGGCCGCACCTCCTCCGGCACCGTGCACGTCACGAAAAAATACGGCACCGGGAGCAGTTGCGCCACCTGCCGGGCGGTCCACTCCGCCGCGCCGGCGGCGCCGCAGCGCGGACACGCCCGGTGATGGCAGCTGTGATAACTGAAGTCCGCCGCGGCACACGCGTCGCAGCGATACACGTGGCCGCCGAGCGCAGGCGTGCGGCAGCGCGTGAGCGCGTGCAAGGCGCGGCGTTGCGCCGGGTTGAGTGGCCGGGCTCCGTGGCCCGCCAGCTCCACCGGCGAGCGCCGCACCAGCCAGTCGGCCAGAGCGGACATCGCGAGCGTGCGGCTCGTGGACTTACACGGGGCCGGACGGCCCCGTGAGCAGCCGCGCCATCGCGGCCCGGGCGCCAGCCTCGTTGACCGCGGTGAGATGCGTGTAGATGAGCGTAGTCTCCAGGGAACTGTGCCCGAGATACGCCGAGATGAGCCGGATCGATACGCCCTCTTCGAGTAGATGCGTCGCATACGAATGCCGCAGCGTGTGCACTACCGTGCCCTCCGGTAGCCCGGCCTCGACTCGCGCCAGGCGCAGGCAGTGTTGCACCGAGCCCACGCCCAGCGGCTCCACCGCGTGGGCGAGCTGCGCCACGCGCTTGGGCTGCTCCCGCCAGCCGCGGCCCACGCCGGGAAAGACCCAGCGCGGATGCCGGTGAGTGCGCCACCAGGCCCGCAGTTCCGCGAGCATCAGCGGAGGCAGCGGCACGCAGCGCTCCTTGTTGCCCTTCGCCTCCCGGATATACACCCGGCCCAGCTCCCGCAGATCGCGCACCTCTAGGTTGACCGCTTCGCCGATCCGCAGCCCGCAGGCGTAGATCAAACGAAACAACGTGCGAAACCGCGCCACGCGCACGACCGCGAAGAGCCGCGCCACCTCGGCCCGGGTGAGGACCGTCGGCAGCGTTTGCGCCGACGGTGATCGCACGAGGTCAAACAGCTTCCACTCGCGGCCCAGGTGCAGCCCGTAGTAGGCCCGCATCGCCGCCACGGCCGTGCGCATCGACGACGGCGAATAATGGTGCGCATCCTTCAGGTGCAGCAGGTGCGCGCGCACCTGCGCTTCTTCGAGCGTGGCCGGATCGCCGCCGTGCCGTGCGACGAGCTTGCGCACGAACCGCAGATACTCGGCCTGCGTCGACGCCGCGAGCGACCGCAACCGCAACGTCTCGACGAACCGCTGCACCGACTCCGGGTCGGGCGTTACGTTTGGCTTAACGCCACCCCGCAAGGTGGACGCATGCATGGACTCTCTTCCGGTCGTTTTGGATATCGGCATACCCCTCCAGCCTTGCCCGCCACCTCGCCCCCGCCCACGCTCCCACCGTGCCGCGACTCCACCCCGCCACTCCCGCACCCCTCCGCCGCGCAGCGGCTTGGTTCAACCGGCCGGCACAGACAAC